>CAZLEX010000006.1:0-60548 GCA_964558655.1 uncultured Oscillospiraceae bacterium | reverse complement strand
GGGACTGCCCACGCGCTCATATTCTTGTAAAACTAAGAGAAAATATGGACGAAACATTTGAGGTGCAGACGATAGGACGTATTCGCCGTATGCCCGAAGCGAAACATTACGATAACGATTTGCTTGACAGTTGCTATCTTTACACCTTTGACGGCAAGTTTACGCAAGGCGTGAAAGCAAGCCTCGGCAAGTCGGCGTTAGAGGCGAAAACTTTGTTTTTGAAAAACGAGTACAAGTCGTTTACGCTTACCAAAGAGCAACGCACAATGGTGACCGATTTGCGTGATCCGCGTCGTGCTTTAACGTCTATCGCTCAATACTATAAGCGTGAGTTTTCCCTGACGGGCGACAAGAAGCAGAATAAAATTCGGTTGGAGAGTCACGGATTTATATTTTCCGAAGATATTGTCCGATACACACTTTCGGGCAACGTGGTTGTGCTTAATCAATTGTCGGAAAAAGAAAAATTAAATGTCGTGCAAATAAAAGAACCTATCAATACGCATATACACGGTCGTGAATATCATAACCGCGTCGGTCGTATCGGTCTTGAAATCGGTATGGAATACGCCTATATGAATACGATTATAGGCAAACTGTTCGGCGATAAGTACTTTTATTCTGAAAAGTTGCTTTTGCTGACAACGAGAGAATTATATTCTTTTGTCATCAATAATACCGACGCACTGCGTCATATTTGCCGTGAAGCAATGGCGGCACAGCTTGCTCAACTGTCGCTGTCGATTGATATGATATCCGAAAAGCCGTTTTTCATTCCGCAATCAACGCTCTTTACATACGATTTACAAAGCAAAGTGCAAATTGAAAGCGAAAAGAACGTATACGGCGGTTATCTGATGTCGGCGGAGCCTCGTTCGTCGTCGGAAAAGAAGTTTGAGAAATTCTGCGAACGCTGTTCTGCCGTCGATTGGATATACAAAAACGGCGACAAGGGCGACGAGTATTTTTCTATTGTTTACGCGGATAACTCCAACCGTCAAAAACTTTTCTATCCCGACTATATCGTGTCGGTGAGGGGCGAAACTTGGATAGTCGAAACAAAAGGCGGTTTTGACAAGACGGGAGAGAGCGAAGATATTGACATTTTCTCGCCGAAAAAGTTTGATGTATTAAAAGCCTATCTTTCAAAGCACAATCTCAAAGGCGGTTTTGTCCGCTACGACAAGCAAAGCGAAGAACTTTGCATTTGCACCGAAAATTACAGTGACGATATTCATTCGGACAATTGGCGAATTTTAAGAGATGTTTTCAGGTGATTTTTAAATCTTAAAAATTACATTCAAATTACACCTAAAAAACAATAGATTCTACGAATAAAAAAGCATAAAATAAGCGTTCAAAGTGCGTTGTTTTGCTCTAAAACGCTTATTTTATGCTATTAATGTATTAGTTTAATTACACTCAGCGGTAAGCGGTCCGGCAAGTTCTTTCAAATAAACTATAACACCGGGGAAAGTGGGCATAAAAGTAGAAGGTATCCACATATCAGGACCGTAGCGAAGCGTTGTCCAAAGTGACATGCCTTGCCACTGCATACCGCGTGAAAAAGCACCGTCACAGCCTCCGATAACTTTATCCGATTGGAGAAAGAGACCGGGGCCTACGGTATTGGCACGGCAAGGAACAAGGGTAGTGCGACTCTTAAAACTTGTAAGAGCATTTTGCTCAACTGTCAGCGGATGAATTTTTGCCGCAATTCTGTAGCAAGGTTTTTTCCACTCCTCAAGCGAGTCAAATTCCGCCGCAAAATGAGGCTCCCAGAACGCTATATGCATCATTCTTCCTATTCCGAATACGGTTACAAGCTTTGCACCATCATTTTTTAAGTCGGCAATCTTTTTCGGATAAGTGGGAAGATTGTCTTTAGTTGCAAAATTTCTCTGATTTACCGGAACTGTCAAACTTCCGAGAGGATTATAAAAAGCATTTTCCATAGCGTGTTGGAAAGAACCGTCATTGGAAGAATCAAGAGTGTTTCCGTCTGCATCTGTCCATTCGTCCATGTTAAAACCGTAAACATGATCGCATTTTACATTCCATTCTTTGAGAAAGAAAACCGCCCACTTGTACATTCCCATAGGTCCTACGGGAAGTATCATTGCAAGTTTCCTTCCTTCGTCGCGGCAGCTCTTTATTTCCATTGCAATTTCATGTCCCAAAATCATATCGAATTCCGTAACATTTTCGGCACATTTCAGATTAAAGTCTTTGTTCCACCACGGCTGTCTTTCTTCGATGGTTTCCGGTGAATTTGAACAGCAAGAATCGATTTTCGCCATATCCCAACCGGCAGGATAAAAATTTTCGAGCATAGAACCTTTGACTGTGCTTAAAAAATCCATAATTAACACTCCTTCAATTGAATTTTTTATTATTTTAACATGAAAAAATTTTAATTACAATATTTTTTAGGTTAAAACAGTACAAAAAAACTCTTTTTAATCGTTAATTTGTTATTTTTGTTGAAAAACGAAAAAGTAATTAACAATATCGGCAACGAAGCGTGAAAATTCTTTCACGCTTCGTTTTTTACTTAAATTGTGTGTATTTTTATAAGATTGGTATTTCCCGATTTACCGTTGGTTATACCGCCGGTAATTACAATTTTATCTCCGGAAGCCAAACGGTAAAGTTTCTTTGCGGTATTACCCGCGTGATAAAAAAGTACCTCAGTAGAAGGATATTCTTCTGACATTACCGGAGTTACAGCCCATGAAAGAGCGAGTTTTCTCCAAACTTTTTCATTGGTCGTTAATCCGATAATATCAATCGGAGCTCTGAATCTTGACACCATTCGTACAGTTCCGCCGCCAAGCGAACAAACGACAATTGCTTTAGCCTCAATATCAATGGCAACTCCGCAGGTTGAATGAGAAATCGCATCTATTGTGTTGTTGATTTGAAAATCTGTTGTTTTGAAACGGTTTTTGTAATTGATATTATTTTCGGTTTCTTCGGCAATTTTACTCATGGCACGAACCGATTCTACAGGATATTTTCCGGCTGCGGTTTCTCCCGATAGCATAATCGCACTTGTACCGTCGTAAACGGCGTTTGCGACATCTGAAATTTCGGCACGAGTCGGACGCGGATTTGAAATCATTGACTCAAGCATCTCTGTAGCGGTGATTGAACGCTTCCCGATAGTTCTGCACTTTGTTATGAGCTTTTTTTGAATTGCCGGCAGTTGTTCAAAAGGTATTTCAACGCCCATATCGCCTCTGGCTACCATTATTCCGTTGCTTGCATTGATGATTTCCTCAATGTTGTCAACTCCGGCACGATTTTCTATTTTTGCAATCAAATCTATGTCATCACAGCCGTTTTCATGCAAAAAGTTTCTCACATCGTTTATATCTTCTTTGCAGGAAACAAAAGAACAAGCTATAAAGTCGACTTCGTTTTCTATTCCGAAAAGTAAATCTTTTTTATCGTTGTCACTTAAATATTTTTGGCGTAAAACTTCATTCGGAAAACTCATGCTTTTTTTGTTTGAAATAATTCCGCCCTCAATTACTGTACATATAGCATCGGTATCTGTTTTTTCGTCTACTCTCAACGACACGAGTCCGTTACAGAGTAAAATCGTATCTCCTATATCAAGTTCATCAATCATTTTCGGATATGAAACCGAAACTCTTTCGTTGTTTCCGATTATATCGCAGGCGGTAAAAGAAAATTTTTGCCCGTCTTTAAGGGTTACACTTCCGTTTTCGAAATTTCCTATTCGATATTCGGGACCTTTTGTATCAAGCATTATGGCAATGGGTATTCCGAGTTCTTCGCGAACTTTTTTAACCGTATCCATATCTTTTTTATGCTGTTCGTGTGTTCCGTGCGAAAAGTTAAACCGAGCAACATTCATTCCCGCTTCCGCAAGTTTTCTTATCATATCTTCGCTGTTTGAAGCGGGTCCTATTGTGCATATAATTTTTGTTTTTCTCATTTTTTATCCTCCGTACTGACTTTTTTTCTTTGAAGTAATGTGTTTTCCACCAATTTCAAATCTTCGATCGAATTAACTCCGAGAATTTCCTCTGAATGTTCGGATATGTAAGCATTGACTCTTTTTCCGCTTGCCAACAAAACAGACGGAACATCTGTCAGATATTTTTCTTTTGTAACTACACTGTTCTCAACTTTCTTCAACGCATTGAAAAGTTCTTTTGAATCGAATATATAAGTCGCCGCATTGTATTCGTTAACATTGTCGAATTGTTCTTTTGTGCAATCTTTAGCTTCGGTAATGGAGAGAAGGCGACCGCTTTCATCTCTTATCATTCTTCCGAGTGCCAGCCCTTTTTCTCCGATACAGGACAAAACGGTACAAGCATTATTTTCTTCTCTGTGCATATTTATCATTTTTTTAATCGTGTTTTGGCTTATTAACGGAGTATCTCCGCAAATTACAACAATTTCACCGTCATAGTTCTCAAAATATTTTTCGGCACATTCAACCGCATAACCGGTTCCGTATCCGTCATCACCTTGCTCTATATAGCAAAGATTCGGATAGGCTTGAACTATTTTTTCTTTTTTGTATTTGACAATAACATACAAATCCTTTTCATCAATGAAATTCAGGGTATCGAAAACATATTCAAGAATAGGCCTGTCAAGCACTTTTCTCATGGCTTTCGGAAGATCCGCTTGATCGGAATTAAGTCGGGTTCCTTTACCCGCTGCAAGAATAATCGCTTTCATAAAAATATTCCTTTCGTTTGACAAAAAATATAAAAATACATAGACTGATAGTAGTATATAACAGCAAGGAGAGATAACATGGGTTATAATAAATATTTTGCTTCAATGAATACAAATTGCGGATTTAAAAGTTATTTTGATACAATTTTTAATCCTTCCGAGCTTGAACGGCTTTACATAATCAAAGGCGGTTCGGGAACAGGAAAATCAACAATGATGAAAAAGATCGAAGAATACTTTGAAAAGATGGGAAATAACATAGAAGATTTTTTTTGTTCCGCCGATCCGAATTCGCTGGACGGGATACTTATTGATAAAAAAATAGGCATAATTGACGGCACAGCACCTCATATAACCGATCCGAAATTTCCGGGAGCTGTTGACGAAATTGTGGAACTTGGCGAATATATCGACAGAAAATCAATAGAAAATCGCAAATATGAAATAATGCAAATGATACAGGATAAAGCCGAATGTTATAAAACCGGATACAGTTTCCTTTCGGCAGCATATACGGTAAAAAGAGAAATCAAAAATATAGTAAGCAAAAATTTTGAAGAAGAAAAGATGTTAAAAGCGATAATCAGATATTTTAAGCAAAATAATCTTAAAGGGGAGAAAGCGGAAGAAGAAATCAGACTAATATCCTGCATCGGTTCAAAAGGACAAAAACAATTTAATACTTTTGAAAGAAAATCGAAAAAAATATGCTGTGTCACTAATTGCAGAGGTTGTGAAAATATCTTTTTTAAAGCTTTTTTTGAGTATGCAAAGAAACAAAGGCTCAAAACTGTAATAAGTTACGATCCGATATGCTGTGAAGATATAAACGCACTCTATTTTCCGGAAGTAAATGTTTGCGTAGTTGCAAAAGAAGAAAGTGATTATTATAATGACAAGTGTAAAGTATTCAATATGGAACGATTTATAGATAAAAAAACGCTCACAGAAAACCGTGTTAAACTCCGTTTTGCCAACAAGTGTTTTAAAAAATTGGTTAACGGTGCGGAAGACGCATTTGCCGAAGCCGGAAATATTCACGAAACAATAGAAAAAATTTACAGAGCAAATACAGACTTTAAACGAGTTGAAGAAACGACTGAAAAACTTATTCGGAAAATAGAAGAAACTCTTAACAGGTAATATTTTACTATTAAATGTTATCTTTGTCAAGTGAAAGAGTTTTTTTATCTGATTTACAGGCAGTTTTGTAAGGCATATAACAGAGTGTCTAAAAAAAACGAAACATAATGTGTTTTTTTTGAAAAAAATATAATTGACAAATATGAAAAACAATGATATAATTTCTTAAAATTGATTTTAAAGTTCTTTCGTTAATATGTAATGCTTTTTATGTGCTGCCGAAAGACTTTTTTAAGAATGTTCAGGAAGGTAAAATCTATGTTCGACATGGAAAAGTTGACTGTAATGACGCCGGAAAAATCGTGCAAAATCAATGCTGATATTTCCTCTTTTGTCTCGTCTCTCACTCTCCCTGTCTCTAAAAATCCGCGTTATTTTGTTTTTCCCGGTTTTTGCGATGTGCATGTGCATTTTCGTGAGCCGGGTTTTTCTTATAAAGAGACAATAGCTTCCGGTACATACAGTGCAGCCGCAGGAGGATATACGGCAGTTTGCACAATGCCGAATTTATTGCCGGTTCCGGACTGCCTGGAAAATCTTCAGAAGCAAATTGACATTATCGACAGAGATGCTGTCATTAAAGTATATCCGTACGGTTCCATTACGGTAGGAGAGAGGGGCATGGCAGTTTCCGATATGGAAGGTATGGCAGATTCGACAGTCGCTTTTTCCGATGACGGAAGAGGAGTTCAGGACGATTCTGTTATGGAAGAGGCTATGCTGCGTGCAAAATCTCTTAATAAACTTATTGTCGCACATTGCGAAGATAATTCTCTTTTGAACGGGGGATATATTCATGACGGTGTGTATTGCAGTCTTCACAATCATAAAGGAATTTCCTCAGAAAGTGAATATAAACAAATATCGCGAGATCTTAATCTTGTTGCGAAAACAGGCTGTTCATATCATGTTTGTCACATTTCCGCTAAGGAAAGCGTTGATTTAATACGCAATGCAAAAAAATCCGGACTTGATGTTACTTGTGAGACGGCACCGCATTATCTTGTGTTGGATGAAAACGATTTACAGGAGAACGGAAGATTTAAAATGAATCCTCCTCTTCGTTCCGCTGATGACCGAATTGCTTTGATTGAAGGTATTTTAGACGGTACTATTGATATGATAGCTACAGACCATGCACCTCACTCGCAAGAAGAAAAATCGAGAGGATTGAAGGACAGTTTGTTCGGAGTTGTGGGACTTGAGACTGCATTTCCGGTTTTATATACTAAACTGGTAAAGAACGGAATAATTTCACTTGAAAAATTGCTTCCGCTTTTTTATACAAATCCCGTTAAACGCTTTAAGCTGGAAGAAGATACAGGCTTTAGCATATGGGATTTAAATACCGAATATACGGTTACCCCCGACGATTTTAAATCATTTGGCAGAGCGACACCGTTTGACAGTATGAACTTGTACGGAAAATGTCTTTATACTGTTTATAAGGGCAAAACGGTATATTCTTACATTGATTAAAAAATTTAGATATATTATTTCAGGAGGCTCAATATGGCAAAAAGAACGGACATTAAAAAAATTTTGATTATCGGCTCCGGGCCTATAGTAATAGGACAGGCGGCTGAATTTGACTATGCGGGTACACAGGCGTGTCTTGCTTTGAAAGAAGAAGGATATGAAGTAGTCCTTTGCAATTCAAATCCCGCAACTATTATGACTGATACCGCTATAGCGGATAAAGTGTACATGGAGCCTTTAACACTTGAATATATTGCAAAAATTTTAAGATACGAAAGACCTGATGCGATAGTTCCCGGCATTGGAGGACAAACAGGATTAAATCTTGCCATGCAGCTTCAGAAAAAGGGTGTGTTGAAAGAATGTGGGGTAGAATTGCTCGGAACCGATTCGACAAGCATTGAAAGAGCCGAAGACAGAGAGCTGTTTAAAGAACTTTGTCAATCTATAGGAGAACCTACAATTCCTTCCGAGATATCTTACAGCCTTGATGAAGCTAAAGTTGCTGCTGAGAAAATAGGATATCCGGTAGTGCTTCGTCCCGCCTTCACTCTCGGCGGAACAGGTGGCGGTTTTGCCTATAACGAAGAAGAACTTGTTGAAATAGGAACAAACGCATTTAAGCTGTCACCGGTTCATCAGGTTTTGGTTGAAAAAAGCGTTAAAGGATATAAAGAAATTGAATTTGAAGTAATGCGTGATTCCACGAATAAAGCCATTACCATATGCGGAATGGAAAATGTCGATCCGGTGGGCGTGCATACGGGCGACTCCATAGTTGTCGCTCCGATTATGACTTTAAATGACCACGATTTAAAAATGCTAAACGACAGTGCGTTGAAAATTATTCGCGAACTTAAAATCGAAGGCGGATGCAATGTACAGTTTGCTCTCAATCCTACTTCGTCGGAATACTATCTTATCGAAGTCAATCCGAGAGTTTCCCGTTCTTCGGCACTCGCTTCAAAAGCCAGCGGATATCCGATTGCACGGGTTACGGCAAAAATTGCGGTCGGTATGACACTGGATGAAATATCAATAGCCAATACTACAGCCGCTTTTGAACCTCAGCTTGATTATGTTGTCGCTAAACTTCCGAGATTTCCGTTCGATAAATTTACGAGTGCATCCAATATTCTCGGTACTCAGATGAAGGCTACGGGAGAGGTCATGGGCATCGGATCAACTCTCGAAGAATGTTTGTTAAAATCCATACGCTCGCTCGAAAACGGTGTTGTGCACATATATCGGTCGAAGTTTGATATGCTTTCCAATGAAGAAATTTTAAAGTATATTTCCGAGACGCGTGATGATAACATCTTCGGAATTGCCGAACTCCTTCACAGAGGTGTATCGGTTAATGAAATTCACAAAATAACGATGATAACTTCGTTTTTCCTTGAAGCTATTCTAAACATAGTAAATAAAGAAAAACAGCTTGCGGAAAATATCGGAAACAAAGATATTCTTATAAGTGCAAAAAAGATGGGATTTAGCGATTCATACATTGCACGGCTTTGGAAAATGACGGAAATCGATGTTTTTGAATTTAGACGCAAAAATAATATTTTCCCCGTTTACCGTATGGTTGATACTTGTCACACAAATGCATATATTCCGTATTTTTACTCGTCATATACGGGTGAAAACGCTTCAAGGCTTTCCGATAAGAAAAAGATAATTGTTCTTGGAGCAGGACCGATTCGTATAGGTCAGGGTGTTGAATTCGATTATTCTACGGTTCACGCTGTTACGACCATTAGGAAATCCGGATATGAAGCGATAATTGTGAATAACAATCCGGAAACTGTTTCAACCGATTACACCACTGCTGACAAACTCTATTTTGAGCCTCTTACTCCGGAAGATGTAATGAATATAATAGAATTTGAAAAACCCGAAGGGATTATTGCATCACTCGGCGGACAGACAGCGATAAATCTTGCACAGCCGCTTATGGACAGGGGAGTAAAGATTATCGGAACTGATTGTGCCGCAATAGAGCGTGCAGAAAACCGTGACAGTTTTGAAAAAGTGCTTCAGGAGCTTGCAATTCCACAGCCGCACGGTAAAGCTGTTACAAAAATCGAAGACGGAATTCGTGCGGCAGAAGAAATAGGTTATCCCGTGTTGGTTCGCCCCAGCTTTGTTTTAGGCGGGAGAGCAATGCAAATTGTCGCAAATGAAAAACAGCTTCGCCACTATCTTAAGACTGCTGTTGAAATAGATGAAGATAAACCTGTTTTGGTTGATAAATACATTCAGGGAAAAGAAGTTGAAGTTGATGCCATTTGCGACGGCAGAGATGTATTTGTACCCGGTATTATGGAATTGGTTGAACGCACAGGTGTTCACAGCGGTGACTCAATAAGTGTATATCCGACTTTCAGTATTTCCGATCGCGTTAAAGGTATCATATTGCAGTATGCAAAGAAACTCGGTTTGGGAATTGGAATTGTTGGTTTGTATAACATACAGTTTATAGTCGATGAAGATGAGAATGTGTTTGTTATAGAAGTTAATCCCAGATCTTCGAGAACCGTTCCTTTCCTTTCAAAAGCGACAGGTTACAGCCTTGCCGATATCGCAACGGAAGTTATTTTGGGAAAGACGCTGAAAGAACAGGGATATTTCGATATTTATCCCGAAGAAAAGAAAAGGTGGTATGTAAAGGTCCCTGTATTTTCGTTTAACAAAATACGAGGTCTTGATGCATATCTTTCTCCTGAGATGAAATCAACGGGAGAAGCAATCGGTTATGATGATAAGCTGAATCGAGCATTATATAAAGCCCTACAGGCAGCGGGTACCCATTTACAAAATTACGGTACCGTCTTTGCTACGATAGCCGACAAAGATAAAGAAGAAGTACTTCCTTTAATTCGACGTTTTTACAATTTGGGATTCAACATACAAGCTACCGAAGGGACAGCCGCTTTCCTCAAAGATAACGGAATAAGGACACATGTTCTGAAAAAGATTCAGGAGGGAAGTACCGAAATAGAAGAAGCGATCCGTCAAGGGCATATTGCATATATCATCAATACCCGTGAAATCGGTGCTGAAGGCGAGGCAAGTGACGGTTATTACATCCGTTCTTTCGCAACGGAAAATAATGTGACGATATTTACATCTCTTGATACCGTTCGGGTTCTGCTCGATGTACTTGAAGAAACTACTTTGACCATTTCTACCATAGATGCTTGAGGTTATGATGAAACAAAGTTATTTTACCGTAGAAAAGAACATAAAAATTGCAGATAATGTGTATTTAATGGAACTTACCGGTGATACATCGGACATTACAGCTCCCGGACAGTTTGTTAATATTAAACTCGACGGATTGTTTTTGAGGCGTCCGATATCGGTTTGTGATGTAATCGAAAACACTCTCGTGCTCATCTATAAAGTAGTTGGTACGGGAACGGAAAAAATGAGCAAACTAACGCGTGAGTCTCTCGATATTTTAACAGGACTCGGCAATGGTTATTCGTTGTCCGAGTCCGGAAGTACTCCTCTGCTTATTGGAGGCGGAGTTGGCGTTCCTCCTCTTTATATGCTTGCCAAAAGACTGATATCGGAAGGCAAAAAACCACGTGTGATAATGGGTTTTAACACCGAAAGTGAAATTTTTTTTGAAAATGAATTTCGTTCTTTAGGTATAGATGTATCCGTCGCAACTGTTGACGGTTCTTACGGTGTGCGTGGGTATGTAACCGACGCAATGAAAGATCTTGATTATTCTTATTTTTATACTTGCGGTCCGGAACCCATGCTTAAAGCCGTATATTCATCTTCAAAAACTTCAGGACAGTTCAGCTTTGAAGAACGAATGGGATGCGGTTTTGGCGCTTGTATGGGGTGCTCTTGTAAAACGATTACCGGTTGTAAACGAATTTGTAAAGACGGGCCTGTAATGTATAAGGAGGAAATACTGTGGAAAATATGAGTGTTGATTTATGCGGAATTACGCTTGATAATCCCGTAATTCCCGCAAGCGGTACTTTCGGTTACGGCTGGGAGTTTGCCGAGCTTTATGATATCAATATACTTGGTACATTTTCGTTTAAAGGAACAACCGCATTACCGCGATTTGGCAACCCCACTCCGAGAATTGCCGAATGTACATCGGGATTAATAAATGCGGTCGGTTTACAGAATCCGGGAGTTGATAATGTTATATCCACTGAGCTTCCGAGATTAAAAAAGTGTTTTCACAAGAAAGTTATGGCCAATGTCAGCGGTTTTTCGGTAGAGGAGTATGCGGAAACTTGCAAAAAGATTGATACTTGTGAGCAAGTCGGCTGGATAGAGGTTAATATAAGCTGTCCGAATGTTCATGGAGGCGGTATGAGTTTCGGTACATCTCCGGAAGCTGCTGCCGAAATCACGAAAGCTGTGAAAAAAGTGACGAGAAAGCCGGTAATTCTTAAACTTTCTCCAAATGTTACGGATATCGTGTCGATAGCTAAAGCTTGTGAAGAAGCGGGAGCAGATGCGTTAAGTTTAATTAATACTATGCTCGGAATGAGAATTGATTTAAAAACAAAAAAACCGGTTATTGCGAACAAAATGGGAGGATTTTCCGGCCCCGCAATTTTTCCGGTCGCTGTCAGAATGGTTTATCAGGTTGCCAATGCCGTAAAAATTCCGGTTATAGGAATGGGAGGAGTTTCAACAGCGGAAGATGTTATTGAAATGATGCTTGCCGGAGCTACCGCAGTTCAGGTTGGTGCCGCCAATTTAATTAATCCGTATGCATCGAGGGATATCATTTTGAGTTTACCGAGCACTATGAAAAAATATAAAATTGACTCGCTTTCGAGTATTGTAGGAGGTGCAAAATAATGGGAAAAGATGTAATTGTTGCGTGTGATTTCGCAACGAAGGAAGATGTGTTTTCTTTTCTTGACAAATTTGTTCAAAGGAAACCGTTTGTAAAAATAGGAATGGAACTTTTTTATTCGCAGGGACCTCAGATAGTTAAGGAAATCAAATCACGCGGTCATAAAATTTTTCTTGATTTAAAGCTTCATGATATTCCCAATACTGTAAAAAAATCCATGAGTGTTTTATCCGAATTGAATGTTGATTTGTGCAATCTTCATGCATCGGGAACAGTGCGTATGATGGAAGCCGCTCTTGAAGGACTCACCCGTTCCGACGGTACGCGTCCTTTGCTTATAGCTGTGACACAGCTGACTTCAACGGATCAGGAAAGTATGGAAAATGATCTTTTAATTCATGAACCGATTGATAAAGTTGTTATGCACTATGCATTGAACGCAAAAAAATCCGGTCTTGACGGAGTTGTTTGTTCACCGCTTGAAGCCGGCAAAGTTCATGAAATTTGCGGAGACAATTTTCTAACCGTTACTCCGGGTATTCGATTTGCCGATAACGATGTCGGAGATCAAAAACGGGTTATGACACCCGCCGATGCCAAAGCGATCGGTTCCGATTACATAGTTGTAGGTAGACCGATAACAGCGGCCGAAGATCCGGTTGCGGCATATGAGCGTTGTGTTGCTGAGTTTGTTGATTAAGCTGATTTAAGGAGAATAAAAATGAAAGAACTTATTGCAAAAGATTTGTTGAAAATTCGAGCTGTATTTTTTCGTCCGAATGAACCATTTACTTGGGCAAGCGGAATAAAAAGTCCCGTTTACTGTGATAATAGGCTTACACTTTCGGATCATTCGGTAAGAACCGATGTTGAAAACGGTCTTGCACAGATAATCAGAGAAAATTATCCGGATGTCGAAGTACTTATGGGAACATCAACCGCGGGAATTGCTCATGCGGCTATTACGGCACAAATTATGCAATTACCTATGGGATATGTTCGTTCCGGTGCTAAAGATCACGGCAGACAAAATCAAATAGAAGGTAAACTTGAAAAAGGTCAAAAGGTCGTAGTGGTTGAAGACCTCATTTCAACTGGCGGAAGCGTATTGGAAGTTGTAAATGTTCTTCGTGAAGCCGGTGCTGAAGTTTTGGGTATAGCAAGCATTTTTACATACGGCATGAAAAAAGGTATAGAAAGACTCGCAGAAGCGAATGTAAAAAATGTTTCGCTCACGAATTTTGATGTTATTGCACAAGTTGCGGCAAACGAAGGATATATTGCCGAAAGTGATGTGAAAAAACTTATAAAATTCAGAAATAATCCGTCTGACGAGAGTTGGATTGGAGAAAAATCATGAGAAGTCTTATCGACATATCTGATTTTTCAAAGCAAGAACTTCTTGATTTAATGGAGTTGGCTGAAGATATAGCAAATGGCCCATCAAAATATTCCGAAGCTTGTAAAGGCAAAAAGCTTGCTACTCTTTTTTATGAGCCGTCAACGAGAACAAGACTTTCGTTTGAAGCCGCAATGCTTGAGCTTGGAGGTTCGGTTTTAGGTTTTTCAAGTGCCGATACTTCTTCTGTTTCAAAAGGAGAAAGTGTTTCGGATACCGCTAAAATTGTAAGCATTTATGCCGATATAATTGCAATGCGTCATTCGCTTGAAGGGGCACCGCTTGTTGCGTCGCGTGCGGCAAGCATACCCGTAATAAATGCAGGCGACGGTGGACATTGTCACCCTACGCAAACATTAGCTGATTTATTTACAATAAAACGCGAAAAAGGGAAAATAGGTGATATAACGGTAGGTTTCTGCGGTGATCTAAAATACGGCAGAACCGTACATTCGCTGATTTCAGCACTTTCGCTCTTCCCGAATATTAAAATTATACTCATTTCTCCAAATGAATTGAAATTACCGGATTTTGTTAAAAAGGGCATTTTAGAAAAAAAAGCAATGGAATATTTCGAAACATCCTCGTTGGAGGATTCTCTTCCTTTACTCGATGTAATTTACATGACTCGTATACAGAAAGAGCGTTTCGATGACCTTCAAATGTACGAAAAACTCAAAGACAGTTATGTGCTTAATACAAATAAGATGAAGCTGTGTAAAGCCGATACCTGTGTATTGCACCCGCTTCCGAGAGTTAATGAAATAAGCGTTGAAATTGATGATGATCCGCGTGCTTGTTATTTTAAACAGGCAGAAAACGGAAAATACATGCGAAAAGCATTGATTTTGACACTTCTTTCCGATAAATATACTTCAAAAAAGAACCCCTGTGCTGATTTTTTTGAATCTGTTTCTTATTCATGTGACAATCAAAAATGCATCACAAATATTGAGCAAGAGATAAAAAATTATTTTATACAAGACGAAAAACAGAATGTTCGCTGTGCTTACTGTGAACATAGTGCTGTAAAAAAGGAGGATTAAAAATGGCAACTTTTATTAACGAGCCGTCGCATACTTTTAACGAATATTTACTTATACCCGGTTATTCATCAAGCAAATGCATACCTGCAAATGTAAGTTTGAAAACGCCTCTCGTAAAATTTAAAAAAGGTGAAACATCCTCGATAACAATGAATATACCGATGGTTTCGGCAATAATGCAATCGGTTTCCGGTGACAGACTGGCCGTTGCACTTGCGACCGAAGGAGGAGTTTCGTTTATTTACGGTTCTCAGTCAATTGAAGATGAAGCTGCAATGGTAGCCCGTGCAAAAGGATATAAAGCCGGATTTGTGAAAAGTGATTCAAATGTAAAACCCGATGATACATTGGCAGATGTCGTTGAATTAAAGGAAAGAACGGGACATTCGACTGTTGCGGTAACATCTGACGGCAGTTCCGAAGGAAAATTGCTCGGTATAGTTACAGGAAGAGATTACAGAGTAAGCCGTATGGACTTATCTGCGAAAGTAAAAGATTTTATGACGCCTTTTTCACAGTTAATAGTTGCCAAAGAGGGAACGACTTTAAAAGAGGCTAACGATATAATTTGGGACAATAAGCTCAATTCGCTTCCGATTATTAACGATGCCGGACAGCTTTGTTATTTTGTCTTCAGAAAAGACTATGACACTCACAAGCAAAACCCAAATGAGCTGTTAGACGCTTCGAAAAGATATGTAGTCGGTGCCGGAATAAATACGCGTGATTATGCCGAGAGAGTTCCTGCACTTGTTGATGCCGGTGCCGATGTTCTGTGCATTGATTCTTCCGAAGGATTTTCAGAATGGCAGAAAATTACGATTGAATGGATTCGTTCAAAGTACGGAGACAGCGTGAAGGTAGGAGCCGGAAATGTTGTTGATGCAGACGGTTTTCGTTTTTTAGCTGAGTCAGGTGCGGATTTTGTAAAAGTCGGTATAGGTGGCGGATCGATTTGTATAACCAGAGAAACAAAAGGTATAGGAAGAGGACAGGCGACTGCACTTATTGATGTTTGTAAAGCCAGAGATGAATACTTTAAAGAAACGGGTATATATGTTCCTGTTTGTTCCGACGGTGGAATTGTTTATGATCATCACATAACATTAGCACTTGCAATGGGAGCCGATTTTGTAATGCTCGGAAGATATTTTGCCCGTTTTGACGAAAGTCCGACAAACAAAGTGAATATAGGCGGAACTTATTATAAAGAGTACTGGGGTGAAGGTTCCAATAGGGCACGCAATTGGCAACGATACGATCTTGGCGGCGATAAAAAACTTTCTTTTGAAGAGGGTGTTGATTCTTATGTTCCTTATGCCGGAAGTTTGAAGGATAATGTTGCATTGTCTTTGAATAAGGTAAAATCCACTATGTGTAATTGCGGTGCACTCAGTATTCCCGAATTGCAGCAAAAAGCTAAATTAACGCTTGTTTCCGCAACCAGTATTGTCGAGGGTGGGGCACATGATGTTATACAAAAAGAAAAAAATACTCCCATAAAATGATTTATAAATGGCATAAAAAGTATTTAAAATACAATTTTTATCTTGACATGACATTGTATGCTGTGTTATAATTAATTGAAAAAAGTATATGAATATTTCCTGTAACTGACGGAGATGTGGATAACCACGGTGAAGCAGGAGATGAATACTGCCGACCGTCTGGGCACATTTAGCGATGAGTTAAGTGTGCCCTTATATATTTTAATTTTGGAGGGAAAATGAAAAAAATCGGAATTGTGATGGGATCAGACAGTGATCTTCCTATAGTAAAGAAAGCAATTGATATTTTTAATTCATTCGATGTTCAATATGAAGTTAGAGTTTTGTCAGCACACAGAACTCCCAACGAAGCACGGCTTTTTGCGATCAATGCAAAGGAAAACGGCATAGGTGTTATAATAGCTTTTGCCGGAATGGCTGCACATCTTGCCGGAGCGATTGCCGCAAATACTGTTTTGCCGGTAATCGGAGTTCCCTGCAAAAGTTCAAATTTTGATGGACTTGATGCACTTTTGTCAACCGTGCAAATGCCAACAGGCATACCAGTTGCCACTGTTGCTGTTGACGGTGGCGGAAACGCCGCTTTGCTGGCACTGCAGATACTTGCTATTTCCGATGAGGAATTGTCCGAAAGATTGCAAAATAAAAGACTGGAAGACGCGAAAACCGTTCTTGAAAAAGATAAAGCGATACTTTCAAAGCTTTAATTGAATTTTTGTTAATTATTTAAAAAAATTAATTATATAAAGGAGAAAAAAATGAAACATATTTACACAGGAAAAACCAAAGATGTATTTGCACTTGACAACGGTAATTATCTTTTGAAATTTAAAGACGATTGTACAGGAAAAGACGGAGTTTTTGATCCCGGAGAGAACAGTGTGGGACTTACAATAGACGGTGTCGGAGATGTTAATCTCCGTATGTCGATTTATTTTTTTGAAAAAGTTAATGCAGCCGGCATAAAAACACATTATGTTTCGGCAGATTTAGCAAATACCACTATGGAAGTTCTTCCAGCTAAAGTTTTCGGAAAAGGACTTGAAGTTATTTGCAGACATAAGGCTGTCGGAAGCTTTTATCGCCGCTACAGTGATTATGTTGAAGAAGGAGCTGACTTGCCTGCATATGTGGAAATGACTTTTAAAAATGATGCTAAAGGAGATCCGCTTGTAACAAAAGACGGTCTTATAGCCTTGAATGTCATGACTGATAAGCAATATGAAGATATGAAACTAATGACGCAGAAAATAACAAAAATTGTAGCCGATGATCTTCTCGAAAAAGGTCTTGTGCTCTATGATATAAAGTTCGAATTCGGGTATGATTCCGAAGGAAATGTAATGCTTATTGATGAAATTGCTTCCGGAAACATGAGAGTTTACAAAAATGGAGAATATGTAGATCCTATGACATTATCAAAGTTGTTCTTCGCTTAATTTCGGTGGAGATATGGGAGGATTTTTTGGGATTGCGTCACATAGTGATGCTATGCTTGATGTTCTTTTTGGTGTTGATTATCATTCTCATTTAGGGACTCGACGCGGTGGTATGGCAGCGTGGGATTTCGAAATCGGACTTCAGAGAAAAATACATAATATTGAAAATTCACCGTTTAGAACAAAATTTGAACATGTTCTTGAAGAAATGAAAGGCACTTCCGTCATCGGTTGCATTAGCGATACGGATCCTCAACCGATGCTTATTCGTTCAAAACTCGGTACATATGCACTGTCTACCATAGGAATAATTAACAATTCCGAAGAATTAATCAATCAACATCTTTCAATAAATGGCGGACATTTTGATGCGATGACAGGCGGAAAAGTTAATACCACCGAATTAGTTGCGGCACTTATCAATCAAGCAGATAATTTTGTCGATGGTATCAAAAATGCACAAAATTTAATTAAAGGAACCGCATCGATTCTTCTTTTGAAGCAAGACGGAAATATTATAGCCGCTCGCGATAAATTAGGCAGGTTACCGATTATCATAGGAAAAAGGGAAGACGGTTACGGAGTATCTTTTGAATCGTTTGCATTGACTAAGTTGGACTTTAAAATAGAAAAGGAACTCGGTCCGGGAGAGATTGCCGAAATTTCTCCCGATGCCGTTACCTGTCTTTCTCTGCCCGGCAAGGAAATGCGAATCTGTTCGTTTTTGTGGAGCTATTACGGCTATCCCACTTCTACATATGAAGGTGTTAATGTAGAGATGATGAGATATAAAAACGGTGAAATAATGGCAGATGAAGACGAAAAAAACGGTCGTGCGATAGGTATTGACTATGTAGGAGGCGTTCCGGATTCCGGTACACCTCACGCAATCGGATATGCTAATAAGTCTCGTGTCCCATTTGCAAGAGCTTTTATTAAATATACTCCTACATGGTCAAGAAGCTTTACGCCGGCAAAGCAAGCCGACAGGAACAGAATTGCGAAAATGAAGCAGATTCCCGTGCACGATCTTATCAATAATAAAAAATTATTGCTAATAGACGATTCTGTTGTTCGCGGTACGCAACTTAAAGAAACAGTTGATTTTCTTTACGAAAACGGTGCAAAAGAAGTTCATGTGCGTTCGGCTTGCCCACCGATTATGTACGCTTGCAAGTATCTTAATTTTTCTCGTGCAAATACAGATATGGAGCTTATAGCTCGGCGTGTGATAGTTGAACTTGAAGGTGAAGACGGCTTTAAGCATATTGATGAATATTGCGATACAAATTCAGAACGAGGCAAAAAACTCCGTACAGCTATCGGTGAAAAACTTCATCTCGGTTCGCTCGAATTTCAAACAATAGAAGGTGTAATAAAAGCAATAGGATTAGATCCGTGCCGTTTGTGCACATATTGCTGGAACGGAAAGGAATAAAATAATGAATTTAAATTCAAAATCTGACAGCTATGCTGCAGCCGGAGTTGATATAACAGCCGGATATAAAGCAGTAGAGCTTATGAAAGCCCATATATCAAAGACGAAGAACGATTCCTGTATTGATGATGTCGGAGGATTTGGCGGGTGCTTTGGCTTAAAGACAGCCGGAATGGATGAGCCTGTGCTTGTCTCCGGAACAGACGGCTGCGGAACAAAAGTTAAGATGGCAATGCTTATGGATAAGCATGACACAATAGGTATTGATGCGGTTGCGATGTGTGTTAATGATATCATTTGTTGCGGTGCACGCCCACTGTTTTTCTTGGATTATATTGCTTGCGGTAAGAATATACCCGAAAAAATTGCCGAAATTGTTAAAGGTGTGGCTGATGGTTGCGTTCAATCCGGAGCGGCTTTGATTGGCGGTGAAACTGCTGAACATCCGGGTCTTATGCCTGCTGATGATTATGACCTTGCCGGATTTGCTGTGGGTATTGTTGATAAGAAAAAAATAATTGACAATTCAAAAATCGCATCCGGAGACACCATTATAGCCTTACCGTCTACCGGAATTCATTCAAACGGATTTTCCCTTGTTCGCAAAGTGTTTGATATTGACAATAATCCTTCAGAACTCTATGTTCCAAAAGACGAACTCTGCGGAAGAAGTGTAGCTGAAACTTTACTTACACCAACCCGCATATATGTTAAGCCAATACTTTCCTTAATCGAAAAAATCGAAGTTAGGGGAATTTCGCACATAACAGGTGGCGGATTTTATGAAAATATTCCCCGCTCCATTCCCGACGGGAAATGTGCCGTTATCAATAAAGATGCTGTGCGTGTTTTGCCTATTTTTGATTTAATTATGAAGACAGGTGATATTCCGGAACGCGATATGTATAATACTTTCAATATGGGCGTGGGTATGAGTATTGTAGTAAAACCGGAAGATACGGAAAATGCACTTCGGCTTTTAAAAGATTTCGGAGAAGATGCTTATGTCATCGGAAATATTGCCGATGGTGATGAAAAAATTATCCTTAAATAGAAGGGAAATACAATGTCTGATATCGTTACAAAAATTGCTGTTTTGGTGTCCGGCGGAGGTACCAATCTTCAAGCTTTGATTGATGCACAAAAAAGAAGTGAGCTGGGTAACGGAGTAATTACTTTGGTTATTTCTTCAAAGCCGGATGTATATGCTCTTGAGCGTGCAAAGAATAATCAAATTGAAACAGTTGTTTTACCTCGAAAAGAATATTCCGATATTGCCGAGTATTCTTCGGCGTTAGTGCAAACACTCGTTGAAGCAGATATCGATTTAGTTGTTTTGGCGGGATTTCTCACCATATTTGATGAACAGGTATATAAAAAATTTCCAAATAAAATTATAAATGTTCATCCCGCTTTGATACCTGCTTTTTGCGGTAAAGGTTACTATGGCCTTCGAGTTCATGAAGCAGCATTGGAAAAAGGGGTACGCGTTTCCGGTGCAACCGTGCATTTTGTGATTCCGGAATGTGATGCCGGACCGATAATACTCCAAAAAGCTGTAGAAGTCAAACAAGATGATACTCCGGAATTATTACAAAAGAGAGTTATGGTTGAAGCTGAGTGGAAAATTCTTCCGAATGCTGTTCGACTTTTTTGCGAAAACAAAATATCGGTAGTAAACAATAAAGTACTGATAAAAGGAGAATGATATGATAATATCGACTATTTCTGATGAACTCAATTCGCTTTCTTATCACGGAAGAGGAATTATTCTCGGAAAAAGTGCTGATGGCACTAAGGCTGTTTGTGCATACTTCATAATGGGTAGAAGCGTAAATAGCCGTAATCGCATTTTTGTTGCAGAAGGCGATGCAATCAGGACAAAGGCCTTTGACGAAACAAAGATGACAGATCCTCATTTGATAATTTACTATCCCGTACGCGTATTAGGAAATAAAACAATAGTAACAAACGGAGACCAAACCGATACTATTTACAATCTCATGGATCGGCAAATGACTTTTGAGCAAGCATTGCGTACTCGTGAATTCGAAGATGACAAGCCGAATTTTACTCCCCGTATATCAGGTATAATTCATTGTGAAAACGGTGATATGAATTATGCGTTGTCGATTTTAAAGAGTGCCGAAGGCAATGATAGTTCATGCGAACGCTTTACATATGCTTACTCCAATCCTGTCGTTGGAATGGCAAAATTTATTCATACTTACAATAATGGCAATGACAATCCCTTACAATCTTTCGAGGGAGAACCTAAGACACTTCGGTTACCTGATGCCGACATCGATGAAATGACTGATATCATTTGGTCAAGTTTAAATAAAGACAACAAGGTTTCGCTTTTTGTCAGATATATCGATCTTAATTCAGGTATAAGCGACACAAGAATTGTAAATAAAAATGTTTGAGGAATGAAAGATGAAAGAATTTGAACTGAAATACGGTTGTAATCCAAATCAAAAACCGTCAAGAATTTTCATGAAAAACGGGAAAGATTTACCGATTGAAATTATTTCCGGTAAACCGGGCTATATTAATTTTTTAGATGCTTTTAATTCGTGGCAGCTTGTAAAGGAACTCAAAGAAGCTTTGGGACTGCCTGCAGTTACATCATTTAAACATGTAAGTCCCACATCAGCAGCTGTTGGTATACCTCTTTCCGATACTTTAAAAAAAGCTTGCTTTGTAGATGATATTGACGGAATCGATAATTCTTTGCTCGCTCTCGCTTACGCAAGAGCAAGAGGTACAGACAGAATGTGTTCATTCGGCGATTGGGTGGCTCTGTCCGATGTTTGTGATGTTACTACTGCAAAACTCATAAAAAGAGAAGTCTCAGATGGCATTATTGCTCCGGGATATGAACCGGAAGCTCTCGAAATTCTTAAAAGCAAAAGAAACGGAAATTATAATATTGTAAAAATAGATCCGTCTTATTCTCCGGAAAAAATTGAACAGAAAGATGTGTTTGGAATAACTTTTGAACAGGGAAGAAATGAGTTCAAGATATCGCCGGAGTTGCTTAAAAATGTTGTTACCGAAAATAAATTTATTCCCGACGGGGCAATTCGTGACCTTATCATATCACTGATTACATTGAAATACACTCAATCTAATTCAGTCTGCTTTGCGTATGACGGACAGGCGATCGGTGTAGGTGCCGGTCAGCAATCGAGAATACACTGCACAAGACTTGCAGGTACAAAAGCTGACACATGGTTTCTGCGTCAGCACGAAAAAGTAATTAATTTACCTTTCAAAGATACTCTCGGCAGAGCTGACCGTGACAATGTTATTGACGGTTACATCAATCAAAATGAAGAAGATGTTTGCGAAAACGGCATTTGGCAAAAATATTTTACATCTCAACCTTATAGATTTACAATTGAAGAAAAAAGAGAGTGGTTGTCAAAACAGGAAAATGTAGCACTCGGTTCCGATGCCTTTTTCCCATTTGATGACAATATTGAGCGGGCAAAACGCAGTGGCGTAAAATATATTGCTCAACCTGGCGGCTCTATTCGCGACGATGCTGTTATTTCATGTTGTGATAAATATGGAATGGCTATGGCATTTACGGGAATGAGACTTTTCCACCATTGACGGAGGTTTTGATGAAAATACTTGTAATCGGAGCAGGCGGAAGAGAACACGCCATAGTAAAAAAAATTAAAGAAAACAAATCAGTCGAAAAGATTTATGTTATTCCGGGTAACGGTGGTATTGCAGACGATGCCGAATGTGTTGATATAAGTGCAAAAGATATTGATAAGATAGTTAATTTTGCTGTTGAGAAACATATTGATTATGCCGTTGTGGCACCTGATGATCCTTTGGTTCTCGGTGCGGTTGATGCACTTGAGAAAGTGGGCATACAGTCATTCGGTCCGCACGCAAATGCTGCTATAATAGAGGGCAGCAAAGTCTTTGCAAAAAACTTAATGAAAAAATACAACATTCCGACGGCATCATACGAAGTTTTTACTGATATTGAATTGGCACTTAAATATGTTCAAACATTACCTATTCCGGTAGTAATAAAAGCCGACGGATTGGCACTTGGCAAAGGTGTTGTTATTGCAACAACACGAGAGGAAGCACGAAATGCAATCATTTCCATGATGAACGATAAAGTGTTCGGCAAAAGCGGGGATACAATTGTTATAGAGGAGTATCTTACGGGACCGGAAGTTTCTGTTCTTGCTTTTACAGACGGCGAAACCGTTATACCGATGGTATCATCTATGGACCATAAACGAATAGGCGATAACGACACTGGACTTAACACAGGTGGAATGGGTACTGTCGCACCGAATCCATATTATACTCAAGATATAGCAGATGAATGTATGAAAAAAATTTTTATTCCCACTGTTGATGCAATGAATAAAGAGGGAAGGACTTTTAAGGGATGCCTTTATTTTGGACTTATGCTTACTCAAAACGGACCCAAAGTAATTGAGTATAACTGCCGCTTCGGAGATCCCGAAACACAGGTTGTTCTGCCGTTGCTCGAAAGCGATTTGCTGACAGTTATGCAGGCAACTACAAATTCAACATTAAAGGATACCGAAGTGAAATTTTCAAAAGGTTCGGCTGCCTGTGTCATTATGGCTTCCGAAGGATATCCCTCATCATATAAAAGCGGATATGAAATTACCATTCCCGAAGAAATAAAAGACAGTGTATTTGTTGCAGGTGCTACTTTTAAAGATAAAAAGCTTGTTACATCCGGAGGCAGAGTACTGGGAGTTACGCACATATCCGATTCGTTGGAAGACGCTGTTGCCGGTGCGTACAGTAAGGTCGAAAAAATTCATTTTGACAACAAATATTATCGTAAAGATATCGGACAGCGAGCGTTGAGGGCAAAGGAGATAAAATAATGGTATATCGAGTTTATGTAGAAAAGAAAAGAGAACTTGCACATGAAGCACGCTCCCTTTTTAACGAAGCGGTCAATTTACTTGGAATAAAAGCACTCAAAGATGTGCGTGTAATTAACAGGTACGATGCCGACAAAATAGATGAAAGTTTATTTGAATATGCAAAAAAAACAGTTTTTTCCGAGCCGCAATTGGATAAGGTTTTTTCGAGTCTTGATTTAAGAGATGCATCCGTATTTGCTGTTGAATATTTACCAGGTCAATTTGATCAAAGAGCGGATTCCGCTGCACAGTGTATACAAATTCTTTCCCAAAAAGAAAGACCTGTTATTCGTACGGCAAAAATTTATGCTTTGTATGGCATTCTGTCGGACGCAGAAATTGAAGAAATTAAAAAGTATGTTATAAACCCTGTTGAATCACGGGAAGCATCACTTGAATTGCCAAAGACTTTGGAAATGGAAGTTGAGATTCCGACAGAAGTTAAAACTGTAGAGAATTTTATAAAATTAAACAGATTGGAACTTGAAGATTTCGTAAAAAGAATGGGATTGGCAATGGATGCCGATGATGCTGAATTCTGTCAAAAATATTTTATTGATGAAAATCGTGATCCCACTATTACGGAAATCAGAATGATAGATACATACTGGTCGGATCACTGCCGTCATACTACTTTTTTGACTAAAATCGATAATGTTAAGTTTGCTGACAAACTTTTGGAAGATTCATATAATGAATATCTAAAGCTGAGAGAAATATTAGGAATAAAAAAACCTATATGTTTAATGGATTTGGCAACTGTCGCCGTAAAGTATCTTAAACGAGAAGGCAAACTTCCCAGACTTGACGAATCGGAAGAAATAAACGCTTGTACGGTAAAAATTGATGTTGAGGTAGACGGAAACACTGAACCTTGGCTCCTGCTTTTTAAAAATGAAACACACAATCATCCGACCGAAATAGAACCTTTTGGAGGTGCGGCTACATGTATAGGCGGTGCGATCAGAGATCCTTTATCGGGGCGTTCATATGTATACGGAGCAATGCGTGTTACAGGTGCTGCCGATCCGCTTAAACCGGTTTCGCAAACGATAAAAGGAAAACTTCCTCAGCGAAAAATAGTCACAACAGCTGCGGCTGGATATTCTTCATACGGAAATCAAATCGGGCTTGCTACCGGTATAGTAGATGAGCTTTACCATGACGGTTATGCGGCAAAACGAATGGAGATAGGTGCTGTAATTGCAGCTACGCCTGAGGCAAATGTTCGCCGTGAAGCTCCGTTGCCAGGTGACATTGTGGTACTGTTGGGAGGTGCAACCGGTCGCGATGGCTGTGGCGGTGCAACAGGTTCTTCAAAATCTCATACTGCCGCTTCTCTTGAAACCTGTGGTGCGGAAGTGCAAAAAGGTAATGCTCCTGAAGAAAGAAAACTTCAAAGACTTTTCCGTAACAAAGAAGCATCTCGAATGATAAAAAGATGTAACGATTTCGGTGCCGGTGGAATTTCCGTTGCAATAGGTGAATTGGCAGACGGTCTTGAAATTAATTTAAATTCCGTGCCGAAAAAATACGAAGGACTTGAC
This sequence comes from uncultured Oscillospiraceae bacterium, assembly GCA_964558655.1. Classification (GTDB taxonomy): domain Bacteria; phylum Bacillota; class Clostridia; order Oscillospirales; family SIG627; genus RGIG6353. Next base: position 35,029 of record CAZLEX010000006.1, on the reverse strand, counting down.
GGTACGGAACTTGCGATTAGCGAATCTCAAGAGCGTATGGCGGTAGTTATCGAAAAAGAGAATCTGGAACGGTTTTTAAACATAGCACATACAGAAAATCTTAATGCAACTCCTGTTGCCGTTGTAACCGAAAATCCTCGTCTCGTTATGAAGTGGAACGGAAAAACGATTGTCGATATCAGCAGAGAATTTCTTAATTCAAACGGTGCTGAAAAACATACAAATGTTGAGACAGATAAAGCCGTTTTTGCCGAAAGAAAAGTAAGCGGTTGTTTTAAAGAAAACATGATAAAACTTGCTTCTGATCTTAATATTTGTTCAAAAAGAGGTCTTGCGGAAAGATTCGATTCTACTATCGGAGCAGGCACGGTATTAATGCCGTTTGCGGGTAAATATCAGCTCACACCGGTACAAAGTATGGTGCAAAAAATTTCAGTTGAAAACGGTCATACAGATGACTGCTCTTTCATGGCATGGGGATTCAATCCGTTTATTTCCGAACAAAGTCCGTATCACGGTGCATATTATGCTGTTGTGGAATCAGTTTGTAAGCTCATTGCCAGCGGTGCCGATTTTAACGATGTTTATTTAACTTTCCAGGAATATTTTGAAAGACTCGGTCGTGATCCGAAACGCTGGGGAAAGCCTTTATCCGCACTTCTCGGAGCACTGAAAGCACAAACGGAATTGGGAATAGCTTCGATAGGCGGAAAAGACTCTATGAGTGGTTCTTTTGAAAATCTTGATGTTCCGCCAACGCTTGTTTCTTTCGCTGTCACTGTCGGAAAAGCTTACGATGTAATTTCTCCGGAGTTAAAAAAATCCGGGAATAAACTTTATTTGCTTACTTGTGAAAAAGATGAAAACAATATTCCGAAGACCGACAGTTTACTCTCGATTTTCGGTAAAGTTACAAAGCTTATTCGAGAAAAGAAGACTGTTTCCGCATATACTTTAGGATATGGCGGACTTGCCGAAGCATTGATGAAGATGTCATTCGGAAATTTTCTTGGCGTGAAACTTTCTGATAAACTCACGGAAAACGAACTTTTCGGATACAATTATGCCGCTTTTCTTCTTGAGACAATTGACGATATTGACGCGATTTTTGTCGGTAATGTTATAGATGCGTCGGAAATAACCTACAAATCAGAAACGGTTTCTCTCGAGGAATTACTTTCGGAATATGAAAACAAGTTAGAAAGCGTATTTTCTTGTAATATTTTGGGGACAAATTCGTCAATTCCGAATTATTCCTATATAACCGAACAAAGAGTTGCACCTAAAATTAAGTATGTGCGTCCTAAAGTTTTGATACCGGCATTTCCCGGCACCAACTGTGAATTTGATTCGGCAAAAGTAATGAGAGATGCCGGTGCCGATGCGGAAATAGTTGTTATTAAAAATCTTACAAGTGATGATATTTCCGAAAGTGTAGAATATTTTGCAAATCAGTTGAAAAATGCTCAAATGATTTTTATACCCGGAGGTTTTTCGGGTGGTGACGAACCTGACGGCAGCGGTAAATTTATAACTGCGTTTTTCCGTTCAGCTGCAGTAAAAGAAAGCGTTCACGATTTATTAAACAATCGTGATGGTCTTATATGCGGTATTTGTAACGGTTTTCAGGCACTTATTAAACTTGGTCTTGTACCGTACGGAAAGATTATTGATACAGATGAAGATTCACCGACATTGACTTATAATACAATAGGTCGACACCAATCGAGAATTGTCCGTACACGAATTGCATCAAACAAATCACCGTGGCTTGCAGCCACAGAAGTCGGAGAAATATACAATGTTCCCATTTCTCACGGTGAAGGAAGATTTATCGCAAATGAATCGCTTATAAATAAACTTGCCGCAAACGGCCAAATTGCTACTCAGTATGTTGATTTTGACGGAAATGCCACAAGCGATATTCACTTTAACCCTAATGATTCCGTTTGTGCAATTGAAGGTATTACTTCGCCTGACGGACGGGTTTTCGGAAAAATGGGTCACAGTGAACGCATTGGCTCAAATCTATACAAAAATGTGCCCGGCAATTATGATATTCAAATGTTTGAATCGGCAGTAAAATACTTTAAAGGTTAAAAGGAGAATTTATATGACTACCTATAAAACCGATATAGAAATTGCACAAGATTGTGTTATGAAGCCTATTTCCGAAATTGCCTCGTGTGCACATATTGAAGAAAAATATGTAGAACAATACGGAAAATACAAGGCAAAAATCGATTTATCGATTTTAAACGAGAAGAATCGAAAAGACGGCAAACTTGTGCTCGTTACGGCAATTACACCTACTCCTGCCGGTGAAGGAAAAACCACTACTACAATAGGTCTTGCAGATGGATTAAGACGCATAGGAAAAGATGTTGTTGTAGCACTTCGAGAGCCTTCTTTAGGTCCGGTTTTCGGAGTCAAGGGCGGAGCCGCAGGAGGTGGATACGCTCAGGTTGTTCCTATGGAAGATATTAACCTTCATTTTACCGGAGATTTTCATGCAATAGGTGCGGCAAATAATTTGCTTGCGGCAATGTTAGACAATCATATACATCAGGGAAATTTTTTGAGAATTGATACAAGACGAATTACTTGGAAACGATGTGTTGATATGAATGACCGACAGCTTCGTCATGTTGTTGATGGAATTGGCGGAAAAGCTAACGGAGTTGTTCGTGAAGACGGGTTTGACATAACTGTCGCAAGCGAAATAATGGCAATTTTGTGTCTTTCCAATTCAATTTCAGATTTAAAGCAGCGGCTTTCCAAAATAATTGTCGGTTATAATTATGACGATCAGCCTGTAACCGCAGGAGATTTAAAAGCAGTTGGAGCAATGGCGGCTTTATTGAAAGATGCACTCAAACCTAATCTTGTTCAAACATTAGAAGGTACTCCCGCATTTGTTCATGGAGGACCTTTTGCGAATATTGCACACGGTTGCAATTCTGTAATTGCCACAAAAATGGCAATGAAGCTTGGCGATTATGCCGTTACGGAAGCAGGATTTGGAGCAGATTTAGGAGCTGAAAAATTTTTAGATATTAAGTGCAGAATGTCAGGTCTTACTCCGAGTGCTGTCGTAATCGTTGCTACTGTCCGTGCACTTAAAATGCATGGCGGATTGCCTAAGACATCATTGTCAACAGAGGACATTCAGGCACTCGAACGCGGAATTCCCAACCTACTCCGTCATGTTTCAAATATTAAAAATGTATATAAACTTCCGTGCGTTGTTGCACTTAACCGTTTTCCGACGGATACTGATAATGAAATCGAATTTATCATTGATAAATGTAAACAATTAGGTGTTAATACTGTCCTCTCGACCGTATGGTCGGACGGAGGACACGGTGGTGAAGAACTCGCACGGGAAGTTGTCAAACTTTGTGAAGAAAAAAATGAATTTGATTTTTCTTATAATCTTGATTTAAGTATTGAAGAAAAAATCGAAACTGTCGTAAAAAGAATTTACGGCGGTTCCGGAATTACAATATTACCCGCTGCTCAAAAGCAAATTGATAAATTGACGGAACTCGGTTTTGCGAAATGTCCTATATGCGTTGCAAAAACGCAATACAGTTTTTCGGACGATCCTGCAAAATTGGGAGCTCCGGAGAATTTTACCGTAACTGTTAAGAATGTCAAAATTTCAGCGGGGGCAGGTTTTATAGTCGTTTTGACGGGCGATATAATGACAATGCCAGGTCTTCCTAAAATTCCGGCAGCAGAGAAAATTGATCTTGACGAAAACGGAAAAATAACCGGCCTCTTTTGATTTTTTCATGAAATAACTATTTTAACTATCTTAGATAAAATGACAATAAAAACCCTCCTTAAGTAATTTTCATTACTAATGAGGGTTTTTATTATAAAATACTTTTAAAATCGAGTAAGCAGTAAATAAATAAATAAAAAAACCATCGTAAAAATTAATTTTTTTACGATGGCACAATTACAGCGATAAACAACACTGTAAATATTCAATTAATTTGGTTGACTGTTCTTTATTATATAAGTGTCACTTTCAACAAGTCCCAATTCTTCTTTTGCAATTCTCTTTATAGTATCTTCATCAAGAACAAAAGAGTCAATTTCCGCTTTTAACATATCGTTTGTGCCGGACAATTCCTCAATTTGTAATTGAAGAGCTTGCAGCTTTTCTTTCCTATCGTTTATGTCAAAATTCATTTTTATACTTGCTACCAATAAAAAAATCATGACACACGCTACTGCTATCTTTATTCGAAAATCTGCTCTGTGGGAATCACGCGATTTTTTATTATTTTTAAACATATTATGCGTTCTTCCTTTCTGAATTTGAGATTTTCAGAAAATTTTTAAACAGTCTTTTTTGATAACTTTTTTTAAAAATTTCCTCTAATAATATTTTACATTTTTTATTTAATTTGTCAAGTAAAACATATGTATTTATTACGGTTTTTTTATAAAAGAATACTAATATTTTTTTAATAACGGAAATAATCTTAAAAAAAATGAACGAAACTATTTTTTCAACGGTTAAGTGATAAGCCAAAAAACCTATTATTAAACCGAATGCTTCATAAGTTCTGAATACTCCGTCGTTAATAGAATATGTAAACATAAAAATTATTATGGACGCGGTAACAGAAAAAATAATATCAAGAATAAATATAAGAAAAAAGGGAAGTCTTTTTAAAATTTTCGCAATCGAAAATATATTATACCATATTCCGATAAGCATACCGCATATAAAGGAAGAAACCAAAATATATAAAGGTGATTGAAGATAATAGTTTAACATCAGTTAAAAATTCTCGAAAAAAACTTTTTTCTGTTATTTGCTTTTTCACTGTAATAAGCCGAATCTAAATTACCGTTTACATTGAGGTATCCGGTTTCGGTATCGAATTTTACTATATTGAAATTAGTTCCGCAAAGTGTTAACATTCCGGAATGTGTTTCTATTTCGATTTCTTCATCATTATATTCACTAATATCTATTACACCGGTAATTTCAATCTCGCTTCTTGATATAATTGTTAATTTATGTAATTCTTTGTCCATGAAAAAACTCCTCTCAGATGATACATTATTATCTTATGAGAGGAGTTAAAAATATATAACCTTAATTTATTACCTCATACATTGAGGTAACTTCGCTTTTATGAACACTTTCATTTAATGACAACACTTTGACCGTCAATGTTTTTTCTCCGAAAGTAATCGCAATTTCATCTCCTATTTTGACCTGATACGACGCTTTCGCAACTCTGCCGTTGACCGTAAGGTGTGCATTGTCACAAGCTTCATTAGCGACTGTTCTCCGCTTTATTAAACGGGTAACTTTTAAAAATTTGTCAAGACGCATTAATTAACCGTTAATAGCATCCTTAAGAGCTTTGCTTGCAGAAAAAGCGGGTTTTTTGCTTGCTTCGAAGTGCATTGTCTCTTTTGTAAAAGGATTAATACCGTCATGAGCTGCACGCTCCTTAACATCAAAGGAACCAAAACCGGTGAGCTGTACTTTTTCACCGTCTTTAAGTGCGTCTGTAATGACATCTACGAGACTGTTTATTGCAGACTCTGCATCTTTCTTTTTCATATTAGCTTTTGCGGCTACTGCTTCAATAAGTTGTGTCTTGTTCATTTTATTTCCCTTTCTATTTATAAATTACAGTAAAATTATACCACTATATGTAGCTTTTATCAAGTGTTTTTTTAAAAAAAAAACAGTGCATTTTTTAAAAAAATTAAATAAAATAGCTAAATTATACAAATAATTGTGACTTTTTTTGAGTAAATCTAATAATTTGTTCTTAAAAGCTTTATTTTTTTAAGTAAAGATATGATAACATTTCCTCTGGGAATAAGCAATAAATCTTCTTCACAAACTCCGTTAGTGCGAAACAGTATTATAAAATATAAAATCGCACTTGTTACAATTGAAACAATCACAGTTAAGTTGGAATTGAATAAGGAAGATAAAAAATAATATGAAACGGCACCTATGCCAACGCTTAATGTACCGGAAAGTATGGGTTTTAAAAATATTTTTTTAACGCTCGGTAAAAAACCTGTATATTTTACAACGAAATAAAAATTCAGACACATTATCACAAAATAGCAAAACAGTGTCGATAACGGTGCTCCGAACATACCTATATTTTTATTGCCTATCAAAAGATATGTCAAAATAATTTTTACCGTTATTCCGACTATAGTTGAAATAATAGTTTTTAATTCAAATCCGTAAGACTGTAAAACAGAATTTGTTACTGAAATTACAGATAAAAAAAATATGGAAACAGACAAAACGGACAAAAGCGGTGCCGCAACATCCACCGAAGTTACAGATGTCCCGTTTTCCGCATAATATATATGTTCCGGATTATTGTAAAGTAATTTAATTATAGGTTTTGAAAATGCCGATAACCCCAAAGCACAGGGAACGGAAATTATTGTCGCAATTCTGAAAGTCGAATTCATAATCGTATGTGATTCTCTGTTGTTTCCCGATACAAATGTTGAAGTCAACGCTGGAATAATGCTTATAGCAAAAGGATAAATTAAATTTGGGGGAAGATTGAATAACGGTACCGCCATAGAAGTATAGGACCCCATGATTTTTGTTGCTTCATTTTCCGCAAAACCCGCATGTATAAGTCTTTTCACCATAAAAGTGGTATCAATGGTATTGGTTAAACTCATAATTGTGGCACTGAGAGTTATCGGAATTGCAATTATGACCAGCTTTTTTAAAATTTTCTTGTACGAAGGGACCGACTGCGGATTGTTGTCATATACCTGAGCGGATATCTTTTTGTAAATTCTCAAAATTACAGTACTTATAATTGCACCTACAGTAACACCGATAAGAGCGAATGCCGCAACGATGTGAGACGGATAACCGTTTCGTGAAGCGTAATATGCAAGTATGAGACCGATAACAAGTTTACATGCCGCTTCGCTTATTTGAGACAAAGCGGTAGGCGTCATATTTTTATTCCCTTGAAAATATCCTCTGAAGGCTGAAGTAAGGCAAATAAAAAACAGGGTAGGGGAAATGGCAAAAATCGACCACTCAAGTCCCTGAAGTTTTACATAATCGGCATATGCAGAAGCGAAAAATGTCATAATAATCATGCCAAGTAAACCGAATGTGAAAAATAAAATATATGCAATACGGAATACTTTTTCTGCTTCGCGATGATTTTCGCGTGCTTCGGCTGCCGATACAAGTTTTGATACCGCAACGGGAAGTCCGGCTGTCGAAATCATATAAAAAACAACATAAAAGCCGTAAGCAGAATTAAAATATGCCATCGCTTCGACGCCGATTATATTTGTAAGCGGTATTTTAAAAATTGCTCCGAAGATTTTTACAAGTATGTTGGCAATCATTAATATAATTGCACCTTCAACAAAATTCTGTTTTTTCAATTATTTACTCCCGTGTTAAAGCATTATTGATTTTTTGAGCATTTATGAGCATTTTGTTTCTATCTTTTATATAATCATCAGGATATTTGTAATTTTCAAAGTGAATGTGTTTTTCCGTTTCTTGTTTTGATACAATTCGTGATGTTGCACCTGCACCTATACCTATAACGGTTTCAATTTCATTCATCATAGCGATATTGTAGTGAGAAAATTTGTCTGATTTGCAATATCCCGTACTCTCATTGTTACCGATTGAATTCTTTTGTCTATACAAATAATATGGTTTAAAGCCTTTCGATATACAATGATTCACGGAAAAAGTTATAAAATTATCAACTTTTTCAGAAGAAGTGAGTGATGTTGAATTTTCTTTTATGTAAGAAGATTTTTTAACAGCTAAAGTATGAACGCTCACATTGTCAATTCCGAGTGAAGTGACATCACGAAGACTGTTTTTAAAAGATTCAAAATCTTCATCTGTAAGTCCGGCTATTAAATCTGAATTAATGCAATCAAAACTTAACGATTGTGCAAATTTTATTGAATTAAAATAATCGTCAGATGTGTGATTTCTGCCTATTTTTTTTAAAACGGCATCATTTGTCGTTTGTGTGTTAATAGATATTCTTCCGACATTATGTTTTTTTAATATCAATAATTTTTCTTCCGTTACGGTATCCGGCCGTCCTATTTCGTAGGAAAATTCACAAAGATTTTCGGTTTCAAAATACTCGTCGATTTTTCTCAATAAAAAATCCGTTTGATTTGCGTTTAACACTCCCGGAGTTCCTCCGCCGACATAAATGCTTTTCAAAGTGAGAGAATTGTCGCTTATTATTTTTTGGATTGCCTGTAATTCCTCGTCTAAAACATTCAGATACAGCGGTATAAGATGTTGCTTTTTTTCTACCGAAGACGATACAAAAGAACAATAATTACATCTTGTAGGGCAAAAGGGAATCGATATATAAATCGAAACATCCGAGGGGAGATGTTTTGCTCTTACAATTTTATCATATTTTGCACAATTATATAATAAACGGCTTTTTTCACTGTCAACACAATATACATCTTCAAATATTTTTTTATATTCCTCAAAAGAGTGAGATTTTAAGATATCTGATGCTATTTTTATCGGTCTTACGCCGGTTAATACTCCGTAATGCGGTGAGGGATATCCGAGTATTTTTGCTATTTTTATGGTTGCTTGACCGATAGCACAAGTTGTCGCTGTTCGTTCAGATGAAAAGAGACGAATACTGTTGAAAAAAATTTCTTTAAGTGAACGGATTTCTACGATTGCCGTCACAATATCATGATCTTTCGATACTGTAAGGTAAACCGTCTCGTCAGTATAAAAATAATTATGCGGAAATATTTCCGCGATAATATGACGCAAATACAATTCGTACGAACAGCAATTTGATTTTATAATCATTTTAAATTTTCACTTTCGATTATAAATGTTTCCGGACCTACATTTGTAAAAGATATTCTCATATTTGCACCGAATTTTCCCGTAACAACATAATCTTCTTGATAATTTCCCGTTATAGAGCGACATTCGCAATTTAGTATATTGACAAATTTTTCATAAAGCGGAAGAGCCGTTTCCGGCCGTGCGGCATCAAACATATCAGGTCTGCGTCCGTGAGTGCAGTTCGCATACAGTGTAAATTGTGATACGACCATGAATTTGCCGTTAATTTCATCACTCACACATGATAAATTCATCTTGCCGTTATCGTCATGAAAAATTCTCAAACTTGCTATTTTTTTTGCCGTTTTTTTGCAGTCGTCTTCAGTATCGTTTGTTCCGACGCCCAATAAAACCATAATACCCTTATCTATGTGCGAATAAATACCATCAATTCCTTCAACTGTAAGAGTGCAATTTTCGACCAATTGTAATACTGCTTTCATTTGTCTCCTTTTTAGCGTGTAACATCAATAACATTTTTTATTTTTTTGATTCTTGAAAGTATTGAATTATAATGTTCAACATTTTTTGTTCTGATTTTTATCGATATAAGCATTGTATCTTTACTGCCGGAAATATTGTGCGAACTGATTGACAGTATGCTTACATGCATTTCGGCAAGTGCGGTAAGTACTTCCGCAAGCATTCCTATTTTATCGTGTACCAAAACATTAAGTAAAGCATCAAAGTTGGATTCGGCACTCTCTTTTGCACTTTGCGACCAGCTCGCACTTACCCAACGATCTTTGCTGTCTTCGTTTTTTAATCCGTCAATTACATTTTTACAATCATATTTGTGTATGGAAATTCCAAATCCTCGTGTAATGAAGCCGATAATGTTATCTCCGGGTAAAGGATTGCAACATTTTGCAAATTTCACTTGACAGTTATCGATATTTTGTACGATGACACTTTGTGAGCCGTTATAAGACGGTTTTATTTTCTTTTCGGAAATGGGAGTATATTCATTTTTGACCGGTTCGTCAGGACGGACTATTTTTTCAAATTCAACCTTGAGTTTGTTTTCGACTTTTGAAAGAGATAAACCGCCATATCCCAATGCATTGTAAAAATCGTCAGCTTCCGTATAAGCGGTTCTTTTCGCTACCGCCAAAACTGCAGCATCACGCTGCTCATCATTATAAGGATGTCCCAACTTATGAAAAAGTTTGTCTATTTCTTTTTTTGCGTTATCAATATTTTCTTCCCGTTTTTCACGCTTAAACCATTGCTTAATCTTATTTCTTGCTTCGCTCGTTTTGACAATTTTTATCCAATCACGGTTTGGTCCTTTGGATGAGCCGGATGTTAAAATGTCAATAATCTGACCGGTTTGAAGTTCTGTATCAATGGGAGCGATAACACCGTTGATTTTTGCACCTACCATTTTGTTTCCGACGGCAGTATGAATGGCGTAAGCAAAATCAATCGGCGTAGAGCCGGTCGGAAGATCAATTACATCTCCTTTAGGTGTGAAAACGAAAATTTCATCTTCAAACAAATCAATTTTCAACGGTCTCAGATAATCGTCTGAATCTTCCGCCGCATCTTTTTCCGTCTCCAAAAGAGTGTGTATCCATTCTAATTTTTTTGCCATAACTTCATCTTTGAATACATTGCTCTTATATTGCCAATGTGCAGCAAGACCGAATTCGGCTGTTTTGTGCATTTCCCATGTGCGAATTTGTACTTCGAACGGTATACCGTCACGCCCCATTACAGTCGTATGAATAGATTTATACATATTTGCTTTGGGCATGGAAATGTAATCCTTAAACCTTCCGGGAACAGAACTGAACAATTCGTGAATTATACCCAAAACCGTATAACAAGTCAACTCGTCGTCTACAAGAACCCGAACGGCATAAAAATCATAAATTTCATTAAAGTCCTTGTTTTTGGTGAACATTTTTTTATACATACTGTATATGGATTTTACTCTGCCTTCTATTTCAAAATGAATCTTCTGTTCTTTTAGTTTATCGCAAATTTTTTCTTGTGCTTTTTCCAAAAAATCTCTGTTCTCACCGTATTTTTCGTCAATACTATTTTTTATTTCATTGTAACCGACAGGATCGAGATACAGGAGTGCCAAATTTTCAAGCTCTTGTTTTATTTTTTGCATACCAAGACGGTGAGCAAGAGGTGCATATACATGCATCGTTTCCAAAGCAATAAGTCGCTGTTTAGGCTCGTTATGATAGGAAAGTGTTCTCATATTGTGTAAGCGGTCGCATAATTTAATAAAAATTACACGAAGGTCACGACTCATTGCCAAAAACATTTTTCGTAAATTTTCTATATGTTCTTCTTCTTTGTCTTCAAAAGGTATGGAGACCAATTTTGTTAGCCCGTCAACAAGCTCAGCAACATCATCTCCGAAATATTGACGAATATCGGAAAGTTGTGCTTTTTCCGGGTGGTCTTCAATTGTGTCATGCAAAAGTGCCGCACATATTGAATCTGTATCCAATTCAAGAGAAGCAACAATTATTGCAACTGACAGTGGGTGAGAAATATACGGCTCACCGGATTTTCTGAATTGACCGTCATGAATTTCTTCAGTATACAGGTACGCTTTCCTAATTTTTTCAATATCGTAATTTAAATTTGTACATTTCAATTCATCGAGTAAAGATTGAAAATTTACAGCATTATTGGTTTCCAAAATTAAGCTCCTTAAACTATTGTAATCTTGATATCAAACTTTGCATTGTTTTGGTTAAAGTTAATTCGGCTTTTTTTTCGCCGGTAACTGTCATGGTATTTGCGTTGATTATTATCGATGCTTCGTCATTTTTTGATTTTTTTACCGACAATATATCGGCGTCGTTAAATATATCAAAAATGAGAAGTGTTTTTAAAATCGAAACATCAACACCGTACATTTTTTTTGATAATCTGGAAAGATAAGGAATATTGACTTCAAAATCGGTACTGTTTTCTCTTTTGTTCAAAAATATGAGCAATGAGTAAATTGCTTTAAAATCATCTCTTGTCGGAATCATCGATGTGTCGATATTTTTTGTATTGTTCGAAATAACATTTTTATATTTTTTTAATTCATTTTTTATTGTTTCCATATACCCTTCGGATAAGCATATATCTCGGACAATAAGCTGAACATTTTGTTGATTTGCATAATTATTTATATCCATATTAAAGACTACATCAACGCAGTCTCCCTCAATCAAGGCCAGTGTGGACATAGCACGCCCGAAAAACATCGCAGTAAATGATTTACCGTTTTTTTTCAATATAAGTTTTGTATGTTTATTGTCACAAATAGACGATAGGGAAGATATAACCATATTTTTGGCACAAAATATAGGAACGGGATTGGAAACTCCGAACGGTTCAAGCAACGATATTTCATTGATAGCCGAAACAGACATCTCATCTGTTTGAATTTCACAGTCTATCTCAATTTGACGCTCATTTTTTATACCGTTGAAAGCTTGCTTTGCATAATTGTTCATTCTGGATTTAAATTCGTCGAAATTACACCTGTCAACAGACATTCCGGCGGCAAGTTCATGACCACCGTACTTTATGAGAAGATCTGAACATTTTGACAGTGCTTCAACCAAATTAAATCCTTTTATACTGCGTCCCGAGCCTTTTCCTAAATTTTCGGATATTTCGTGACCTTCATTTTTAAATGAAATAAGCAATGACGGAAGATTATATTTTTCGGTAATTCTCGATGCCGCTATTCCTATTACTCCGTGATGCCAATTATTATCTGAAATAATGATAATTTTATCTTTATCAAAATCGATTTCTTCTTCGATTTTTTTTATACTTTGCTGTAAAATTTCATTTTCGGATACTTGTCTTAACTTATTGATATTATTTAATTTTTGTGCCAACCGAGCAGCTTCTTCACGGCTTTCGGTCATAAACAAATCTACTGCATCTCTCGATGTAGACATTCTTCCCGCCGCATTTATCTTCGGAGCGATTATAAAACCGATTGTCGTGGAAGAAGCTTTTTTTCTTTTGTAACTTTTTGAAAAAATTCCGGCATCATCAATTAAAGTTTGAAGACCGATATTTTTTGTACGCGATATTTCATCAAGTCCGTAATTTACTATCAGTCTGTTTTCGTCGGAAATCGGCATGACATCGGCAATTGTTCCGATGGCTGTAAAATCGGAAAACAAAGGCATAATGTTTTTAAGTGCTTCGAAATGCGTCAATCTTTTGATTCCCATTTCGCAGGCACAAATTAATTTAAAAGCGACACCTACACCGGCAAGTTCTTTAAAAGGATAATCACAATCCCGTCTTTTTGGATTTATAACAGCATCTGCCGACGGCAGTGCATCCCGACATTCGTGATGATCGGTTACTATAACGGTCATTCCCAAAGATTTTGCATAAATAATCTCTTCATCTGCAGTGATACCGCAATCGACTGTAATCAGTAATTGACCGCCGTTCTGAGCAAATTCGGTAATAGCTCTGTTATTTAAGCCGTAACCTTCGTCAAGCCTTCTCGGAATGTAATAATCGGCATTAAGCCCTTGCGATTTCAAATATTTGAGCAATATCGTTGTAGATGTAACTCCATCAACATCGTAATCGCCCCATATCAGTGTTTTTTTATTTTCATCAATGGCATTACCGATAATTTTTACAGCCTTCTCCATGTCTTTCATCAGAAACGGCGAATGAAAACCGGTTATGTCTTTTTTTAAAAATTTTTCGGCTTCATCAATTTCGGAAAATCCTCTGTTAATGAGTAATTTAGCACATAATTGTGATACCGAGAGTTTTCTTGAAAGAGTATTTACATCATTCGGACTATACTCATTTATAATCCATCTATTCTTCTTCATTACTACACCTATATTATATTATAAAAAACTGTTATTAATTATTTTACTACTATTTGCGGGATAATTCAAGGCATAAATTAAATCATTTTACAGATTTTGACAAAATATTTGTTAATTTTAACAAAAAATAGAATAATTTGTTAAAAAGTATTGACTTTTGGCGTTAAATTTAGTATAGTAAGTAAAGCTTTTTTTATCGGATTTCCGAGTGTACAATTGTAACAGTTTTTCTGTTTTTCAATGCTACGGCTGAAAAGACGACATTATGTCGGTACTCCTAAGCGTTTTTTCGCTTGACCTTTTGCGGGGGAGTAGCATTAATTCTTGTACGCGGTAATGAAATACTTACTGTATTAAAAGCTCAAAAAATTTCACCCGTAAATTCGGGTTTCCGCAAAGGGGGCTGTTCATTATGGCAGACAACATTATCAATTTGCAAAATATTACCGTTACTTATGACGGCGAGAAGGTACTTAAGGAAATAAGTCTTTACATACGAGACAAAGAATTTGTTACACTTCTCGGTCCGTCCGGATGCGGCAAAACGACAACTCTTCGAATTATCGGGGGGTTTCTTGAGCCGGATAACGGTGATATTTTTTTTGACGGTAAGAAGATTAACGGTCTTCCGCCGCACAAAAGACAAGTCAATACCGTTTTTCAGCGGTATGCTCTTTTTCCTCATCTTAATGTTTATGATAATATTGCATTTGGATTAAGAATTCAAAAAATGCCGGAAGATGAGATAAAAGAAAGAGTTATGTCAATGCTCAAACTCGTTAATCTCGAAGGCTATCAGAGACGAAGAATATCCAAGCTGTCCGGAGGGCAGCAACAGCGTATAGCTATTGCACGTGCATTGGTCAACAGACCTCGTGTTCTGCTCCTTGATGAACCTCTCGGTGCACTTGACCTTCAGCTTAGAAAAGAAATGCAAATCGAATTAAAAAGGATGCAACAACAGCTTGATATCACATTTATTTATGTTACTCATGATCAAGAAGAAGCTCTTACGATGTCTGACACAATCGTGGTTATGAATAACGGAACAATACAGCAAATAGGAACTCCGGAGGATATTTACAACGAACCAAAAAACACATTCGTAGCTAAATTTATAGGTGTATCAAATATAATTAACGGCGTAATGTTAGATGATTATAAGGTTGCTTTTGCCGACAGAATTTATCAATGTGTAGATAAAGGCTTTATAGAAAACGAAGAGGTAGATGTTGTAATCAGACCGGAAGATATAAAACTTGTATCTCCGAGCGAGGATTGTTTGACGGGATTTGTTGAGTCGGTGACATTTAAGGGTGTCCATTATGAAATAATAGTTGATTCTTATGATATGAAATGGATCGTCCATTCGACAAAATCCGCAGAAGAGGGAAGTTTTGTAGGTATTGAAATAACTCCGGAAGATATACACATCATGAGAAAATCCGAAAATATTGTTGATGCGATAATGACGGACAACAATGTTGTGTCCATTCAAGGAAAAACTTATCAATGCGACGAAAACAGCCTACTGTACAATGAAACCGTTAAAGTTTCCGTTTCATCAAAAGATGTTGTAATAACCGATCCGTCGGATGATATAATATGCGGTGTGATAGAAGCAATAAACAAGCGTTCGGTATTTACCGAAGTCGTAATTAATACAGGCGAAAAAAAATGGGTTTCTCACACTACAAAAGATTCTCTTAAACTCGGGCAAACGGTCGGAATTACCTTCTCATCAGATGATATCAATGTCATGCATACTGTCGAATCCGAACTTTCGGCAACGCAGGAGGAGGTAGAAGAATGAAAAAATCTTCTTCGCTTTGGGCACGACTCTGTGCAACTCCTTATATTGTTTGGTCAATTATTTTTATTGTGGCACCGCTGATTATGGTAGGATATTATGCATTTACCGATGATGCCGGAAAATTAACTTTGGAAAATATTGTTGACTTAGACCGATATGCCGGTATTTTTATCCGTTCCATTTGGTACGGTATAGTAACCACTGTTATCAGCTTGCTTATTGCATTTCCATTTGCCTATGCAATTTCACAAAGAAGTGTCAATTATCAGTCTACTATGATATTACTGCTTATGATACCTATGTGGATGAATTTTCTAATAAGAACATATTCCTGGATGAACATTCTCAGTGACAACGGCATTATCAATACCTTTCTCAATAAGATTGGGCTTCCGTCAATCGAGATGATAAATACGCCCGGAGCTGTTATTCTCGGAATGGTTTATAATTTCATGCCGTATATGGTATTGCCTATTTACTCTGTGATATCAAAAATGGATAGAAATATAATTGAAGCGGCACAAGATTTGGGATGTAACAAATTCAAAGTCATTACCAGAGTTATATTTCCCATGAGCATACCAGGTATCGTATCCGGAATAACAATGGTTTTTGTTCCGTCGGTAAGTACTTTTTACATATCGCAAAAACTCGGTGGCGGAAAATACGACTTAATCGGAGATACTATAGAACGGCAATTTCAAACATCTAACAATTATCATTTAGGTGCATCTATTTCTTTGATTTTAATGATACTTTTACTTGTTTGTATGGCATTTATGAATACATTTACCTCTGAAGATGAAGGAGGTATTGTAATATGAAATCACTTACAAAGCTCTATACCGCTTTAATTTTGGTTTTTATGTATGCACCAATAGCTGTATTGATAGTTTTTTCTTTCAATTCATCAAACAGCACTTCGGTTTTTCAATCCTTTTCTTTGAGATGGTACAAAGAACTTTTCAATGATAAAGATACTTTACAGGCCTTATACAATACACTGAAGCTTGCACTTTCTTCATCTGTTGTAGCTACTGTATTGGGGACGATGGCAGCTGTCGGAATTGATTATATGAAAAAGGGCCCTGTACGCTCACTTGTTATGACCGTAACAAATATTCCGATGATGAATGCTGATATAGTTACGGGTGTGTCTCTTATGCTTTTGTTTGCATTTTTCGGAGGCTTGTTCGGTATAAGGAATTTTTTCGGATTTTGGACACTTTTGATAGCACATATAACTTTTAATCTTCCGTATGTGATATTGTCTGTACTGCCCAAACTGAAACAGCTCGATCCGCATTTAACCGAAGCGGCACAGGATTTGGGGTGTACACCGTTTCAGGCACTTATAAAGGTTGTAATTCCGAATATTTTATCGGGAGTTCTTACCGGTTTTATTATGGCGTTCACACTTTCGCTTGACGATTTGGTAATAAGTCATTTTGCCAGTGGCCCGCAGTTTGAGACGCTTCCGGTCAGAATTTTCGGTATGACAAAGAAAAGGGTAACGCCCGATATATATGCACTTTCAACTTTAATTTTTGTTGCAATATTAATATTATTGATTTTGATTAACATAACAAAAAAAGACAATAAGAATACGAATAATATCGTTAAAAACGGAGGAAAAATATGAAAAAAATTTTCTCTGTCTTTATTATACTTTCTTTTTTGATTATTCCTGTATCTGCTTCTAATCCGTGGGACAATCCCGATTATCATGCACCGCTGACAGGTGAATATATTAATGTTTATAATTGGGGAGAGTATATTTCCGACGGATTTGATGATACACTTAATGTAAATGCCGAGTTTACACGCAGAACCGGTATAAAAGTTTATTATAAAACATATGCAAGCAATGAAGATATGTATGCACAGCTAAAAGGTGGCGGTGCCGTTTATGATATTGTTATTCCGTCCGACTATATGATACAAAGACTTATCCGTGAGGATATGCTTCAAAAAATCAATTTTGATAATATACCGAATTATAAATATATAGATGAGCGGTATGTTAATTTACCTTATGATCCTCAGAATGAATATTCGGTTCCTTACACGGTCGGAATGGTCGGATTGATTTATAACAAAGACTTGGTTGACGAGGCTCCTGTAAGCTGGTCTTCCTTATGGGATGAAAAATATTCCGGAGATATTTTGATGTTTAATAATCCCCGTGACGCTTTTGCTATAGCTCAGTTCTTGCTAGGTATCGATCCGAATACACAAGATGAAGAAGATTGGGAAAGTGCATATATTAAATTGCTGGAGCAAAAACCGCTTGTACAGTCGTATGTTATGGACGAAATTTTTAACAAGATGGAAAATAACGAAGCCGCTTTAGCTCCTTATTATGCCGGCGATTTCTTGTCTATGAAAGACAATAACGATTCTCTTGAATTCGTTTATCCCGAAGAAGGAACAAACTATTTTGTTGATGCTATATGTATTCCGAAATGTGCACAAAATAAAGAAGCCGCAGAATTGTATATCAATTTTCTTCTTGATCCCGAAATCGCTTTGGAAAATGCCGAATATATTTACTACGCTTCTCCGCACACTGCAGTCATTAATAATGAAGAATATTCGTTATATCAAAATCCTATAGTATATCCCGATGATGTAACGCTTGAAAATACGGCTATATTTGAAGACCTGCCGGCAGAAACATTGCAAATGATGACGGATTATTGGGATGAGCTTAAAATCGAGGGATACGATTATACGGTTTATTACATAAGTTTTGCTATTGCAATAATCGCAATTATCTTAATTACCGTTTACCGTAATTATAAAAAGAGAAAATATGATTATGATTAATAAGGGTTAATTTATAGTTATTGACAAGAATAAATTAAAGCACGCACATCACTTTTACGGATATGCGTGCTTTTTATTTTATACTTTAGTTTTCGTGTAAATTTAATGATGTGTATTTTCATCGTCAAAAGCTTGAATAACTCCCGTACAATCAGCAATCGTGCAAAGATTATTATAAAAAATTTTTCCTTTTTTATTGCTTGTACAGAGGAAATATGATTTTTTTGAATGTTCAAGCATTTTTATTCTTACATTGTTTTCCGGTTCGGCAATATCCGTGAGTCTACCGTCATCTGAAATTCCTCTGCAGGAAAAAAAGAAAAAATCAGCATTATACCTTTCCACCGTTCTATGTGCATCTTCGCCTACAAATGCGAGGCAGGAATTCACAACTTTCCCGCCTGTACCGATACAATTGATGTTATATTCGCTCAACCGTGCTAATGATTTTATTCCGTTTGTTATAACGGTAATATTACTTTTTTCAGATAAAAAGGGTATGATATTGTAGGCACTTGTAGATGCATCGAGAAATATAACATCTCCGTCGTTGATTAATTCCGAAGCCTTCCGTGCTATTGCGATTTTTTCATCGGTTTTTTCCAGCTCTCTTATTAGAAAAGGTATTTTAATCTCCGAAAGACCGTTTTCGTCAAGTATTGCCCCTCCGTGTACTCTTTTCAAAAGATGCTGTTTTTGCAGACTTAATAAATCCCGTCTTATTGACGGTTCACTCGCATATAATCGTCCGGACAAATTTTTAACGGTTACATTTTTTTCTTTAATTGCAATTTCAAGGATAGCTTTTTCTCTTTCTTTATTCATATATATTCTCCAAAACAATCATATGCTTGAGCAAATAATCATAAATAGTGGCGGTTATTGATTATTTGCTCAAAAAATATTATAATGATTCATAGTGAATTTGTCAATAAAGGAGCGATAATTTATGAAATACGAAGCACACAGGGGAGTCGGTACGGAATTTCCGGAAAATACGATACCCGCTTTCCTTGCGGCATCGGCACAAGGTTATGATTATATTGAACTTGATACCCAATTTACAAAAGATCGCAAACTTATTGTCTTTCACGATAACACAATTAATCGCGTGTGTCGTTACAATAACGGAGATGTAATTGAAGAGACAATTGAAATTTCAAATACAAATTACTCAGACCTTTTGGAATTTGATGCCGGTATCAGCAAAGCACATAAATTTGCAGGTACAAAAATACCTCTGCTGTCAGATGTATTAAAGTTGGCAGAAAATACGGGTCTTACAATAAAACTTGATAATAGAATACAAAATTACAGCAACGAGGAAACCGAAATTTTTTTTGATACAATAAAATCCTGCAATGCTAAAGTGTCTTTTACTTCTTCACTTCCTCAATACATAAAAAAAGTAGCAAAATATTTTCCGAACGCAGAAATTCATTATGACGGTTATGCCGATGAAGAGCAAATTAGATATATACGCGGTATTTTAAATAACAACCCCCTTACAGTTTGGCTACCCCTTCAATCTCCGTTAACTTCATGGGTATCGCTCCCGTACGCAAACGAAACTTTATGTAAAACTGTAAAAAAATATGCCGATTTAGGTATTTGGCTGTTAAATAACGAAGAAGAACTTTATGTTGCCGAACGGTACGGCGCGGATATAATCGAAACAACGGGTACACTTAAACCGATAAAAATAGTGAACGGTGCATTTGACTGTCATACACACACAAAATTTTCTCATGACTCGGAATGTAATCCCAATGACAGCTTTAAAAGTGCAAAAGGTAAAGAGCTTTCTGCTTTTGCTATTACAGATCATTGTGACATAGAATTTTATAAACGCGATGATATCAAATCTCCCATAATTGAATCGGCAAAAACGGCACATAGCTTTTCGGAATTTGTAATTTCCGGCGTAGAATTCGGAGAAGCGTTATGGCATAATGAAATTGCGAACAATATAATCGACTCCGAAAAATTTGACATAATTTTGGGCTCTGTTCACGCTGCACGGTATCAAGAATATACAATGCCTTTTTCTCAGATAAATTTTTCACTTTTTACCGAAGAAAAAATAAAAGAATATTTGAAAACTTATTTTACAGATCTTTCCGAAATGATTGATTGTTGCAACTTTGATGTACTTTCACATCTTACAAATCCGTTAAAATATATTTGCGGAAAATATCATTTTAAAGTAGATTTGGACGAATACCGTGAAATTATAGATGAAATATTGAAAAAAATTATTTGTCGCGGTATTGCTCTTGAAATTAATACATCTTCATTAAGAACGGCTGAAAATGATTTTATGCCGCGTCAAGAAATTATAGCACGTTATAAAGAATTGGGCGGTTATCTTGTAACTTTTGGTTCTGATGCTCATACAGCCGATAACATTGCAGATAATTTTGATAAAGCAATTTCTGTTTTGCTGAAATTAGGTTTCAAGAATGCATATTATTACATTAACAGAACTCCGATACAGTATAGATTGGAGGATTTAAAATGAAATACGATATTACAGCACTCGGAGAAATACTTATAGATTTTACTCCGTTTGGCAAAGACGATGACGGGGATCTCTTGTTTTCAAGGAAAGCCGGCGGTGCTCCGCTAAATTTACTCGCGACAGTCTCAAAATACGGTGGGAAAACCGCATTTATCGGGAAAGTCGGAAATGATTTATTCGGTGCATTTTTGAGAAAAACCGTCAAGCAGGCGGGAATCTCAGATGAAGCACTCATTACCGACGCAATTCATAACACGACGCTGGCTTTTGTGGAGCTAAATGATAACGGTGACCGTGATTTCAGTTTCTTTCGTAACTACGGAGCGGATATATTTTTAAGCCAAAACGATGTCAAAGAGGAAATAATAAGAAATTCGTCTATTTTTCATTTCGGATCTCTTTCCCTTACAAACGATTCTTCAAGAACAGCTACGGAATACGCACTTGATATTGCAATAAAAGCGGGCTGTGTGATAACTTACGATCCAAATTACCGTCCTCCGCTTTGGTGTGACGAAAGTTACGCGATTGATATGATGAAAAAACATTTGGATAAAGTTGACATATTAAAAATTTCAAAAGAAGAAATGAATTTGCTTTTTAATTCAGATTTTAATCTTGCAATTCAAGAAATACAAAATTACGGAGTAAAAATAATCCTTGTAACTGATGGTAAAAACGGTGCGTCGGTGCATTATGGGGAAAATGCTATGTTTGTGCCGGCAATAGAAGCAAATACCGTAGACACAACCGGAGCCGGCGATATATTTTTCGGCACTTTTTTAAGCGAATGGATAAAAAACAAAAAGAATTTTGAAAATATTAATATCAATGAATTGCACGAATATTTAAAAAGAGCAATAAAAATTTCAGGATTAAGCACTGAAAAACACGGTGCAATTAAATCAATACCGGAAAGGAAAGAATAGTTATGAAATCGGCAGTATTTTACGGAAAAGAAGATTTAAGAGTAGAAGAAAGAAGCATGCCAAAAGTCAAGGATAACGAGGTGCTTATTAGGGTTCATGCTTGCGGAATTTGCGGAACAGATGCACATATATTCTGCGGAGATGAAGGTGCAGCACCGACACCGGCAAATACGGTTTTAGGGCATGAGTTTGCAGGTGAAGTTGTTGAAATCGGTTCGGGAGTACATAATATTACAGTGGGAGATAAAGTTTGTGTTGATCCCAATAAACTTTGTGGCAGATGTGAATTTTGTCGCAGAGGTTTAGGCCATTTTTGTACATCGATGATTGGAATAGGCACTACTGTTGACGGTGGTTTTTCAGAATATTGTGTAGCACCTGTTTCGCAGGTTTATAAAGTTAATAAATCTCTCACATACGAAAAAGCAGCAATGACGGAACCCGTGTCATGCTGTTTGCACGGAATAGAATTATGCAACATAAAATGCGGTGATACGGTTGCCGTTATAGGCTGTGGAATGATTGGACTTTTGATGCTTCAGCTCGCAAAGCTTTCGGGGGCCGGAAAATTAATTGCAATAGAACCAATTAAAGAAAAACGCTTGAATGCACTTAATTTAGGTGCGGATATAGTTATTGATCCAATAAACGAAGATGTTAAAAAAGTACTCGAAGCTAATGAATCAAATCAACTCGATGTTGTAATTGAATGTGTCGGAAAAACAGCAACAATCGAACAGGCAATTGACATTGCAGGGAAGTATTCAACGGTTATGATGTTCGGTCTTACAGAACCTGAAGCAAAAATAGCAGTTAAACCTTTTGAGATTTTTAAGAAAGAAATTACTTTAAAATCATCATTTATAAATCCTTATACATTTCCCGCAGCAATCAAACTTATTGAAAGCGGAAAAATAGATGTAAGTTCAATGATTTATAAAACGGCACGGCTTTCTGAATTACCGTTAATTCTTGCAAGCCCCCAAAAAAGAGCTGCAGGTAAATATATTATAACATTATAAAGCATAAAAATGGGCTGTAACAAAATAATTTTGTACAGCCCATTTAATTTCACTAAAATTTAAACGGAAATTTTCCCCGAAGGTGTCGAAAATTCGGCATTAAACTTATAATTATTGACCTTAGGTTCTACACTGTATTCTTTAAAACCAGGTTTTTTCGGATATATGCCGATGCAATATCTGAAATATACATAAATCGGAACAGATGACCAACCGTGACACTGACTTCCGGAAAGAGAGAAATCTTTCGCACCTCGCTCCGTTTCCCAAAACGATGTCGCACCCTTAAAAATCATACCGCCCCAAATATCAGCAATTTCTTTCATAATTAAATCGGAATATTTATCGCTGTTAACCATTAAAGCATCATATTTATATCTTGCATGACTTATAGTGATTTTTTCTAAATTTCCGCCGGAAAGTGCATCTAATGCACCGGGAATACATTCTTTAGGACATATACCTGCACATATTGCCAAAGAATTTGCAAGCTCTGTATAATATATATCAATGTCTTTTTCGAAACTTACAGACGATTTATAAGCTGACATTTCATCGTTCCAAAAATATTTATGAATTGCTTTATTGAGTTTATTTCTAATTTCGTCAAAACGAGAAGCCTCAAAACTTTTTCCGATATTATTACATATGTTTGAATAAGCCGAACAAGCCATTGAGTAAAAAGCGTTATATGACATATTAAAAAGTGTATAGTTGAGGCAAGTTGCATCATTAGCCCCGACAACACCGTCGTTTCCTTTTTTCCATTCAATAAAATTCCAATATTTTTCACCGCACGGAGAGGGAACAAGCCCTGTTTCACTGTCAAAATAGGGAAGACGCTCTTCGATTACACGCTTAATAATGGGATATGTATTATACAGCATATCAATATCTCCCGAAAATAAATAATATTCCCAGATAAGAGAAATATAATTTATTGTAAAACAGGGGATTATCAAATCTGATTTGCCGGGCGAAATCATTTCAAAAAAGTTATCTTCATTAAATGAATTTAAGAGCATTTTAAAACAGGATTTCGGAAAATCATATTCGCCTAAAGCATAGTAGCCGCATAAAGCTTGAACTTGAGTATCCATAATATACATTGCCTGTTCTCTTGACGGACAATCTTCGTAATGATCATGCATACATAATCTTAAAGTTCTTTGAGCTACATTAAATATTTTTTCATGTATACTATCAGAACACTTAAAAAATGACAAATTTTCAACAGGATACAAACATTCGCGCATTCCAATGTAACTGACATTAACATTTTTAGTATAAATAAGTGCCATCATGTAACGGCAAGCTGTGCGTCTTATCGGAAATATAAATTTGTTCTGGCCTTTTTTTAACATTATTTCAAATGCAAATTGATATGTTGCGGGAGATGAACGCGGACGCATATCGTCGATGTGTTCTCCGTACGAAACAATCATTTTTGCATTTTCATAAGCCTCTATATCAATCATAGGATATCCCACAATATTCTTTTTAAAATCTATCGTAAGATATATCCCATCGCAATTTTCCGTAGTTTCAAAACAATATTTTTTAGAATTATCAAGTATGAAACTGTTGTCATACAGTCCCAAAAAAGTATCTTTAACAATATCTGTTATTACTCTGGTTGAAAGATAAGCGTTATATGCCTTCTTACCTATAGGAGTTGATTTTTGAGAAGAATCAATAAAATTTCCTTGTGAAATAATTTCGGAAGAAGCAGGGGAGAGTACATCTAAATCTTTTATGTTTCTTCTAACTAAATTTTTATTTTTGTCAACAACAATACTTTCTTTTTTAAACACTTTTGGAATTTTTGTCAAATCCGCTTTGAAAGTATAACCGAGCATTGAACTGATTTTTTCCATTTCTCCGGAAATAAAACTATTATTAATTCTGGACAGCGTATCCTTACAGCTATAAGCAATCGTTGCTGAGTTTTCCTGAAAATCAAAGATTAAACCCGGCATTCTGTTTTTCCATATAAAAGAATCCGTACCCTGAGAATAAACGGTTATTACAATTCTGTTTTTTCCTTCAGTTACTTTGTCACTGAGATCTAAGATTTGATATTCAGGTTCATTTTCATAGCCTTCCCTTTGCGATGAAGGTATGTAAATAGAGTTAAGCTTTACCGTATAATTGTGACATGCTGAAATATACAGTACATATTTATTATTTGTATGTGCATCAAAATTGATTAAAAAGTCAGCAAAAGTATTCAGCGTTCCTGCTTTTTTGTTCCATATCCACTCTGATTTTTCAAATAACATTACTTTTCTCCTTAAAAAGTGTGTGGGAGTAAATTTTAATACTCCCACAACTTAACATAAATATTATGCTTCTTCTTCGTCTAAAGTAAGAATATCAGCTGTGTCATCGTCGCTTATAACGCAATCGACATCATCGCTTGAGGAGTCATCGTGAAATAAATCTTCATCTTCCCAATCGTCACTTAAAAGCGAAAGATTTTCGCTTTCAACTTCCCAAATCAACATTAAAGCACCGAAAATAGCAGAGAGAAGACCTACACCGAGAAAAGTATTGGCCATTTTTTTCTTTTTACCTAAATTTGCGAAAAACAATACAACGCAAGTCACCGATTGAACCATAAGTGCAATTCCTGCAATAAGCTTCGTCTTTTTAAACATAGTAATACTCCTTTTCTCGGCTTTTTAAATCCGTATGCCGTCACGGAAATTTTAAAAATTTATGCTTTGCTTATTAAATAAGCATTTATAAAGCCGTCAATACCGCCGTCCATAACTTTTTGAATATCTCCGGTTTCATAATCTGTTCTGTGATCTTTAACTAAAGTATAAGGCATAAAAACATAAGATCTTATTTGGGCACCCCACTCGATGTTTGTTTTAACACCTTTAATATCGTCTATTTTTTCGAGCTGTTCTCTTTCTTTGATTTCAAGTAACTTTGATTTGAGCATTTTTAACGCTGTTTCTTTGTTTTGGAGCTGGCTTCGTTCATTTTGGCACCCTACAACAATTCCCGTGGGAATATGTTTAATTCTTATGGCAGAATCCGTTTTATTGACATGCTGTCCACCGGCACCTGATGATCTGTGAGCTTCGATTTCCAAATCTTCTTCTTTGATTTCAATGTTGATTTCGTCGTTAAATTCGGGCATTACTTCAACAGAAGCAAACGATGTATGTCTTCTTCCGGACGAATCGAAAGGGGAGACACGCACAAGGCGATGAACGCCGTTTTCGCCTTTGAGGTAACCGTAAGCAAATTTACCTTCAACAGAAAAGGTAACACTTTTAAGACCGGCTTCGTCTCCTTCGAGATAATCCAGTGTTTTAGCTTTAAATCCGTGCATTTCCGCGTATCTGCAATACATTCTGAAAAGCATTTGAGCCCAATCCTGAGCTTCGGTTCCGCCGGCACCGGGATGTATGGAAATTATAGCATTATTCTTGTCATACTCGCCTGAAAGAAGAATTTGAGTTTTTTGTCGGTTATATTCTTCCTTTATGTTGTCAACTTCTTTGAGTATTTCATCTGCCATTCCGTCATCTTCGTCCATTATGGCAAGTTGAAGAATTTCAGCAGTATTTTCAAACGACTTTTTTAAGTCAAAATAAGAATCCAATCTGTCTTTTTTATCTTTGAGTTCAACCAAAACAGACTGTGAATTTTTCGGATCATTCCAAAAATCAGGTTCCTGTGACTGTGCTTCAAGCTGTGCTACTGAAGCCGAAAGCTGTTCAATGTTTAAAGACAGTGAAAGTTCTTCTATTTGTTTACCTAATTCTCCGAGCGTTTGTTGAGACTGTTCCAATAATATCAGCAATTATATTTCCTCCGAATGACTAATCAAGTTACAGTAATATTATACTATATTTTCTCAACATTGTAAATACATAAAAAATTATTTTTTTAATATTTTTATAATTATTGACAGTAAAAATAAAAACAGTTATACTTTATTATATTGTGTACATAAATTTTCGTTCTTATAATGTTCGGGATTGTAAATTTTGTTAACAATTGTAGTATCATAGCAGCAATATCCGTCCTGCTGATATTTGCATTTTTCAGAGCATAAAATCATTGTTTGCACTCATATTCATCTCCATTTATAACTTAAAAACAGTATGAGCGAAAAACTTCTTATTAGACGCATAATCGTAATATTTAATAAAAATGAAATTAATTTAACATAAAGAACTCTAATGTTAAAATAAAATTAAAAAAATGAAAGTTAAGTATAATGAATTATATTCCAACGCCGAATTTACCGACAAAAAATGTAAAATTAGTGATTCTGGACGCTAAAGCTACAAAAGCTGCTGAAGAATTAAAAAAACTTGGAATAACCACTGTAATTACAAAATCGGTAAAAAGTTTTGATAAATATATATCAACTCATCCGGATATGCAAATATGTCATATTGGGGAAAATAAATTCTTTTTTACAAGTTTAACCGAAAACTATTATATGGAAAAAATTGGGAATTTTGTTAAAGAGAATCAATTAAAAGATTTAAAAAGTGCATTTGTATACAATCTGACTGAAAAAAAACTGTTATATCCGGAAGATTGTAAATTAAATTCATGCATTTCAAATGAATGGATAATAACGCATAAAAAAAATACTTTGTTTGATTATTTGAATAAAAAAATAATAAAAGTTAATCAGGGATATTCAAAATGTTCAATTGCCGTTGTATCTAACAATGCCATAATTACATCTGACAGCGGAATCGAAAAAACTGCAATTCAAAACGGAATCGATGTTTGCAAAGTCACAAATGAATGTATAAAATTATCCGGATACAAAAACGGATTTATCGGAGGTTGTTGCGGAAAAATTTCAAAAAATATTTTGGCTTTTAACGGAAATATTAAATTACATCCACAGTATGATAAAATTATTTCTTTTTGTAAAAACTATAATGTTGAATGTTTATCACTTTCCGGAGATATGCTTGAAGATATCGGAAGCATTTTACCTATATTCGAAAATTAATCTTCCCTTAATTATACAAAATTTGCATTTTGTATAATTGCCTATATATAATTGACAACGAATTTAACTCTTCTCTTCCGCCCAAAAAACACTGTCGGGTAAATAATATTCTAATTAAAGGTTATACTGCTTATGGAGGTTTTAAATTTTTTTATTGGAGGTTATTTTGAACAATTACAGTTACAAATACTATACTACACACAGAGCTGCACCGTCACCGATTTTTAAAGATTGCATCTGTGCTTTTTTTGTTGGCGGCGGTATTTGTACCTTTGCGGAATTACTTTATAATTTGTATAATAAAATGAATTTACCCGAAGAAAAATCAAGAATGCTTGTTTCTGTTTCTTTAATATTTATAACTTGCTTTTTATCCGGTATAGGTGTTTTTGATAAAATCGCAAAATTTGCCGGTGCAGGAACACTTGTACCGATAACCGGCTTTGCAAATGCTGTGGTCTCCCCTGCAATTGATTATAAGGCTGAGGGACTTGTTCTCGGGTTAGGTGCAAAAATGTTTATTATAGCCGGTCCTGTAATAGTTTACGGCGTTGTTGCAAGCGTTTTGTATGGAATTATTTATTGGATAATACAAGCAATCATTATATAATCTATGAGTTTTCTAACAAAAAAATCCACCGAACTTATAATTTCAGGTGGATTTTTTTAGCGGCAAATATTTTATACTTTTTTATAACTTGCATATTTTCTCACATAAATGAAATATTAATTAAGAGAAAACTATATTGGAGTTAATATGAATAAATTAACAAAAATTATTAAACTTGAAAACAATCCTATTATTGAAGCTGCCGGTACGGTTGCAGGCGAAAAAGAAAATCAAGGTCCGTTGTCTGATTATTTTGATATAATTCATACAGATGAACGGTTTGGAGTGAAAACATTTGAACAAGCCGAAAGCGAAATGGTGCGAATGGCGTTCGAAACTGCATTAAAAAAAGGTAAAATTAATGTATCTGACATAGATTTAATACTTGGCGGGGATTTACAAAATCAATGTGTAGCTCAATCTTTCGGTTTATCCGTTGAAAAAACTCCGTATGTAGGTTTATACGGAGCTTGTTCAAATATGGCTGAAGGGTTGATGTTATCTGCTATATTGGTAAATTCCGGAAAGTTTTCACGAATTGCCTGTTCTACCTCCTCACATTTTGCAGCATCCGAAAGACAATTCAGATTTCCTCTTGAATACGGTTGTCAAAGACCGCCTACGAGTCAAAATACAGTAACGGGTGCCGCTACATTGATTGTCGGAAATTCAGATATTTCAAATATAAGCATTTCCGAAGTACTGCCCGGAATAATTACAGATACCGGCATAAAAGATGCAAATAATATGGGGGCTGCAATGGCTTGTGCTGCACTTGATACGATTGAAAGATATTTTACCGTTTCCGATATGAAACCCTGTGATTTTGATTTAATAATTACCGGCGATCTTGGTAAAGAAGGTTCTGATATTTTAAAAGAGCTTGCTCGAAGCAAAAACATTAACTTGGAAAATAATTATAACGATTGCGGAAATTTAATTTATGATATGGAAGAACAAGATGTTCATTGCGGTGGTTCCGGGTGTGGCTGTTCAGCAGTTGTTGTTGCGTCATATATACTTGAGCTCTTAAAAAAAGGAGTATTAACGGATATACTTTTTATAGGCACGGGTGCACTGTTAAGTCCGGGATCTGTATTACAAAAATTATCTATTCCCGGAATTGCGCATTTAGTGAGAATAAGAAAAAATAATTAGGAGATAAAAATGCAATATTTTATTTCATTTACTATCGGAGGAATATTTTGTGTAATAGCACAAATTTTAATTGACAAAACAAAATTAACTCCCGCAAGAATTCTTGTAACTTATGTAGTTTTTGGAGTTTTTCTATCTGCAATAGGTTGGTATAAGCCGTTGCTTGATTTTGCATCATCAGGTGCTGCCACGCCGTTAACGGGATTTGGAAATTTATTGGCTCAAGGTGCTAAAAAAGCAGTTGACGAAAACGGGTTAATAGGAGCATTTACCGGCGGAATTACAGCTACAGCCGGCGGAATTACAGCGGCGATTTTATTCGGATATATATTTGCCGTTTTATTTAAGGGAAAAAGCAAATAAACCTTGCTTTTTCCCTTTTTTTATGATAAAATCAAGAAAATTAAGTATTGTATTAAGGAGATTAAATGAGTAAAATTTCATGGAAACCCTCTACCCTACTCGCACCTGTACCGGTAGTTTTGGTATCGTCCGGCGATATAGATAATCCTAATGCGGTTACAGTCGCTTGGACCGGAATAGTAAATTCACACCCCGCAATGACATATATTTCTCTTCGGCGTTCTCGATATTCGCACGAAATTATCACTCAAAGCGGAGAATTTGTCATTAATCTTGTAACAAAAGATTTAGCAAGAAAAGCTGATAGTTGCGGTGTTTACAGCGGTGCACATTGTAATAAGTTCAAAAAATTCTCAATATCTCCGGAAAAATCATTCAATTTAAAGGCACCGCTTATAAAAGAATCCCCTGTCAGTATTGAATGTAAAGTTGAAAAAATTATTCCTCTGGGCTCACATGATATGTTTCTTGCAAATATCGTTTCTGTCGACATTGATGAAAAATTAATTACAGAGAATGGGAAACTTAACTTAGGAAAAGCAAAGCTCATAGCATATTCTCACGGCGATTACCTGGAACTTGGAAAAAAAATCGGGACCTTCGGTTATTCCGTTAAGAAAAAAACAAATAGCAGTAAATCATGCGATACCCCTCCAAAAGCTAAAAAATAATAAAAATATAATATGAGGTAAAAAATGAATATAACCATTAAACAAGTTTCTTCACTTGAAAAAATACGCGACGGCATTATAAACACAGTTGATGAAATTTCCGAAAAAACATTAATGAGAGGTGAATTTTTTTCCTATCAAATTGCTTATTCATCAAGTGAGATGCTCGAATTCAATGTCGAAATTGAATCACCGATTAAAGAATACATAAAGGTATATTCTGTAAAAAACACATTAGTTGATTTTCCTACATACTCATTTGCCGATGATGATTATATTACAAAGAATCCTTGCTTTTTACCGGACCTTCTTCTTCCGATTGAAAAAGAGAAAAATTTAATTAAAATTGCTTCTGATTGCGGTGCTATTTGGATAAGTGTAAATTTACCGCGTGATATTGCTCCCGGCACATATACAATTACAGTTAAACTAACTTCCACAAAATATTCAGGAGATGCATACTGTCAAAATTTAACTTACTACAGAATTATGAAACTGAATGTATCGGAAAAAGAAATTTCAACGCAAAAAACCATATTTTCGCAATGGTTCCATGTTGACTGTATTGCCGATATTCACAATGTTGAAATTTACAGCGAAGAACATTGGACTTTAATAGATAAATATATGGCTCTCGCATCTGAAATCGGTATGAATATGATATTAACTCCTGTCATTACTCCGCCTTTGGATACAGAAGTAGGAACAATGCGTCCATGTACACAGCTTGTTGAAATTGACAAAAATTTTCAAACTTATTCTTTTGATTTTACAAAATTGAAAAGATGGGTTGAGCTGTGTAAAAAACATAACATCAAATATTTTGAAATTTCGCATCTGTTTTCTCAATGGGGACTCTCCTATACTCCAAATATTAAAATTCGCGAAAACGGTGAAGAAACTTTTCTTTTCGGCTGGAATGTTGAATCCCGTTCAGATGAATACCGTAATTTTTTAAATCAATTCTTGCCCGCACTTATTAACTTTTTTAAAGAAGAAGGAATAAAGGAAAATTGTTGGTTTCATGTTTCGGACGAACCTCATCTTGAACACATTGATGCATATAAATATGCGTTTGATTTAATCAAGCCGTTGATTGACGGCTGTGTGACATTCGATGCACTTTCGGACTTTGCTTTCTACGAAAAAGGTCTTGTTGATCATCCTATAACGGCTACTAATTATATTGAACCGTTTCTTGAAGCAAAAGTTGAACATCAGCTTGCGTATACTTGTTGTGGGCAGTACAGTGATGTCGGCAACAGATTTATAGCACAGGAATCTTTTAAAAACAGGATTATCGGATTGCAGATGTATAAATACAATGTGGAGGGCTTTTTACAGTGGGGATATAATTTTTACTACTCTAATCTTTCCCGTTATCTCATTAATCCGTATTTAACGACATCATCCGGGAAAGCGTTCCCTTCTGGTGATGCATTTTCCGTTTATCCTATCACGGACGGTGTTGCTCCGTCACTGAGAGCTCTCGTTTTCAGAGAAGCCTTAAATGACATAGAGGTATGCCGAACTCTTGAAACTATAATTGGCAGGGAAAAAGTTATCGAATTAATCGACAAAGAAGCTAATATGAATGTTACATTTAAAGAATATCCTCGCAATAATCATTATATAATTGATTTGATTGAAAAAATGCAAAAAATTATTAGAGAAAACAGTTAAAAAATAGTTTTATTTATAAGTTTAATTTTAAAACAAGCTCGGGCAAATGCCCGAGCTTGTTTACTTTTAGCCGTTAATTAAGCATTGAAAGATAAGTTTTTATTGAAAGGATAAAACTTATTTTTATCGAGATTTTTAAATTCAAGTGTATCCAGAACCACAGTACTATTACCTTTGGTTAATGCAATAATTGCATCTGCGGCAACAGCGGCAAGCTTAGGATAAAGATAACCGAGTTTCACACAAATGATGTTGTAAGTATTAATATCTATACCAACCGAAGCAAATATTTCCGGAGAAATAAGTGCACAGCGGTTTTCGGTAATGATAGCATCAAAATGCCCACACGAAACAACTACCGCTCTTCCCGCATCTGCACCGTCGCCATCCCAATTAAGTATTTTGGATTTATTTAAAACGATAACATCTAAATTGATTTTAGGACTGTTAACATCAAATGTACCGCCAACCGTAATATTGGCTTTCTCACCTATTTTTAAATTCCAAAGAATATCAACAGCCGGTTTATCGCAAATACCACCCAACAATGCCCGCTTTTTCATTGTGTCAAACAGTAACTTGGACTCGTTAAAAATATTGAACATATCTGTTCTGTCACCTGCCGCTCCGGCGGTGGTATTATCACCTGAATCTGATACAAAAACAGGTGCTTCCGATGTTTTTGCATTAGCTGATTCTACCGCCGCACGAATTGCTTCGTAAGGGGGTAAAGCTTTTATTTCAAACTTGAATTTTTCTCTGAGGGACCAATATTTGTTTGCGATTTTTTTGCATATATCATACGCAACATCAACATTATCCGAATGTGCTACCGTTGCTGTGACACTTGCTCCGGCATTAGGTACATCAGCCCAATTCTGACCGTGAAAAACATTTACCGCCATTAGCTCGGGATTTTTTTCGGCTTCTATCGCTTCAGGCATAATTTGATTCATCGGATAATTTGCGGTAATACACATATCGCCTGAAATGATAAGCGGAACCCGAATTGCAACTGTTTTAGGAAGCAAATGTTCCTTAATACATCTGATAAGTGCCTTCCCTGCTCTTATTTGAGTTTCCGGCATATCGGCATGAGGTGCTGTTCTGTATCCGCAAATAACATTAGCATAATCAAATAATCTATAATCAAGATTAGCGTGAAAATCCAAAGCAACCGATATCGGTTTTTCATACCCTACCTTATCGCGAATCATTTTCAAAAGGTACGGTTCTGCCGATCCGATTTCTTCTACATCCATAGCTCCGTGACAATACAGCCATATACCGTCAAAATCGTTATCATCGGGAATCATATCAACAAGTTCGCGACAAAAAGCGTCATAATCATGTGCACTCATTCTTCCGGACGGAACAGCATTTCCATACACTGTCGGAATAATTTCTACGCCGTTTTCACGAAAGAGAGGTGTTACGGCAATTTGATCAATCATATCATTACCGCGAAGATAGAAAAAATCATTTTTTGTAGGTTTTATCGGACTAAATGTATTTACTTCCTGCTGAATTGAGCCGACAACAATTTTCATAATAAAATCTCCTTTTATCCGTTAATTTTTTTGTATGCACGATCATAATAAATTTGCATATTTTTTAAGCTTTGCGAAACGCTCTTCAGAGTTTCTTCAATTCCGTCATATTCTAACGAATAATATCCGTCATATCCGCCCATTAATAAAACTGAGAAAATTTTTTCAAAATTAACTACTCCATGCCCCAGAACAGTTCCGCGTAATGAATTGCCGGAAATGGTAGGATACCAACCGTCTGTGGTTGCGAGTGTTTCGACAGATTTTTGTATGTAATCTTTTGCGTGAACATGCTTAATATGGGAAATAAATATTCCGGCATATGTTTCTGGCAATAAATCATAGAATAGGGCATTTCCCAGATCAAGGCAAATACCGGTATTCGGCAAATCAACTTCATTAAGAAGCTCGCACATTCTTTCCGGAGTATTCATAAGAAATCCCTGATCTTCATAAAGACATTCAATTCCCTTTTCTCCCGCATAATAAGCAACTTCTTTTGCAACATCTATAAATACTTTTTTATGTGTGTCAAACAACGGTAATTTATTGTGAGTATTTGCCAATTGAAAAGTATGATGGAAATAAGGCGAACCTAAAGCTTTGGCTAAATCAACACACCGTTTTAACTCCTGTACAGCTTCTTTTAAATCTCGATCTAAAAGGCTGATACCCTGAGAAAAACAGGAAAAAACAAGTCCCAATTTGTCGGCGGTCTCTTTTACGGATTTCGCATTTTCCAAACCGTTAGGACCTCTGAGTTCGTGAATATATCCGGGTTCCACCGCCTCAAATCCATCTCGTTTAGCGTATTCAAATATTGTTTTTAAATCATTTTGACGCCAATAATCTTGATAAGAACATAAAAATACCGAACTTTTCATGTTATAAAATTCCTCCATGAATGAATTAGATCTACTTGCCACTATTTTATCACGAAATTTTACTTATTACAATATTTTTTTGGGTAAAATTATACAAAAATATTTTTTAATTTATTAATTTGTTATTTTTTTATAAAAGCAGTAAAATAATTAACAAAATTAACATCATTTTTTGTTTGTTTTAACTTCTTTAACCTCTTCGGTAATTTGCATTTTGTATAATTGTTGCAACT
>CAZLEX010000005.1:0-62892 GCA_964558655.1 uncultured Oscillospiraceae bacterium | reverse complement strand
AGACCGAAAGCCATGTTTTCGTAAACCGTCATATGCGGATAAAGTGCGTAGTTTTGGAAAACCATCGCAATGTCTCTGTCTTTGGGAGCAACATCGTTGACAATCTTGTCACCGATAAAAAGTTCGCCTTCCGAAATTTCTTCAAGTCCGGCAATCATACGAAGCGTTGTTGATTTACCGCAACCGGAAGGACCTACGAGAATGATAAATTCTTTGTCTTTGATTTCAAGACAGAAATCCGAAACAGCGGTAACTCCGCCCGGATACTTCTTGTATATGTGTTTCAGTGATACACTTGCCATTAAATAACCTCCTATGAAATTACGACTATCGGGCACCCGACGCCGAGCATATTACTTTGACTATATAATGATAACAGAAAAACGAAAAATATAAAAGATGTTTATTTTCCAAAATTTCAGTCTCATATATGTAAATATTGCACAATTTTTGAACAAACAGTGCTCAAAACCCACTGAAAATAGAGACGGGAATTTTGAAAAATTACAATTTCATTGAAAGCGAAATTCTTTTTTTGCCCGGATCGGCAGAGAGAATTTTGACTTTTACGATATCGCCTATCGATAAAATTTCCGATGGGTGCTTTATGTATTTATCCGAGATTTCCGAAATGTGTACAAGACCGTCCTGGTGGACTCCTATGTCTATAAACGCTCCGAAATCGCAAACATTTCTTACCGTCCCGGTCAGAATCATTCCTTCCCGAAGGTCAGATATGTCAAGAAGTTCGGAAAGTAAAATCGGTTCTTCAAAATCATCTCTTAAATCAAGACCGGGTTTTTCAAGTTCTTTGATTATGTCGTTCAGCGTCGGAACGCCTATGCCGAGTTGCTTTGCCAATTCGTCTTTGTCAAATGTTATGAGCTCTTTTTCAAGATTGGGAAATCCTTTTGTTCCTATTTCCGAGATTTCATATCCCGCTTTTTTCAGAAGATTTCTTGCGGCTTCGTAAGATTCCGGGTGTACACCTGTGTTGTCCAAAGGCTCGTCCCCGTCTGCGATTCTTAAAAATCCCGCACACTGCTCAAAAGCTTTGTCCCCTATACGCGGTACTTTCTTTACTGCTTCCACTGTTTTGAATTCACCGTTTTCTTCGCGGTATTTCACAATGTTTTTCGCACTTGCGGCATTGATTCCGGAAACATAGGATAACAGTGCAAACGATGCTGTGTTAAGATTTACACCCACTCTGTTTACGCAACTTTCGACGACACCACCCAAAGCTTCGTCAAGTCTTGCGGGTTTCATGTCGTGCTGATACTGTCCGACGCCTATCGCACGGGGCTCTATTTTTACAAGTTCGGCGAGCGGATCCTGTATTCTTCTGGCTATCGAAACAGCACTTCTTTGCGTTACATCAAAATCGGGAAATTCTTTTGCTGCAAGAGGAGACGCCGAATAAACCGAAGCTCCTGCCTCCGAAGTAATTATGTATTTTACGGAAAGAGAATGTTTTTTTATCATTTCGGATACGAATATTTCGCTTTCTTTCGAAGCCGTTCCGTTGCCTATTGAGATAATATCGGCGTTGTATTTCGATATGAGTGCCAGAAGTGTTTTTTCGCTTTCTTTTGTTTTTTCCTGCGGTTTTGTGGGATATATTACGGCGGTGTCAAGGACTTTTCCCGTTTTGTCAACCACTGCCAATTTACAGCCCGTTCTGTATCCGGGATCAAATCCGATAACGGTTTTTCCCTTAATCGGAGCACACAGCAGGAGATTTTCCAGATTATCTTCAAAAACCGTGATTGCTTTTTCGCAGGCATCTTCGAATATCATTGAACGGATTTCCCGTTCAACAGACGGGAAGAGCAGCCTTGAATAAGAGTCGTCAATTGCTTCTTTTACCAAAGGCGTAAAAATACTTCCCGGAATCAATATTCTGTTGTAAAGATAATTTTTGGTAATATATTCGTCGGTAACAATTCCGACTTTGAGAAAGTCCTCTTTCTCTCCTCTGTTGATTGCCAACATTCTGTGTGAAGGAATTTTCGATACGGCTTCGCTTCTGTCATAATACATGGTATAAACGGAATCTTCGTCTTTTGCCGCTTTCGTCTCTATTTGGCCGTATTCGAAAATCAACCGCCTGAGTTCTGTACGGAATTCGGCGGAATCCGAAATGTTTTCTGCAATTATGTCAAGTGCACCGGATATCGCACTTTGTATATCGGCTACACCTTTTTCCTCGTTCAAATATTCAAGTGCATAATCTTCTGGAATTCCCGATGTAATCTGCTGGGCAAAAATTAAGTCTGCGAGAGGTTCGAGGCCTTTTTCCCTCGCAATTGAAGCTCTTGTTTTTCTTTTCGGCTTGTAGGGACGGTATATATCTTCGACTTCCGTCAATGTTACGGCGTTTTCGATTTTTTCACGCAGTGAATCAGTCATCTTTTCCTGTTCTTCTATCGAAGAAATGACTTCTTCTTTTCTCTTTTCGAGATTCTTTAAATAATTAAGTCTTTCGGAAATTTCTCTGAGAACCTGATCGTCCAACGCTCCCGTCATTTCCTTTCTGTAACGGGCAATAAAAGGCACGGTATTGTCGTTTTCCAAAAGATTTACCGTATTTTGTGCGTGAACTTCTTTTATTTTGAATTCTTCCGCTATTACTTTTACAAAATCCATACTTATCCTCCGATTTATGTTGAGTGTATTTTATCATGTTTTTTTAAAAAATACAATAAATATTCGAAAATTCACAAAGTAGAAATATTTTGATGATAAACTGTCTTTTGATTTAAAGCGATTATTGCGGAGGTTTTTGTATGCTTTCGAGAACTCAGATAAAGCAACAGGCAAAATATGCGGTTTATACTCATATGGCGTCTTGCATACTGATAATGATTTTAACATCTCTTTTTCCGACGCTGGTTTTGACTGTTATGGTTTCTCCCTTGATAAAATCCATGCAGGATATGGCCTCGTTTTCCGTTACCGTCGGGCAAAGTATTGCTTTTTGTGCGGTATATTTGGCGTCTATTGTTTTAAACACTCCTTTTCAATACTGTGCAATGAGGTATTTTTTAATTCTTTCGGGAACCCCGTCGAATAAAAAATGTTCTGTCAAAGTATATTTTTCCGGAACCGAAAATATAGGTTCGATGATAAAGGGGGCATTTTCAGTTATATTGTTTTCTCTTTTGTCGTGCATTGGCATATTTGCGGGATTTTTTCCTGTGTATCTCGCTTTTTGTATGGCTCCGTTTTATATTGCGGTAAATCCCGAAATGAGTGTTTTTCAAGCTTTGTCAAAAAGCAGAGAGCTGATGAAAGGGCACAAAAAGGAAGCATTTGTTATTATTGCCGAATTTATGATTGCCAAAATTATCGCCGCATTGATGATGAATTTCGGTATGTCGATATTCCCGTCTGTAATAGATATTGTTTCATCGGCACTGCTTTACACGGCTTTAGCCGTAGTTTTTGTAAGACTTGACATTGAAAAAAAGCATTGCGACGCAGTCAACTGATTTGAGAGGTATGACAGCTGAAGTTTCAAAAAAAGATTAGAAAATATTGTAATTTTTTTTGAATTATAGTATAATACAGATAGTACAGATAGAAAGCCTTGCAAAGCGTCTTTACGGCTTTTCGAAAAATTGTTACGGAGGAAGATATGAATACGGTAAAAATTAAGACTCAAAAACCTAAAATGATTGCACACAGAGGATTGAGTGCTATTGAAAAAGAAAATACAAATGCGGCGTTTCTTGCGGCGGCGAACAGAAGCTATTTCGGAATAGAAACCGATGTACATGTAACAAAAGACGGAAAATTTGTTATCATACACGATGAAACTTTGAGCAGAGTTTCTCTCGGCAAATACGATATCAATGTCGAAACGAGCGATTGGTCGGAATTTTCGGATATAATTCTTCCGGATACCGATAAAACAACGGAAAGACGCGATATACGGATACCGCTTTTGGAAGAATATATTAAAATTTGCAAAAGATATGATAAAATTTGTGTGCTGGAAGTAAAAAATCATTTCAAAGAAGATGATTTAAACAGGCTGGTCGAAAAAATTACGGAATTGGGTTACATAGAAAATGTGATTTTTATATCGTTCGATTTGGAAAACTGTTTGAATTTGAGAAAAATTTTACCCGATAACGAAATACAGTGGCTCAGAGATACTTTGCGATGCCTTAAAGGAGAAATCGCAAGGGGAATAACCGAAGAAGACATAATACGGACTATGTGCGAAAACAGACTTAATGCCGATTTGTGTTATGAAAGACTGAGCGTCGAAGATGTACAAAAGTTACATTCAAACGGCATAAAAGTAAATTGCTGGACTTGCGACAATATACCCGATTGTGAAAAAATGATTGAATACGGGGTTGATTTTATAACCACCGATATACTTGAATAATATTGCAAAGGAAATTATAGCATGGATGAAGTTTACTGTACACTCGGAGAAATAGTTGACGAATTTTCGCTTACATCTGTTTTTCTTCCCGAAGAGGCTGATAAAATTCATATTGTCGGAAATGAAATAAATCGTCCGGGCCTTCAACTTATGGGATATTTTGACTTTTTCGACTCGGCAAGAATTCAAATACTCGGAAGAGAAGAGAAAACTTGTATTGAGAGTTTTTCTCACGAAAAAAGGCTTGAAATTCTCGATAAGTATCTTTCGTTACACCCTGTCTGCCTCGTCTTTACACATACGGACGGTGTTGTTGACGAAGTGATTGAGGTTGCCGAAAAATATAAGATTCCCGTTTTTGTTACCGCAGATAAAACATCGCCTTTTATGGCGTCTCTCATTTCTTTCCTGAATGTAAAATTGGCACCGATGATTTCAAGGCACGGAGTGTTTGTCGAAGTTTACGGTGAGGGTATTCTGATTGTAGGTGACAGCGGAATAGGAAAAAGCGAAGCGGCGATAGAACTCGTTAAGAGAGGTCACAGGCTGGTTGCCGACGATGCCGTCGAAATAAGGAAAGTATCGGAGAAAACTCTTGTCGGATCCTCTCCGGAGCTTATACGTCATTATATTGAACTGCGTGGAATCGGCATCGTAGATGTTCGGCGTATATTCGGTATGGGTGCTGTCAAAAATACCGAAAAAATCGATCTTATGATAAATCTCGAACAGTGGGATAAAGACAAATTTTACGACAGATTCGGACTTGAAACCGAATATGCCGATATTATGGGAATTAAAGTTCCCTGCATTACGGTCCCTGTAAAACCCGGCCGAAATCTTGCGGTTATTATAGAAATTGCCGCAATGAATCACCGTCAGAAAAAGATGGGATATGACACGGCGGTTGAATTCAATAAAAAATTAATGGGAGAAGGACTCTCCGAAGAAAGATAAACTTAAATTTTTGGGGGATAATTTTTATGAAACTTTTGGGAATTGATTTGGGCGGTACAAATATTGCGGTAGGTCTTGTAGATGAAGACGGAAAAATAATCGAAAAAGTATCTACTCCGACGCTGGCAAATCGGTCTGCTGACGAAATAACCGATGATATGGCAAAGTGCTGTTTTGAAGTTTGCGAAAAAGCCGGTATCGGCATTGAAGAAGTTGATTTTTGCGGAATAGCATCTCCCGGCATCTGCGACAGTGTAAAAGGTGTTGTCGAGTGTTCGAACAATATAACTTCCATGAATGCATATCCGATTGTAAAAGAACTTTCTGCCAGAACCGGTATAAAAAATATGAGCATAGAAAACGATGCAAATGCCGCCGCTAAAGGTGAGGCCGAAGTCGGATCGGCAAAAGGGTTCAGAACATCTGTTATGGTAACTCTCGGCACGGGAGTCGGAGGCGGAGTAATAATAGATCACAAAGTGTATTCGGGATTTAATTTTGCCGGTGCCGAACTCGGTCATATGGTAATTGTTAAAGACGGAGTGCAGTGTACCTGCGGTCGAAAGGGATGCTTTGAATCCTACGGTTCTGTTACCGGATTGGTAAGAATGACCAAAGAAATGATGGAGAAATGTCCGGACAGCGAAATGTGGAATATTTGCGGTGGGGATATAAACCGTGTAAACGGGAAAACATCGTTTGACGCAATGCGTGCCGGAGATGAGGCAGGCAAAAAAGTGGTTGAAGAATATATTTCATATCTTGCTTGCGGAATTACGAACATAATAAACATATTCGAACCCGAAGTGTTAAGCATAGGCGGAGGAATAAGCAACGAAAAAGATACTCTTCTCATACCTCTTGTCGAGAAAATTTACAAGGAAGTTTATACGGCACTTTCCGAAAATGTTCCGGCAACGAAGGTAAGGATAGCACAGTTGCGTAATGATGCCGGAATTATCGGTGCGGCAATGCTCGGAGTAAACCGATGACGGATATATATTCCGTTATTTCAAAGGAAATTAAAGACAGCGATATAAAGTTTGAAAGCGATGTAAGCTTGGCGAAAATGACATCTTTTAAGATAGGCGGTACTGCTGACGCGGGGCTTTTTCCGAAATCACCCGAAGAATTTGCAATTGCGGCAGAGGCATGTACAAAGCTTCGTATACCGTTTTATGTAATGGGAAGAGGCTCAAACCTTTTGGCTGATGATGAAGGGTTTCGGGGAGCAGTGATTTTTACGGAACTTTTAAACGAAAAAAATATATGCGATTCTTGCGTCAGTGCTATGGCAGGCGTCGGCCTTACCTCGCTTTCGAGATTTGTCGGCAGTCACGGGCTTTCCGGACTTGAATTTGCTTGCGGCATACCGGGAAGTGTAGGCGGTGCCGTTGCTATGAACGCGGGAGCGTACGGCGGAGAGATTGCAGATGTTTTTCTTGACTGTACGGTATGGAACGAAAACGAAGGCTTTGTCAAATACGAAAAAAGTGAAAACCTGTTTTCGTACAGAAACAGTTCTTTTTTAAAAAAACATGAATATGTGCTTGAGGCTCGGTTTGATTTAAGAAAGGATTCGTCGGAGAATATAAAACTTCGCGAAGAAGAGCTTCTTGCCCGTCGCCGTGAGAAACAGCCGCTTGAATATCCGAGTGCGGGTTCGGCTTTTAAACGCCCGGAAGGGTATTTTGCGGCAAAACTTATAGAAGAAAGCGGGTTAAAAGGTTTTAGAATCGGAGAAGCACAGATTTCCGAAAAACATTCGGGTTTTGTCGTAAATTTGGGGAACGCATCGTCAAGCGATGTCAGAATTCTTATGGAGCAGGTAAAAAACAAAGTGTCAGAATGTTTCGGAATTGAGTTGGAACCGGAAATCCGCTATCTTTCACCGAAAGGAGAAAAGAGCATTTGCTGAAAACTTCTTACAGTGCCCGGATAAAAGAATATTTGTGTGAGCGTACTTGTACCGAGACCGGATTTACAAAAGGCGGGAAAGACAGAAAGATAAATAAATGCTGTGCCGAAGCTTTTTTGTGCGGATCGCTTTTGTTTTCAAAAAAATGTTTTTTCGAAAAA
The DNA here is from genome assembly GCA_964558655.1 of uncultured Oscillospiraceae bacterium. GTDB lineage: Bacteria > Bacillota > Clostridia > Oscillospirales > SIG627 > RGIG6353. The sequence continues at coordinate 55,454 of CAZLEX010000005.1, read as the reverse complement.
AATGTTCTGAAATTGGCGTCGGATAATTTTTCCGAACTTTTGATATACATACTTATACAGTTTATCCGCATTGAACCTCAAGCGAAAAATATATCCATTCGCGACAAAGAATTTTTTGAGATCAGACTTCCGGAAGAGTATACGAAAATTTATTTGAACTCTGCCGAAAAAGAGCTTGATTTATCCGATTTGTTTCACTGTGCCGAATGTTCGAAATATTTTTTGAGGGGTGTTTTTCTTTCTTGCGGTACAGTTACAGATCCGCAAAAAAGTTACCATGCCGAATTTTTGATTTCGGACGAAAAACTGGCGGAAGCTTTGTTTTCGCTTTTGCTTGTTGAGGGAAAAGATGTCGGATTTACGAAAAGACGCAATATCTATGTGATTTATATTAAAGGCAGTGAACGCATATCCGATTTTTTTTATGAAATAGGTGCTGGTAAATATTCACTTGACATAATTGAAAAAAGTATCGAAAAAGAAATAAAAAATAATCTTAACAGAAGTTGCAATTGCGAAAATTCCAATACCCGCAAGACAGTTTCGGCATTTGTTGAGTTTAAAGTGGCGGCTGACAAAATAAAGAGTAAGAATGCGTGGAATACTTTGTCCGAAGAACTTCGCGAGGCGGCTGAACTCAGGCTACGGTATCCCGATGCATCGCTTACGCAACTGTGCTTGCTTTACGATAAGGGGAATTTGTCCCGTTCGGCACTTAACCGAAGATTACGGAAAATTACAGAAATAGCAAAGGAATTGGATTGATGCCGGATTTTGCCCATCTTCATTTGCACACGGAATACAGCCTTTTGGATGGAGCCTGCCGTATTGACAGGCTGTTCGAGTATGCGAAAAAATTAGGACAGCATGCCGTTGCCATAACCGATCACGGAGTAATGTACGGGGCGGTTGATTTTTATAAGGCTGCCAAAAAAAACGGAATAAAACCTGTTATCGGGTGTGAAATGTACATTGCACCGAGAAAAATGACAGATAAAATTTACTCTCTTGACAGAGATTATTCTCATTTGGTGCTTCTTGTAAAGGATGAAGAAGGATACCGCAATTTGATAAAACTGAATTCTTTGTCTTATTCAGAGGGGTTTTATGTAAAGCCGAGAATTGATAAGGAGACTTTAAAAAAGCACAGTAAAGGGTTGATAGCACTTTCGGCTTGTATTTCCGGACAAATACCTAAGTTAATACTCGAAGGGAATTACAGTTCGGCATTTTCGTGTGCACTTGAAATGCGGGAGATTTTCGGAGATGATTTTTATTTGGAACTTCAAAATCATTTTATTCCCGAGGAAACTTCCGTAAATTCCGGAATTTTAAAAATAGCAAGAGAGACGGGAATACCCGTTGTTGCGACAAACGATGTTCATTATGTGGAAAAAGAAGATGCCAATTCGCAAGCCGTACTTATGTGTATACAGACATCTTCCACTCTCGAAAACGGACGCTTTCCCGGATTTCGCACCGACGAATATTATATGAAGTCGGGAGAAGAAATGTCACGACTGTTTGAAAATGTTCCGGAAGCCATAGAAAACACCGTAAAAATTGTTAATAAGTGCAATTTTGATTTTACTTTCGACAAACTGTTTCTTCCTTCGTTCAAAAACATTTACGGTTTGTCCAATAATGATTGTTTAAGAAAAAAATGTGAAGAGGGATTGCAAAACAGATTTAAACAGTACTCAATTTCACATGAAGACAGAGAAAAATATTCCAAAAGACTTGAATATGAGTTGTCGGTAATTATTTCCATGGGGTTTGCCGAATATTATCTTATAGTTGACGATTTCATCTCTTTTGCGAAAGACAATGGTATTTCGGTAGGGCCGGGCAGAGGTTCCGGTGCAGGTAGTCTTGCGGCTTTTGCTCTGGGAATTACAGGAGTTGATCCGATATCGCATGGGTTGCTTTTTGAAAGATTTTTGAATCCAGAGCGTGTCAGTATGCCTGACTTTGACATAGATTTTTGCAACGAAAGACGCCGTGAGGTAATTGAATATGTTATAAGCCGTTACGGTGCCGACAGAGTTTCTCAAATCGTAACTTTTAACACGCTTGCGGCAAGGGCTGTTGTCAGAGATGTCGGCAGGGTACTCGGAATGTCTTACGGAGAAGTTGATGAGATTGCAAGACAGATACCGAGAACGCTCGATATGACAATAGACCGTGCTATGTCGGAAAATTCAAAATTGCGTGATATGTATGATTCTTCCGATGCTGTGAAAAAGCTGATTGATATATCGTCATTGCTGGAGGGAATGCCAAGACATGTTTCATTGCATGCGGCAGGAGTTGTTATAACGGATAAGCCGGTAAGCGAGTATGTGCCCTTGTGTACCTGCAAAGATGTAAGTGCTACTCAGTATCCTATGAATACAATAGCCGATTTGGGACTTCTTAAAATTGATTTTCTCGGATTAAGGTTTTTGTCCGTGATAGACGGAACCGTGAGCAGAATCAAAGAAAAAAATCCGCTGTTCGATATAGAAAAGATAAATCTTCACGATGAAAAAGTTTTTTCATATATATCCTCAGGAGCAACATTGGGAATGTTTCAGATAGAATCTGCCGGAATGAGAAATCTTATGATGCGTCTTCATCCCCGATCAATAGAGGATATAACTGCGGCTATTGCACTTTACCGTCCCGGACCTATGGAATCTATACCGAAATATATTGAGAACAGCCGAAATAAAGATAAAATAATTTACGATGACGAGAGGCTTGAACCGATACTCTCCGTCACATACGGCTGTATTGTGTATCAAGAACAGGTAATGCAGATTTTTCGCTCTCTTGCGGGTTATTCTTTCGGCAGAGCCGATATTGTAAGACGGGCTATGAGTAAAAAGAACAGAGCGGTTATGGAGAATGAACGCAGAGTCTTTTTGTATGGAAGCGAAGACGGGAGTATCGAAGGAGCGGTTGCACGGGGAATAAAGCCGGAAAATGCCGAAAAAATATTTGATAAAATGGCAGAATTTGCAAAATACGCCTTTAATAAGTCGCACGCTTGTGCTTACAGTTATCTTACCTATCGAACTGCATGGCTCAAGTATTATTATCCCGCAGAGTATATGGCGTCTCTGATAAGTTTATCTGCAGATGAAGAAGAAAAGATAAATTTGTATGTTGCGGAATGTCGAGCTTTGTCAATACCGATCCTTTTACCGGATATTAACAAAAGCGAGGCTGAATTTACGGTTACACCGGACGGAGTGATGTTTGGACTTCTCGGGATTAAAAATGTCGGAATTGGAGCGTTAGAGCAAATTTTTGCCGAAAGAAAGATAAGACCTTTTTCAAGTTTTGAAGATTATGTAATGCGTATGTCTGCTCACGATTCAAATAAAAAAATGACGGAAAGTCTCATAATGGCAGGTGCGTTTGACAGTTTGCATGACGGCCGCTGTGAAATGCTTTCCACACTATCTCAGGCAGTTGAAAAGGCGGCTGAAATAAGACGGAAAAATGTGTCCGGGCAGATAGATTTGTTTTCCGGAGACAGCGGTACAACATCGTTTGAAATAGAATTTAATGATGTCGGAAAAGAAAAACTTATCGAACGGCTTGAAATGGAAAAAAGCGTAACGGGAGTATGGCTGTCGGGGCACCCTCTTGACGATTACAAAAAAACTTTTTCGGAATGTGCGAGCATTGCCGATATAAAGAACAGCTTTGATTCCGGTACGAATGAATTTTCCGAAGGGCAGATTGTATCGGTAATCGGAAATATAACCGGTAAAAAAACAGTTACGGCAAAATCCGGCGGAGTTATGGCTTTTTTGAATTTTTCGGATATTTATTCTTCTGCCGAGATTGTTGTTTTCCCAAAAGTTTTTCAAGATTCGTTCGATTTGCTTGAAAGTGAAAATGTTTTGCTGATAAAGTGCGAAATATCTTTTAAAGGAGACGAATTAAAGCTTTTGGCAAAAAATGTTGAAAAGGCCTGCTGTGATGCCGATTTACAAAAAAAGTCCGTGCGAGGAAGGCGTATTAATTCCGTTGACGAAATTTTAAATTCGGCAAATACGGAGCAAACGCGGACGCTTTATATAAGGGTTAAGTCCAAAAATGACGAACGCATAAATACCGTATTGGACATTTTAAGAAGAAATTCGGGTTTAAGCGGTGTGGTATTTTATTGTGAAAATGATAAAAAAAGTTTCAAACTTTCAGGAATATCCGTTTGTGTGAATGACAAAATTCTGAGAGATTTGGGAGCTGTTATAGGTACCGATAATGTCGCCGTAAAAAAGGAGAAGGTTTAATCATGAAAAAAAAGAATTTATTTGTCGGAATTTTAAAGTGGATAGTGAATGTTTTTTTGACGGTGCTTCTTATAGGGATAGTTTCCGGATCCATTATGGCGGTTGCCCTGGCTCTTTACATTAAGGGAAATATCGATACCGATTATGACATAGACAATTTAAAATTGGATTTGAGCCAGACCACTTCGATTTATTATATGGATTATACCGATGATGAACATACACAGGGAGAATGGGTTGAGCTTGAAACCGAAAGAATTCACGGAACGGAAAACAGGCTTTGGGTTTCTTATGATCAAATACCGAGAGACCTTGTGGATTGTATTGTAGCCATAGAGGATAAGCGTTTTTGGACTCATGACGGCGTGGATTGGAAAAGAACTGCGGGAGCGGTATTGCATGTATTTAAAAACGGTTCATTCGGTTACGGCGGATCTACCATAACTCAGCAACTTATAAAAAATGTTACGGGAGACGACGATGTTAAAGTTCAGCGAAAGATACAGGAGATATTCAGAGCACTTTCGCTTGAAAAGAAGAAAACAAAAGAAGAGATACTTGAAATGTATCTTAATACCATTTATCTGTCTCAGGGGTGCAGCGGAGTTCAGTCGGCAGCCGAGCTTTATTTTCACAAAGATGTGTCCGAACTTACTTTGGTGGAATGTGCCTGCATTGCGGGAATCACAAATCGCCCGACCTATTATGACCCTATTTTAAATCCCGAAAATAACAAAGAAAGGCGTCAGGTAATTTTTACCGAAATGCTTGAGCAGGGTTTGCTGACACAAGAAGAATTCGACGAAGTATATGACATGGATGTCGTGCTTTTTAACGGTGACGGCGGTGAAGATGAGGAAGATATAAAAATACACTCCTGGTTTGTGGATACCGTAATGGACGATGTAATAGCGGATCTTATGGAGCAGTATGATTTAGATGAAAACAGTGCAACACAGTATGTGTATTCGGGCGGATTAAAAATTTACACAACAATGGATATAGATGTTCAAACCGCTATGGAGGAGATATTTTCAGACGATGAATCTTTCCCCAAAACATCCGAAGGAGTTCAGCCGGAATCGGCAATGGTTGTTGTAAATCCGTATAACGGAAATGTATTGGGTATCGTCGGCGGACGGGGTGAAAAAAAGGAGAACAGAGGCTGGAACAGAGCTACAATGACTTCCCGACAGCCCGGTTCTTCGATTAAACCTCTCTCGGTATATTCTTTGGGACTTGACGCCGGAATAATAAATTATTCGACTTCAATAGATGATTTCCCTTACAATATAAATTCGTCAACGGGCAAAGCATGGCCGTCGAATTCTCCTGCGACTTATCGAGGAAAGACAACTGTTGCCGATGCGGTTATACGCTCGGTAAACACGGTTGCGGTAAGAATTGTCGACGAACTCGGCACCGATTATGTATTTGATATGCTGAAGAGCCGATACAGACTTTCTACTTTGGTTGCGGGTGCCAGAAATGACTTAAACCTGTCTCCTCTTGCACTTGGAGGTTTTACCTACGGTGTAACGCTCAGAGACATGGCTACAGCTTATGCGACACTTGCGAACAACGGAGTTTACAATAAATCACGCACTTATATAAAAGTCGAAGATGCACAGGGGAATTTAATCCTTTCAAATGCCGAATATCGCGATAATGTTATAAGTTCCGAAGCGGCTTTGGTTATGACAAAAATTCTTACGGAGGTTGCGGATCCTTACGGCTACGGAACGGCAAGAGGTTTAAGCCTTTCCAAAAAGATTGATGTTGCGGCAAAAACCGGTACTACAAACGACAGCAAAGATTTGTATTTTGCCGGATATACTCCTTATTTTGTAGGTTGTGTTTGGTTCGGATATGACCAACCGAGATATATGTCTACGGAGTATAAGACTGCCGCTCTTGATGCGTGGGATCTCGTTATGACGAAAATTCACGAAAAATATCTTACCCGTCAGGAAGAGACGGGAGAAAAGGTCAAGAGTTTCGATTTTTCAACTCTTGTGGAAGTTGAATACTGTAAAGATTCGGGACTTTTAGTGAGTGAAAATTGCAAACATGATCCCAGAGGTGATAGGACTGCCACAGGTTATTTTGCATATAACAATGTGCCTACTTCCGAGTGTAATGTTCATGTTATGGTCGATATTTGTGACGAAACAAATTCGGTTGCCGGCGAGGGATGTGAGCATACCCATCAGGTTGCACTGGTAAAAAACGAAGACAGAAAACTTGAGGTGAATGTTGCGGTTACGGATGCCCAATACACTTATATGGAAGTGCCGGAAGGGTACAAGTATCCGGACGATACATCATTGCCGTTTTATATGAATCTTTATATTGACGGGACTTATCCGGGATTTACCATGGGAATAACCAGACCGCTGAACAGTTATTGCGTGGAGCATAATAAAGAAAATACGGTATCATGGGAAGAACTTTGTGCCGAATATGCCGAAGCTCACAAAGATGAAGACGATGAAGACAGCTGACGGTAATTTACGGCTGATTGCAGTTCTTGCGGCATTTTTTGCCGCAAGAACGGTTTCGGCACTTTTTCTTGCGTATGTTCCTTCGTATGTTACTTCTTTTTTGCTCAGCGCCGTATATATTGCCGTTTTTGCTTTTTCGCACGAAAGGCACGTGCGGAAGGCTTTTAAATTTTTCAAAGGCGGGATTTTTTTTGCGGCTTTTTTCCTTTCTGTAATGATTTTTGTTTCATATTTAACGGATATTGTTTTCCCAACTTCCGATAATGTAAAAAGCGATATACGGTCGGTTTTGGTATCGGTATTTATTGTTCCGATAGGCGAAGAGCTGTTTTTTCGTGCTTCTGTTTTCCGTATAATGAAAAAATCTTTAAATTTTCCGATTGCGTTGCTTTTTTCGTCTTTACTTTTTGCTTTGTCGCACATAGGTGCGGGAGCTTGCATTGCGGCTTTTATTGCGGGAATTGTTCTTGCCGTATTTTATGAAATTACGGGAAGCGTTTCGCTTATAATTATCTGCCATATGATAAATAATTTGACGGCAACCGTTTTTTATGTAAGTGATGCCGTGCATTTGTATTTGATGCTTTTGTGTTTCTTATTATCATTGGTTTTTGCATTTTGCATAAGGAAGGTTTTAAAAAATGAATAACGGTATAACACTTTATGATTACTCCAAAAGATATTTCGGAAAAAAGAGATTCTTTAAGGAAATTGAGAAAAAAGAATTTAATTTTCTTTTTGAATCTTCTCCTCTTGAGCTTTTGGATTGTGTGAGTGTTTATGACATAGAAACTTTTGAATATTTTTTGATTATAAGGTTTTCAAAAGTTACACCCAAAGATATAGATAAGTTTAGTGTACGGCTGTTTTTATACCTTGATTCTCAGATTCCGTATAAAAAACTTTCATTCACATATAATGTAAACCTTAAGAAAAAAGACTCGGATATTATAGGTGAGGATAAGTATATTCCGATACCTCAGACATATTACAAAAAGTACGAAATATTCATAGATGAGGTTGTCTATACTGACGGGACTGTTGAAAAGTTATGCTTATCTGCCGCAGATACAGACGAAAGCACTGCCACAGAGTATCTCGAACAAATGGACGCATCGCTTACGCCGTCATCTACGGGGGAACTTTTTCCGGCTGTCGTTATGCCCAAATTTTCGGAATATGCTTGGATATGTACTTGTTCCCAAAAAAATCATTCAAGTGATGAAATTTGTACAAAGTGTTCCCGCACCAAAGCTTCGCAAATGGAAATGATGAAAAAATATGACACTTCCGAATATGAAAAAGATGCTTATTCGCTTGTCGAAAGAGCCAAAAAAGCTGATTTTATTAAATCCAGAAATACAGAGAAACCCGATGTCGAAAAAGAAAAGCAAATAGAGACGGAAATAGACAAAGTTGAAAAGAGAGAAAAATACAAGGATAAAATGAAAATTCAGGCTCTGCCGAGACTTCTTATATACATTGCGGCGGGTTATGCGATTTTTATGCTTTTGAAGTGGTTGGAGTCTGTTATATGATGCAGGAAGAATATATGAAAAAAGCCTTGCATTACGCAAGACTTTGCGGAAAACGCGGAGAAATTCCCGTAGGGTGTGTCATAGTAAGAAACGGAGAAATAATTTCATGGGGAAATAACAGCCGTCAGACGCATTGCAATGCACTTGGGCATGCCGAAATTGCAGCTATCGATCGGGCCTGCAAAAAACTCGGAGGCTGGAGACTTTGGGAATGTGATATGTATGTAACATTGGAGCCTTGCATTATGTGTGCGGGGGCTATTGTTTCCTCAAGAATAAAAAATGTTTATTTCGGTGCTTATGACCTCAAAGCAGGGTGCTTTGGGAGCGTAATGAATGTAAACGATTTTCCCTTTAATCATCACCCCGAAGTTCACGGCGGAATACTTGAGGAAGAATGTTCTTCTGAAATAAAGTGCTTCTTTGAGAATTTACGCTTAAAAAAATCGAAAAAGTACGATGACAAAGTATAATGCAATTGACGGCGGTGATATCCGCCGTATTTTACGAAGTGTATAAAGTGTATGCCGCTTCAAGCTGTTTTGCTTGAGGCGGCATATTGACATTGTTGGGCATACAATTTTAAGGCAAAGTAATCAGACCTTTTTCGTACATCTTTTGCATTGACATTAATATGCCGAGTTTCGCATGCGGGAAAGTAAGTCCGCCCTGAAAAAATACGGCGAAGGGTTCACGCATGGGACCGTCGGCGGAAAGCTCGATAGATGCACCCTGAACAAAAGTACCGGCAGCCATGATTACATCGCTGTCGTATCCCGGCATTTCCGACGGAACGGGAACGGCAAAACTGTCAACCGGTGCGGCGGCTTGTATACCGTGACAAAAAGAGCAGAGCCCTTCGGGAGTTTTAAGCTCTACGGATTGAATTATATCATGACGCTCCGTATCGGCAGTGGGAAATGTGTTAAAACCGAGCTTTTCATAGCAAGCTGCCGCAAAAATCGCACCTTTTAATGCAGATGCAACGACAGTTGGGGCAAGAAAAAGTCCCTGATAGAGCGAAGTTGAAACGCTGAGAGTAGCACCGACCTCCTGACCAAGACCTGGAGCACTGAGTCTGTATGCACACCGTTCAACGCAGACAGCAGATCCGCATATGTATCCTCCGATGGGGGCAAGTCCTCCGCCGGGATTTTTTATAAGAGAACCGACTGTCATATCTGCACCGACATCGGAAGGTTCTGTTTCCTCGACAAATTCACCGTAGCAATTGTCAACCATACATATGACTTTCGGATTTACACTTTTTATAAGGCTTATTATTTTTCCTATCTGTTCGACGGACAGCGTGGGACGGGTTTTGTATCCTTTGGATCGTTGTATTGTTGCAAGTTTAATTTCGGGGTTTGAGCGAATAACTTTTTCGATTTCTTCAAAATTTACCGTTCCGTCATCATTTAAGTCGGTTTCGCAGTAATTTACTCCGTATTCGGCAAGAGAACAGGGAGACGGACGGATACCTATAACTTCTTCGAGCGTATCATACGGTCTGCCTACAGGTGAATATAAGGTGTCACCGGGAAGAAGATTTGCCGAAAGGGCAACGGTAAGAGCGTGCGTTCCGCAGGTTATTTGCGGCCGAACAAGTGCGGCTTCGGTATGAAAAATATCGGCATAAACTTTTTCCAAAGTTTCACGCCCGAGATCGTTATATCCGTATCCCGTTGTGCCTGCAAAGCAGGCGGCATTGACACGATTGTTTTGCATTGCCTTTATTACTTTAATTTGGCACAGTTCGGCGTTGCGGTCAATTTTTTCAAATCTTTCTTTAAATTTCGACAGAATTTTTTCGCCGAAATTAAAAATTTCATCATCGATACCGATGTCTTTGTAAATGTTTTTCATAATAATATCCTTTTAAAGAGAATTAATAAAAGTTACAATGTACGGCAGTACATATTTTTTGAACAATTCCAGCACAAACGGGTTTAAAAACACGAAAATCGGAACAAGAAAGCGGAAATTTGGTTTTGAAGTTTTGTGATTGAATATTACCATTCCGAACATCGCTCCGAGAGCCCCGAAAAAGAACGAACAGCATAAAAGAGAAAATTCACTTGAGCGGTGCTTTTTATTTCCCGCACGCCATTTATCAAGACCGAAAAGTAAAAATACAACTATATTCCAAACAAGTATAACTTTTTCAAGCGTTAAATTCATACAAATACCTCTCAATTTTCGCTACATAGAAGTTTATCATTAAAAACGAATTTTGTCAACAGTAAATAGCATTTTTAACTGTCCGTTTTATAGCACATATGTTGGCGTATAATAAAGGTGTAACAACCGAAGATACAAAAGCGAAAACAGGAAATTTAAGTTTGCTTTAACCCGGTGTTGTGCAGTTGCAAATAATATATTTACATACTTTGAAACGGAGGAATTATAAAATGATTGATTTTTACAAAAAAGCCGATGAAAGAAAAAAAGGGGAGAGGGAATTTGTTTCCGATGAAATCGAAGAAAGAATAATGATGTTTTTGGTTTCAAAGAGAATAAAAAAGCGTGAAAGTGCGTCAAAAGGCAATAGAGGAAACATTATCGCACAAAGCGGAACCGCGATTATTCCGACTTACCGTTCACGCGGCAGAGCTTTTTGCGATGTCTTTTACGAAAGTGTATAAATTAAGAAAAATACAACCGTAATTAAGGTTGTATTTTTTTATCTTTGACTTGACAAAACACGAAAAAAAATGTACTATTATTATGGCACGTATGTGATAAAAGAGAGGTGTTTTTGTTGGTACATTTCGGTAACGATTGGGATGGGATTCTTGCCGATGAATTTGAAAAGCCTTATTATAAACAGCTTCGTGCGTTTTTAAAGCAGGAATATACGAAATATACGGTATATCCTCATATGAACGATATTTTCAACAGTCTGAAGTTTTCTTCTTACGAAAAAACGCGTGTGGTTATAATAGGTCAGGACCCTTATCACGGTGCCGGACAGGCACACGGAATGTGTTTTTCCGTGAAAAAGGGAGTGGAGGCACCTCCGTCTTTGAAAAATATTTTTCGTGAACTCAGTAGCGATGTCGGGTTTAAAATTCCCGAACACGGAGAACTTACTCATTGGGCAAAACAAGGTGTTTTATTGCTGAACACTGTTTTGACCGTCAGAGAGGGACAACCCAATTCTCATAAAGGAATGGGGTGGGAAAAGTTTACCGACAGAGTTATTTTCGAACTTAACAAAAAACAGAATACAGTGGTATTTTTGCTGTGGGGAGCAAACGCAAGAACCAAAGCCGCAATAATAGATAATCCTCTTCACAGAAAGCTTGAGACGGTACACCCAAGTCCTTTATCGGCATACGGAGGCTTTTTCGGCTCCCGTCATTTTTCAAAATGTAATGAGATACTGAAATTGAGCGGTCAGGACATAATAGATTGGCAAATATAAATAAAATGAAGAATAGATATTTGGAGAATACAGATGAATTTTTTACCCGAAAAGTTTCGTGCTTTCAGAATCAATCACAAACTGTCTCAAAGGGAACTTGCCGATTTGCTGGGAATAAGCGACAGGGCTGTTTCCAAATGGGAAAACGGATTGTCTGTACCGTCATCGGAACATCTTATTATCATCGCAAAAATATTCAACGCCAATGTAAGCGATTTGTTTGATGTTTCGGACGCTGTACCGAATACTTTTGAAAAATATACGGCGATGGAGTCGGTAAAAGAAATTTACCGTGTCGGTAGGGGACCGTCAAGTTCTCACACAATAGGTCCCGAAAGAGCTTGCAGGCGATTTTCGAATATGTATCCCGCCGCAGACAGTTTTAAAGTAATTCTTTACGGATCTCTCGCAAAGACAGGTAAAGGTCACGGGACTGCCGAAGTTATTAAAAAGACTTTTTTCCCTGTCGAATGTGAGGTTGAATTTAATTTAAAAAATACGGCAATTCCTCACCCGAATACAATGGATATTTTCGCTTTTAAAAACGGCGATGAAATAGGAAAGTCGAGAGTCAAAAGCGTCGGAGGAGGAAAAATACTTTTTGAGGGTGAAAAAAACGAAGATGTTTTTTCTCCGTATCATGAAACGAAATTCCACGACATTGCACTTTACTGTAACAAAAACTCCCTGAAACTTTGGCAGTATGTGGAACAAAACGAAGAAGACGGGTTTTGGGAATACATGCAAAAGGTGTGGAATGTCATGAAAGATTCCATAAAACGCGGATTGCATGATGAAGGAATTCTGCCGGGCGGATTGGGTGTGCACAAAAAGGCAAAATCACTTTACAATAATCAGCATGTGGACGAATCTTCTCAGACCAAAGAAAACAGACTTGTTTGTTCTTATGCTTTTGCAATCAGTGAGCAGAATGCGTCGGGAGAAACTATAGTTACAGCTCCCACTTGCGGTTCTGCGGGCGTTTTGCCGTCTGTTTTATACTATCAGCAGCAAAAAAACGGTTACGGGGACGAGGAGATTTTACACGCACTTGCGACTGCGGGACTGATAGGAAATCTTATAAAAACAAATTCTTCCATTTCGGGAGCCGAATGTGGTTGTCAGGCTGAAATAGGTACAGCCTGTGCAATGGCTTCGGCGGCACTCGGTGAACTTTTTGAACTTAATATCGATAAAATCGAATATGCCGCCGAAATTGCAATTGAGCATCATCTCGGTCTGACTTGCGATCCCATATGCGGACTTGTGCAAATTCCCTGCATTGAACGGAACGCCGTAGCTGCGATGCGTGCTATAAATGCGGTAAATCTTGCGTCTTTTTTGTGGGATACCCGTAAAATTTCCTTTGACCGTGTTGTTGAAACAATGCGTGAAACAGGACGCGATTTGTCTGCTTTATACAGAGAAACATCAGACGGCGGACTTGCGAAAATCACCGATTTCAGATAAAATAAAAAATACAAAACAAGCCTCATGCCGAACGCATGAGGCTTTTGCTGCTTTTAGGGACTTTCGACAATAATTTTGAAAAATTCGTGTAAAATAATCGAAGTTAAAAGTACTTTACTGTTAAAACGGACGAAAATGGAAAAAAATGGAAATATTTTTTAAAAACCCTTGATATATTTGGAAAAATATGGTAATATTATGTCACTGAAAAATAAAAAACAGGGGTGAAAGAAATGACAAGAAGAACAAAGGTGTACATTGTGGATTCAAATAATGATTACAGATATGTATGTGCCGAAAATTTGAGAAAACTCGGAATTGATGTTGTCGGAGAAAGCGGAGACGGCTCGGAAGCGTTGAGTGCGATAAAGAGGTTCCGTCCGGATGTCGTAGTAACGGATTTATGGTTTCCGGGACTTGATGCGGGAAGTTTGATTAAAGAATCGAGGAGATTTGATGCCGATTATCGACCTGCATTTCTTATAGTCACGGGAATTAACAACAGAAGGCTTATAGAGGAAATGCTGTTAATAGGTGCGGACGGCTGTTTGATAAAGCCTTTTGAATATGAAAGCCTGGTGTTCAGAATTAATAGGCTTGTCGATAAAAACGAAGTGGAAAGGCTTTATTCTCCGGACGACGATTTTGATCTTGAAACACAGGTAACTCAGGTTATTCATCAGGTTGGAATACCGGCTCATATAAAAGGTTACCAATACCTTAGGTCAGCAATTATGATGGTGGTTAAGAACAACCGCATAATAAACGAGGTGACCAAAACTCTCTATCCGACCGTAGCGTCGGAATTCGGGACAACATCGTCAAGAGTGGAAAGAGCTATCCGTCACGCCATTGAAGTTGCATGGGACAGAGGAGATGTCGATATGCTTAATTCGTTTTTCGGTTATACCGTACAAAATTCCAAAGGTAAACCGACAAATTCCGAATTTATAGCAATGATAGCCGACAATCTTCGCTTAAAAATGAAAAGTCATGTGGGATAAAAAATGCTGTAACCTCAAAAGAGGTTACAGCATTTTCAAAATCGGGAATTAATTTTCTAAGCTATGTTTAGCTGTGAGTATTTCCGATTATATCTCCGTTTTGCAAAACATTATCTTCGGCAGAAGTGCCCCATACGGTTTTTACCGTTAAGGTGCTTGCTTTTGAAGAATTAACGGTGAAGGAAACAACCGTGTTTTGCACTGAATGACAGATAGAATAAGTTTCTCCTTCAAAATCAATCAGACAAGTGCCGCTGTGTGCCGTCCCGCTGTTTGTCAGGACAATTTCATACTGTTTGTTTTCTTCGAGAGAAAGCGTGTACAGGTTGTCATTTTTGACGGCATCGAGCGATTTGAAATCTTCGTTTGTACAGCAAATATCAATCTCGTAAACGGCTGACTGCATCGGAGAAAAATTTAATGTTTTTCTGTCTGTAAAATAAGCTTGAGTGGTGCCTGAAATCAACGATATATACAAACCTGCCGCAAACACGGTAAAAAGTGCCGAAAATAACAAATAAAATTTATTAACACTTTTCATTTCGGATAAAAGTTATGTATTTTAGCGGTTTGCCCATTGAGCTTGCGTATATGTCACGCCGTTAAATGTTATGCTTCCGACCGATGCACCTTCTTCTATTGTAAGAGCGGGGGTACGGTGACTGTAACAGGTTATTTCAATGCTGCCTATTTCACAGCCGGATTTGATTACCAAAGCGGCACGGGAAACATGAGTTGCGGCTGCAGTCGTGATTTTGTCGGCTTTTACATTATCGAGTGTAACATTCGCCTGTGTAAAAACATATATACTTCCGAATTCGCAATTCCGTGCAATTCCCGTTGACTGATTTACGAAACAAATATCGTAAGGAGTATATTCATCACCCGCTTTTGTGACCGTACCGGTTATTTTACAGTTTTCCAGTTCGGTTTCTCCGTAACAGTAAACGGCACTGCTTATTTTATCGTTTAAATGGGAAATCCCGTTTGTTACTTCCAGGTTTGTTATATTAACATTTTCCAAATAAGTATCGTCGTTGTAATCGGCAGTCGCACCTTTATATTCGCCTAAGTAAAAAGCTTCTGCAGAACCCGTGTAATTTGCGTTTTTAAGGGTTACTTTCGAGCCGTTTGAAGAAGCGAGGGTGTTTCCGCCTTCATAATTTAAATTAATTGTTTTCCCGCCTTCGTCAATTGTTTTGTCTTCGTCTGTGTGGATTTCGTAAAAAGAACCTTCAAGGCTTCCGGAATAAGTTGCGTCTTTGTCATACAATGTGCCTGTGATGTCTTGCTCTGCGGTGTTTTGAGCCGCATACACCGTGACCGAAACAGATGTGATTTGTTTTCCTTGATAACTGTTGTCGGCACTTTCCTGCATCTTAACCGAAATCTTCAGAGTTTCGGTGGAAGTGTAGCCGTCGAGATATCCGTGAGCAAATCCGTCCGGATCGGTAGATGTGAGAACATCTTTTAAAGTTCCGACTTTTGAGCCGTTGAGATATACATCAAGCACTTCGGCAAGAGTGATATCACCGCTAACACTTGAGAATACGACTTTATACTTGAGAGAAAGACTGCCGTTGTTTGTAATACGCAGGTCGGGGAGAGAATAAGATGCACCCGGTTCATAGAGAATTTCCGAACTTGAACCGTTCGAGAAATTAAGCACTTGTCCTTCTGCGTCTTCCCATGACTTGCCGTTAAATTTTTCGATTTTGACATCGAGAGTGCCTGACTCAATTTTATTTACAGTCAATTGTGCAGTGCTTTGGAACCAGGCAAAAGTTGTGCCGATTAAAAGAGTTATGCAAATGAGTATTGTAACAGCACTTGCAATCAAAGCGTTTTTTGTTTTTGTCATTTTTTCACCTCAAAAATTTTTTTATTTATTACTAAAGAGTTTTCTCTTATTCGTAATCGGTGCCATTTTTGCTTTCCATCATTGCTTTTTGCATTTTTATCCGTTCTTCCTCAAGCATTTTTCGCTCCGCTTGTATTTCCTTCAGTTGCTCATCTCTTACTTTTTTGCATAAAAAGAAATACCGTATGCTTTCAAAAATTATAATGAACAGGAGAGGTATAAGAATACAGGTAACATATCCCGTCGTAGACTTCAAAAAATTCAAGAACGAACCTATATTTGAAATATGCCCCTCGTATTTTCCCAAAACATATTGATAAGTTACAACATAGGCATCATCTGTGTCGGTGACGGTGCCGAAAGTTATAAAACCCGGATTGCCTTTTTCATCGGTTGTGAGAGTACGAATCTTATGTGTTACGGATTTGCCGAAGTTTTCGGGGTTTTGGGAAATGTATGTAATAATGTCGCCTTCACTAAGACTTGACGGATCGGTGTTTTTTACGATTATTAAATCGCCTGCATCAAAGTCCGTCGCACTCATTGAGTCGGAAAGAGCGATATAAAATTTGTATCCGAATAAATTACGGTCTGTACTGTTAAATGTAAGAGATGATATAATCGTCAAAATTGCCAGTAGACAAGAAAAAGTTATAAACAATATACAAAAAACAGAGCTGACCGTTTTAAATGCTTTTTTGTGGGATTTTAGGGTTTTCTTCGGCGGTGTGATGTCCCTTCTGTTCGGTGCAAGGTATAAATCACTGTAACAATTTTCGCATAACTGTCCGCCGCCTATAATGTAGTTTTTTCTGTGTGAAACGGGAGTTTCGGTTTCTATACCTGTATCTCTTCCGCATAAAACACATTTGTCGGTTTTCATTGAGTTATCCTTTTGGTTTTAAATAAATTGATTTCGGCTGTGACGGCGTGGTTAAGTTTCTTCACCGCACTGCAAAATTACGCAAAGAATTGCGAAAGTATCATCAGCAAACCGTGTGCTGTCTAAATCATGTGCTGTAATGTCTGCCGCTTGACCGAGAATAATATTCCGAATAGACTGTAAAGCAAATTTTGCACTCTCTTTGTCAGTACAAAGGAGAGTTGCTTTTTCAAGCAACACTTCGCACCTTTTCGTGTGATTTTCATAGGAGTATTTTTGAAAAGAGTGGGAATAATAGTAACGGGCATAAAACAGCAACCAATCCGGGTGTGAATAAATGTAATCCCAAATTTTATCGAAAAACACACGCAGACAGTGCTTTAACTCACCGTTTTCCAATTCGGTTTGCGGAAAATTATCGAGAAAATATTTCAAAAACCGTTCATCTGCAAAAGAAAATGTTTTATCCAGCAAGTCGTCCTTATCTTCAAAATAACGGTAAATATATACCTCTTTTACATTGCTTAAAGCACCTATTGTTCTGGCACTTGTGTTTTCAATGCCGTATTTGGCAATGGATTTTACGACGGCTTCCATTAAAGCGAATTTTTGGCTTTCATGAACTTCCTGTGATAGCATAAACTGCCTCTTTCTTAAAAACATTTTTTATAAATGATATATTTTCTTAACAAAAGCAAGCTATTATTTGCTAAAATACTTTATTTTCGCAGAGTTCAACACTCTGTGAGATTTTTATAAAAAATCGTCGGCAAACAGTTGCACAAACGGCTCTTTTTCGTGATTTAATATCCTATAATTGCCAATTTGTTCATATTGTCCCGCTTTAATTCTATCGACGAATGAATATATCTTTCCAGCGTTATTTTCGGGCTTGAATGACCTAAAATTTCACTCAGGGATTTAATTTCAAAATCGACTTCTACACAGCGGGTGGCGAATGTATGACGGAGGGTATGAAAATGCACCCCTTTCAATCCGCATTTTTCGGTATACTGTTTTAATTTGTACTGCATGGTACGCGGTTCTATATAACGGCTGTTCCCCGTAAGTACAAAAGCCGACGGATTGTCGCAATATTGAGACTTACACAACTCGGCGGTGTATTCCGTGAGCGGAATAATTCTTACGGAATTGTCACTTTTCGGTTTATCTATAATTATTTTTGTCTTTTTTTCGCCGTTTCCCGATAAATCTTTTAATCGTTGCATGGTGGATTCGATTTTTATTGTTTTATCGCAGACGGAAATATTTTCCCATTTGAGAGCACATAATTCTCCGATCCGCATACCCGTAAGCAATGCGAGTAAAACTCCGAATTTACACGGATCCGTATTGTTTAATAAATATCTTGTGAATAATGTTTGTTCGTCACGGGATAAAACACGCATTTCGCTTTTTCTGACTTTGGGATATACGATATCTATCATTTGCATATGTCCCGAAAAATTTTTTGCCGCATAGCAGACAATCGAATGTAGAACGGTTAAAATATCTTTTACGGTTTTCGGAGAAAGTTTTTCTTCGTAAATTAAATCGTGACTGAATTGTTCGACGATTAACGGTGTAAGAGACGATATAAGATATCCTTTGAGTTGGGGTTTAATGTGTTTTTCTATAATTGTACCGTATTTCACAAGAGTTGATTCTTTAAGGCGATCGCGGTTTATTTTCAGCCACTCATCACAATAAAAATCAAGTGTGCATTTTTCGGTATACCGTTTTTTGTATAGCCTGTCTTTCTTTTCAGATGATGTTTTTGCATTTTTTTGCATAATAAAATCCTCCTTTGATTTCAATGTTTGAATTTTTAAGCTGAATCGTATTTATTTTACAGTATTAAAAAATTAAAAAAATCGTTTTAGTGATAAAAAAGTCTTGACATTTCACTTCTTTTGTTTTATAATTTCATACATAATTTAGTTCACAGAGTGTTGAACTCTGCGAAACTTTTTGTGTAATTTAACTTGTAAAGCGTTGAATTACACAAAAAACTTTGCGTTTTGTTTTCAAAATTATCAGTATCATAAGAAAAAAATACGCCGATTCATTGGAATGAATCGGCGTATTTTTATGATAGTTTATACAAAAAATGCAAAGATTTGATAAGTTGTTATCCGTAAAGTGTCGCGTCTTTATATCTGTCTCCGATTTTATTGATATTGTTGTTTTTATGTTCCAATAACCATTTAAAGACATTGTAGTTGCTATATGTATCGCTCCATGCGTCATGAGCATTGTCGGGATATACGGTAAGTTTTGCCGTTCCTCCGTTTTGATTTACGGCATCTGTCATTTTTTTTGATTCTTCGGGGTAAACGGTCGTATCTTTTGCACCGTGAAAAGCCCATATGGGAATGTTTATCAGCCGTCCCGCATTCCAATACATTCCGCCTGAGCAAATCGGCACGGCGGCGGCAAAATACTCGGGCATACTCATCGCCAATTGCCATACACAGTATCCCCCCATACTCGCTCCCATAAGATAGATTCTTTCTTTGTCGCAAAAAGGTTCGTCTGCGATTTTCAAGACCAGATTTTCAATTTGTTCAAACAAATCAAACCAAGTGTTTTTACAGCATAGCGGTGCTACAGTGATAAACGGAAAATTTTCGAAAATTTCCGTTACTTTGAAATAAGCGTTGTTTATTACGGCACTTATGTCCTCTCCTCTGCTCCCGGCACCGTGAAAGAACATTATAACCGGATATTTTTCTCCCTTTTTATAATTGTTCGGATATCTTACGGCGTATTGAATTTCTTTATATTTTTTTGTTTCGGTATTCATTTTTTCTCCTTATGCTCAGTTTTTCTTTTCCTGGATTTTGTAAGAAATTTTCAAAAGAAGCTTTGTCGGTAAGAATCTTTGAAAAAAAACACCGAGTCTTATTGTCTTTCCCGGAACTATCAGTATTTTTCGTTTCATCATTTTGTCAATTGCGTAATTTGCCGCATATTTTGACGATATTCCCTTGAGATTAAACCGTACATTTGCCACTTCGTTGAATTCCGTGTCTACCGGACCGGGACAAAATGCTCCTATATACACAGCACTTTTTTCTTTTTTCATTTCTTCGGATATTGAGAGGGAAAGTCGCTGAACATACGCTTTTGTGGCATAATATGTGCTCATTAACGGGCCGGGCAAAAAGGAAGCCGATGAAGCGACATTGAGGATATAACCGTCGTTTTTGTTTCTGAAGTAATTCAAAAACAGTTTTGTGAGAATGTGTACCGACTTGATATTTAAGTTTATCATATCAAGTTCACGGTTTAAGTCGGTCGCATAAAATTCCCCGAAAAGACCGAATCCCGCATTATTTATCAGAACGGAAATATCTTTTTCGTTTTGTACCTTTTCGAAAAGTGCATATACCTCTTCTTCTTTTGACAAATCAGCTTCTATCACCGTACATTTTGTTTTACAGCCATGTGCGGTTTCTTCGAGTTTGTCACGGCGTCTGGCAACCAAAATCAGTTCAAAACCGAGTTTTGAAAGTTTATAGGCAAATTCACGGCCTATACCGGAGCTTGCACCTGTTATGATAGCTTTTTTCACAAGCGTTACCGCCTTTCTTAATGTAATCCGTACATATTTTAACATGACGCAAGAATAATATCAAGCAGTATTTTATTTTGGTATTTAAAAAAAGTGGAAAAAAATTGCCGAATGTGATACAATACAATATGCTAAGTATCAAAGCGTCCTTTTTTTGCGATAAGCAGGGAAGGCGAAATGTATATAAAAAGATAAATCTCTTTTATGAGGATTTATCGGTAAGGAGAAAAAATGTATAATTTTCAGATTACAAAAACAGAAAATCCGAAGGAAAAACCGACAGACGAAAAAGCTCTCGGTTTCGGAAAAATTTTTACCGATCATATGTTCGTTATGAATTATACCGAAGAAAAAGGGTGGCACGACGGAAGAATTATCCCGTACCAAAATATTTCTCTCTCGCCCTCTTCTATGATTTTTCACTACGGTCAGCAAATGTTTGAAGGACTTAAAGCATATAAGGGGAGTGACGGTAAAGTACGCCTTTTCAGACCGGACATGAATGCAAAAAGGGCTAACGCTTCCAATAAACGCTTATGTATACCCGAAATTCCGGAAGAATTGTTTATCGAAGCTTGCAAAGCCGTTGTCAAGATTGATGAAGAGTGGATACCGACATCTCAGGGGACTTCTCTGTATATACGCCCGTTTGTTATCTCTACGGAAGAGTTTCTCGGCGTTGCTCCGTCGAAAACATATATGTTTATTATTATTCTTTCACCGTCGGGCTCGTATTATGCAAAAGGACTTGAACCGGTGGGAATCCGTATTGAAGATAACTATGTAAGAGCGGTGAGAGGTGGAATGGGATTTGCCAAGACGGGAGGAAATTATGCCGTAAGTCTTGCCGCACAGGTAGATGCATACGGTGAGGGATACTCGCAGGTACTCTGGCTTGACGGAGTAGAAAGAAAGTATATAGAAGAAGTCGGCGCGATGAATATTTTCTTCAAAATTGACGGCAAAATTTTTACACCTATGCTTAACGGAAGTATTTTGCCCGGAATTACGAGAAATTCCGTTATTGAAATCTGTAAATCATGGGGATTTGATGTGATTGAGAAAAAAATCAGTGCCGAAGAACTCGTACAAGCTCAAAAAAGCGGAAAACTTGAGGAATGTTTCGGAACGGGAACGGCGGCGGTCATTTCTCCCGTAGGCAAACTCAGTTACAAAGATGATGTTATGCTAATTAATGAAAACAAAATAGGCGGCTTAAGTCAAAAACTTTATGATACAATTACATCAATTCAATTCGGAAAATGTGAGGATAAATTTAATTGGATCGTAACGGTTTAAGCACTCGTATCGTGAGACGGTCATAAAAATATTAAAATTCGGGTTGTTTTTTTAAAAAAAGTTAGCACTCTTTAAATAAGAGTGCTAACTTTTACAGTTTGTTAAAACCTTTGTAACACAAAATACGATTTCTGTGATTATAATATAAGTGTCAAAAGGAAAAAGACAAATGCAGAAGAAAAGAGATGACTACCGATGGGTTGTATCGAATATCCGATTAATTGCGGCCTTGTCGGATAAAAAAATAACAGACCGGCATACTAAATATAATCACAGTAACATTAAACGGAGGTATTAATTATGTTTGAACTCACTCGCAGAAATAATAACAATTATGTAAGCACTTATAATCCTTTTCGTGAATTGGAAGAACTTGAGAGAAGCTTTTTCGGCAATCCTTTCGGTTCCTTTTTCGGAACGCAGGACCTTGCGGAATTTAAAACAGATGTAACCGATGAAGGCGATCATTATCTTTTGGAAGCGGATCTTCCGGGATTTGAAAAGAAAGATATTCAGCTTGACATCGCCGGTGACACGCTTACGGTTCATGCAGAGCGTCATTCCAAATACGAAGAAAAAGACAAAAAAGACAAAGTCGTACGCATTGAGCGTTCTTACGGTTCTTACAGCCGTAGCTTTGATATAACCGGAATTGACGCCGATCAAATCAAAGCCAAATACGATAACGGCGTTTTGAAATTGACTCTTCCGAAGAAACAAATTACAGTACCCGAAGGGAAACGGCTTGAAATTGAATAAAGACATTGAAATGCCATGCTTAATGCATGGCATTTCTTTTTTATTAAAATATACTTGAAATAGTTTAATTAATGTGATAAAATACTTGCAGATAAAATGTCGGACGGAGGTTTTTAATGAATATACTTCACATGAAATACGCAGTCGAAGTTGCGAGGCTCGGTTCATTGAATAAGGCTGCCGAAACGCTTATGATAGCTCAGCCGAATATAAGCCGTTCGATTAAAGAACTTGAATCCGATCTCGGCGTTTCGATTTTTACCCGTTCGGCAAAAGGAATGATGTTAACTCCCGAAGGTGAAGAATTTATAGAGTATGCACAGGGAATACTCCGTCAAATAGAGCAGGTCGAGCTTTTGTATAAAAACGGTGCAAGAAAAAAACGCAAGTTTTCGATATCCGTTCCCCGTGCTTGCTACATTTCGTCTGCTTTGGCACAATTTTCCAAAAATCTCGGAGAATCCGATGTTGAGATATACTATAAAGAGACAAATTCCAAAAAAACCATACAAAATCTTATGAACGACGATTACCGTCTCGGCATAATCAGATATGCCGAAAAGCACGATAAATATTATAAGTCGATGCTTGAAGAAAAAGAGCTTTCATATGAAATGGTTGCCGAATTTTCCTATGTTCTTATAATGAGCCGCGACAATCCTTTATCGAATAAGGAGACGATTACTTACGAGGATTTGGCATCTTATATCGAAATCGCTCATGCCGATCCGTATGTTCCGACGGTTTCAATGTCGAAAGTTTTTCGGGAGGAACTTCCGGACAATATCAGACGCCGTATTTTTGTTTTTGAAAGAGCAAGCCAATTTGATCTTTTATCGGAAAATCCCGAAACTTTCATGTGGGTTTCTCCGGCAAGCGACAAACTTCTCGAAAGATATAATCTCGTCCAGAGAGAATGTGCGGAAAATACGAAAATATATAAAGATATGCTTATTTACCGCAACGGATACAAGCTTACCAAGCTGGATAAAGAGTTTATAACGGCACTTTGCGAGTCGAGAAGAAAGTATCTTAAATAAAAGTGCATGAGTGTTTTTTACTATTAGATACATCGTATATCGATAATGATATCACTGATATAATATTTTGATTATTCCCATAAGTGAAATTGTGTGATATAATTTTGCCATAATAAAAAAACAAAGCAAGGAGATAAAAAAATGGCAAGATTTACATTACCCCGCGACCTTTATCATGGAAAAGGAGCACTTGAAGCACTTAAAAATCTCAAGGGAACTCGTGCAATGGTTTGTGTGGGAGGCGGTTCCATGAAACGCTTCGGATTTCTTGACAGAGTAGTTGATTATCTTAAAGAAGCAGGCATGGAAGTTAAGCTTTTCGAAGGAATTGAACCCGATCCCTCAGTTGACACCGTTATGAAAGGTGCCGAAGCGATGACTGAATTTCAGCCCGATTGGATTGTTGCAATCGGAGGAGGTTCTCCCATTGATGCCGCAAAAGCTATGTGGATTAAATATGAACATCCGGAAATTACATTTGAGCAAATGTGTGTGGTTTTCGGTATTCCCGAACTCAGAAAGAAAGCACGCTTCTGTGCAATTCCGTCAACATCGGGTACGGCTACGGAAGTTACGGCTTTTTCGGTAATTACCGATTATAAGAAAGGTATTAAGTACCCTCTGGCAGATTTTGAGATAACTCCCGATGTTGCCATTGTTGATCCCGATTTGGCTGAAACAATGCCTAAGAAACTTACCGCACATACGGGTATGGACGCTATGACGCACGCCATAGAAGCTTATGTTTCGACAGCTAATTGCGATTTCACTGATCCTCTTGCAATTTTCGCAATAAAGATGATACAGGAAGGACTTGTGGATTCTTACAACGGCAATATGGATAAGCGTGCCTCCATGCATAACGCACAGTGTCTTGCCGGAATGGCATTTTCAAACGCTCTTCTCGGAATTGTTCACTCAATGGCACATAAGACAGGTGCTGTATTTGAGGACCTCGGTGCTCATATAATTCACGGTGCCGCAAATGCTATGTATCTTCCCAAAGTCATTGCATTTAACGCAAAAGACGAAACGGCAAAGAAGCGTTACGGTGTAATTGCCGATTATATGGGACTTGGAGGAGCAAACGATGACGAAAAGGTCGAAAAACTCATTGCTTATCTGAGAGGAATGAACGATGCACTCAATATTCCGCAATGTATTAAAAATTACGGACTTGATGCACTTCCCACTGAAAACGGATTTGTTCCGGAAAATATCTTCCTCGAAAGACTTCCCGAGATTGCCAAGAATGCGGTTGCCGATGCTTGCACCGGTTCCAATCCCAGAAAGATTTCGGTTGAGGAAATGGAAAAACTTCTTAAATGTTGCTATTACGACACCGAAGTTGATTTCTGATAACGGATATACCGTATAAATATCAAAGGTGGCGGTTGCCGGTCGCGGTAGCCGTCACTTTGCAAAACGGAGAATAAAAATGTACAGAATAGCTGAAAAAAAAGTATTGAACTCAACAGTCATTCAACTTCAGGTTGAAGCACCTCTTGTTGCCCGTAAAGCAAAACCCGGACAGTTTATCATACTCCGTGTTGATGAAAACGGAGAACGCATACCTCTTACGGTTGCGGGTGTTGATAAGGAAAAGGGTACGGTAAAAATAATATATCAGATTGTCGGAGCGACGACAGAAAAATTAAGTCATAAAGAACAGGGCGATTTTTTGCACGACTTTGTGGGACCTCTCGGGGTTGCCACTCACATTGACGGGCTTAAAAATGTTTGTATAGTCGGCGGTGGGGTAGGCTGTGCCATAGCAATGCCTATAGCACAGGCACTTTCCGAGAGCGGAGCTTCGGTTACGAGTATCATAGGATTCAGGAATAAAAGTTTGCTTATACTCGAAGATGAATTTAAATCGTGTTCGGACACTTTGCACATAATGACCGATGACGGTTCTTACGGGGAAAAGGGTAATGTTACACTTCCGCTGAAAAAAATGCTCGAAGACGGTGTGAAATTCGATATGATTATCACGATAGGTCCGCTTATTATGATGAAATATGTTGTTGAGACTGCCAAGCCTTTTTCAATTCCCGTTACCGTGTCTATGAATCCGATTATGATTGACGGTACCGGAATGTGCGGAGGCTGCCGTCTCACTCTCAATGTTGACGGACGGAAAGTTACGAAATTTGCCTGTGTTGACGGGCCTGATTTTAACGGATATGAAGTCGATTTCGATGAAGCAATGTCAAGAGGGCGTATGTATTCTTCGTTTGAGCGTCATGCATACGAAGAAACCTGCAATTTATTCAATAAGGAGGTTAAGTGAAAATGGCAAATATGTCACTTACCCGCAATCCAATGCCGACGCAAGACGCATCGGTGCGTGCTCATAATTTTGATGAAGTTGCACTCGGTTATTCGGAAGAAACCGCTATAAACGAGGCAAACCGTTGCTTGAATTGCAAAAATATGCCGTGTGTGGAAGGTTGTCCCGTAAAAATACATATTCCGGAATTTATCGCAAAGATAAAAGAAGGTGATTTTGAAGGGGCATATCAAATAATATCAAAATCATCCTCACTTCCGGCTGTATGCGGAAGGGTTTGTCCTCAGGAGACACAGTGCGAAGAAAAATGCATCAGAGGTATAAAAGGCGAGTCGGTCGGGATAGGCAGGCTTGAACGCTTTGTTGCCGATTGGCACAATACTTTTTGTACGGAAGAACCTGTTCTTCCCGAAAATAACGGTCACAGAGTTGCTGTTATAGGTTCCGGACCGTCAGGGCTTACCTGTGCAGGAGATCTTGCGAAAAAAGGATATCAGGTAACCGTTTATGAGGCACTTCACACCGCCGGAGGAGTACTTGTTTACGGAATTCCGGAATTCCGTTTGCCGAAAGCGATTGTCGCCAAAGAAGTGGAAACATTAAAGAAACTCGGCGTAAAAATCGAAACCAATGTTGTTATAGGAAAAACTTTGACGGTTGACGAACTGTTTGAGATGGGATATGAGGCTGTATTCATAGGCTCCGGTGCCGGACTTCCCAATTTTATGGGCATACCGGGTGAGACGTTATGCGGAGTGTATTCGGCAAATGAATTTTTGACGAGAAGCAATTTGATGAAGTCGTATCTCGAAAATCCGGAGACTCCGATAATGAAAGGCGGAAAGGTCGCTGTTGTCGGCGGCGGCAATGTTGCAATGGATGCCGCAAGAACTGCGCTCAGACTCGGTGCACAAAAAGTTTATATCGTATACCGCCGTTCCATGCAGGAATTACCTGCACGGCGTGAAGAAGTTGAGCACGCAGAAGAAGAGGGGATAGAGTTTTGTCTTTTGTGTAATCCTGTGGAAATATTGGGTTACAGTAATCCCGATAATCCGAAGGACGCCAAAAACGGCTTTGTGACCGGAATCAAATGTATGAGAATGGAGTTGGGCGAACCTGATGAAAACGGACGGTGCCGTCCCGTTGAAATTCCGGGCAGCGAATTTGAGATTGAAGTTGATACAGTGGTAATGTCCATAGGTACATCTCCGAATCCGTTGATAAAGTCTACGACTTCCGGACTTGAGGTTAACCGTCGGGGAGGAATTGTCGTGAACGAGGACGGACTTACCTCCAGAAATTCCGTATATGCGGGAGGCGATGCGGTGACAGGTGCAGCTACCGTAATATCGGCAATGGGTGCCGGAAAAACTGCGGCAAAAGCGATTGACGAAGCTTTAACGGCAAAATAAAAATAAAAAATATCATATGCGGTGTAACTCGAAAATGTGTTACGCCGTATTTTTTTGAAATATATCGTTATACGATATATCGATAAACATAATACCGATATATCAATTTGATTATTCACAAATAGTAAGAAATATGATAAAATCTTATTGTAGTGAACAAGGAGGATAAATATGAACGGAACTTTTATTTCCAAAGCAACGCTCGGAAGGCTTCCTCAATACTTGGATTACCTAAAAGGATTGACGGGGCAGAACACCATTTCGGCAACGGCAATAGCAAAAGCTCTTTCACTGGGAGAAGTACAGGTTCGTAAAGATTTGTCGTATGTAAGCGGTGCGGGAAAACCTAAAATCGGGTATATAGTGAACGATTTAATCGGTATCCTTGAGAAAAGTCTCGGATACAATTCTTACACACCGGCGGTTTTGGTCGGTGCGGGAAAATTGGGCAGGGCACTCTTGGAATATGACGGATTTGAAGAATTCGGTGTAAAAATAATTGCGGCGTTTGACAATAACGATAAGGTGTTGAGCCAAAGCAAATCTTCCAAAGAGGTACTTCCTTTTTGCACTTTTAACGGTTACTGCGGCCGTCATAATGTTAAGCTGGGCATCATAACGGTTGGAAAGGGCTCGGCACAGGAAGTGTGTGATCAAATGATAAAAAGCGGAATAACGGCAATATGGAATTTTGCACCGTGTAAATTAAATGTACCGGACAATGTATTATTAAAGCAGGAAAATTTAGCATTATCCCTTGCATATCTTAACAATCAGTTGTGTAATAAAATTTAGGAGGATATACAGAATATGAAAGCAAAAAATTATGAAATTGTAGATAGTGTCGAAAAGCTCGATGAGGCACTTGAAAGAATCAGACAGGCACAGAGAAAGTTTGCCGTTTACACACAGGAACAGGTAGATAAGATTTTTCTCGCCGCCGCATCTGCCGCAGATAAGGCACGGATTACTTTGGCAAAGCTTGCGGTAGAAGAAACTGGAATGGGTATCGTTGAAGATAAAGTAATAAAGAACCATTATGCCGCAGAATACATTTACAATGCATACAAAAATACAAAGACTTGCGGAGTCATAGAAGAGGATACCGCCTACGGAATAAAGAAAATAGCCGAACCGTGCGGTGTCATTGCAGCTGTAATTCCGACGACAAATCCCACATCAACCGCAATTTTCAAATGTCTTCTTGCATTAAAAACCCGTAATGCGATAATTATCAGTCCTCACCCAAGAGCAAAAAAATCTACAATAGCGGCGGCAAAGCTGATACTTGAGGCTGCTGTAGCGGCGGGAGCACCCGAAGGAATAATCGATTGGATTGATGTTCCCTCTCTTGAAATGACAAATACCGTTATGAAAGAGGCGGATATCATACTCGCAACCGGAGGACCCGGTATGGTAAAAGCGGCATATTCGAGCGGAAAGCCTGCTCTCGGCGTAGGTGCGGGAAATACTCCTGCCATAATAGATGACAGTGCAGATATTCTTAAAAGCGTCAATTCGATTATTCATTCAAAAACTTTTGACAACGGTATGATTTGCGCTTCGGAACAGTCGGTTATAGTTCTTGAAAGCATATACAATGCCGTAAAATCGGAATTTGCTGCAAGAGGCTGTTATTTCTTAAATCTCATGGAAACGGAAAAAGTTCGCAAGACCATTATTATCAACGGTGCATTGAATGCGAAAATCGTAGGTCAAAAAGCTTCTAAAATCGCCGAACTTTCCGGAGTCAAAGTTCCGTCTGGCACAAAAATTCTTATAGGAGAAGTTGAAAGTGTTGAGCTGTCAGAGGAATTTGCTCATGAAAAACTTTCTCCCGTCCTTGCTATGTATAAAGCGAAGAATTTTGATGACGCTCTCGATAAAGCAGAAAGACTTGTTGCCGACGGAGGTTACGGACATACATCATCAATATATTTGGACGAAATTACACAGAAAGATAAAATTTCGGCATTTGCAGCCAGAATGAAAACCTGCCGTATTTTAGTTAATACTCCTTCTTCTCACGGCGGAATAGGCGATCTTTATAATTTTAAACTTGCTCCCTCTCTCACTTTGGGATGCGGTTCGTGGGGAGGTAACAGCGTATCGGAAAATGTCGGTGTAAAACATCTTATAAACATAAAAACAGTGGCAGAGAGGAGAGAAAATATGCTTTGGTTCAGAGCACCTGAAAAAATTTATATAAAGAAAGGGTGCCTGCCTGTTGCCCTTGACGAATTAAAGAGTGTAAGAGGAGCTAAAAAGGCATTTTTGGTAACCGATACTTTCCTCTATCAGAACGGTTATACGAAACCTATAACGGATAAACTCGATGAAATGGGAATTGCACATACAACATTTTTCAATGTTCAGCCGGATCCGACACTTGCAAATGCAACAGAAGGTGCGGTACAGATGAGAGCGTTTGAACCTGATACGATAATTGCTTTGGGCGGAGGCTCGGCAATGGATGCTGCCAAAATTATGTGGGTATTGTACGAACACCCGGAGGTCGATTTTATGGATATGGCCATGAGATTTATCGATATCCGTAAGAGAGTGTATACATTCCCGAAAATGGGAGAGAAGGCGTACTTTATCGCAATACCGACTTCTGCGGGTACCGGTTCGGAGGTTACTCCTTTTGCCGTTATAACCGACGAAAAGACAGGTGTAAAATATCCCCTTGCCGATTATGAGTTGCTTCCCGATATGGCAATTATAGATGCCGATTTTCATATGTCGGCTCCCAAAGGACTTACAGCAGCTTCCGGAATTGATGCCGTAACTCATGCGTTGGAAGCATATGCGTCTATGCTTGCGACGGATTATACGGACGGTCTCGCTCTTCGTTCTTTGAAAATGATATTCCAATATTTGCCGAGAGCTTATGACAACGGAAACGAAGATGTTGAAGCCCGTGAGAAAATGGCCAATGCCGCAACTATGGCAGGTATGGCCTTTGCCAATGCTTTTCTCGGAGTATGTCATTCCATGGCACACAAGCTCGGCGCTTTTCATCACCTTCCTCACGGTGTTGCAAACGCATTGATGATTGAAGAAGTTTTGAGATTTAATGCGTCGGAAGCTCCGGCAAAAATGGGTACTTTTTCACAGTACGACCATCCGCACACTTTGGCACGCTATGCCGAAATAGCCGATTATCTCGGAGTTAAAGCCGACAGTGATGTTGAAAAGCTGGAAGGGCTTATCAAATTAATAAACGATCTTAAAGCTCGCGTCGGTATAAAACCCACAATTGCCGATTACGGAATTGATGAAAACGATTTTATGAAACGGCTTGACGATATGACCGAACAGGCTTTTGATGACCAGTGCACAGGTGCAAATCCGAGATATCCGCTCATGAGCGAAATTAAGCAAATGTATATCAATTCTTTTTACGGAAGACATTTTTCCGAGACGGATATGCCCTGCAAAGATATAAATGTGGTAGAACCCGATGCAATTAAAACAGTTTACCGTAAAGGTAAAAAAGCGTAAATAAAGGAGGGATAACAGTATGAAACTTGACAGAGTGATAGCAGTAAGAAACAACAAAACCGTTTACCGTGAAGGCGATAAGTGCATAAAAGTTTTCAATGTTGAATATTCGAAAGCCGATGTACTTAATGAGGCACTTAATCAGGCGAGAATCGAAGAGATCGGTCTCAACATACCGAAGATACTTGAGGTAACCATGATAGACGGAAAGTGGTCTATTATATCCGAATACATTAAGGGCAAGACTCTCGCACAGCTCATTGACGAAGCGGACGACAAAGAAAAAAAGCTTGAATACCTTAACCTTTTCGTTGATATACAGCTTGAAGTTCATTCAAAAAAATGTCCTTTGCTTAATAAGCTGAAAGACAAAATGAACAGGAAAATTTCGGAAACCACGCTCGATGCGACAACAAGATACGACCTTCACACAAGACTTGAGGGCATGCCCAAACATTCAAAAGTTTGTCATGGTGATTTTAACCCTTCAAATATAATCATCACAGATGACGGGAC
Source organism: uncultured Oscillospiraceae bacterium (assembly GCA_964558655.1). GTDB lineage: Bacteria > Bacillota > Clostridia > Oscillospirales > SIG627 > RGIG6353. The sequence continues at coordinate 24,072 of CAZLEX010000005.1, read as the reverse complement.
ACCCTATATTCTGGATTGGTCTCATGTCACGCAAGGAAACGCTTCCGCCGATGCGGCAAGAACATATTTGCTTTTCTGCCTTAACGGAGATATTGAGGGTGCGAATAAATATTTGGAGCTGTTCTGTGAAAAGTCGGACACCGCAAAACAGTATGTTCAAAAATGGATGCCGATTGTCGCCGCATCTCAATCGGTTAAAGGCAACGAAAAAGAAAGGGAATTCCTTCTTTCGTGGGTAGATGTCGTAGATTACGAATAATTGAAAATAAATACGGCCGCCGTGAAAACGGCGGTCGGAAAACTGAAAATACGAGAGGTATAAAAATGAAAATAACCGTTTGCATTGGTTCTTCATGTCATATTAAAGGTTCTCGTCAGGTAGTTGAACAGATACAGTATCTTATTTCGGAACATAAACTCGGAGATAGAATTGAACTCGGAGGGACCTTTTGTATGGGCAAATGTCAGCAGGGAGTTTGCGTGAGCGTTGACGATTCCTTTTATTCCGTAAGTCCCGATAATGTAGAGACTTTTTTTGAAAAAGAAATACTTGCTAAGGTTGATTTAACATGATAATTCAGGTATGTGTGGGAAGTTCGTGCCACTTAAAAGGTTCTCCGGAAATTGTAGAACTTTTGACAAAAGCTGTAAAAGAAAATTCACTTGACAGCGAAATTACATTGGCGGGGAGTTTCTGTATCGGAAAATGTAACCGAAACGGTGTGACCGTTCAAGTTGACGATGAAATATATGTCGGTGTCACGCGTGAAAATTTTAAGGATTTTTTCAATGAAAATGTACTTAAAGTCATAAACGCTGAAAGGAAATAACAAAGATGTCGAATTGTTTGACTTTGAAAAAATCAAATTGTAAAAACTGTTATAAATGTATTCGCCATTGTCCCGTTAAGGCAATTCGTTTTTCCGGAAATCAGGCACACATAATCGGGAATGAATGTATTTTGTGCGGACAGTGTTTTGTTGTTTGTCCTCAAAACGCAAAGCAGATAGTTGACGAAACGGAAAAAGTAAAAGTCCTTTTGCAGAGCGGGGAACCCGTTATAGTAAGCCTTGCTCCTTCGTTTATAGCGAATTATGACGGTGTGGGTATCGTGGCAATGCGGGAGGCACTTTTAAAACTCGGATTTTACGATGTCGAAGAAACGGCAATCGGAGCAACAATGGTAAAAAACGAGTATGAAAGGATTCTTGCCGAAGACGGCAGAGATGTTATTATTACATCTTGCTGTCATTCTGTGAATTTGCTCATACAAAAGTATTTTCCGTCTCTGCTTGAGAATCTTGCAGATGTTATTTCTCCGATGCAGGCACATTGCAAAGATATAAAGAACAGATACCGTAATGCAAAAACCGTTTTTATCGGTCCGTGCGTTGCAAAGAAAGACGAGGCAGAGTATTATGAAGGCTCTGTCGATGCCGTACTGACCTTTGAGGAACTCACAAATTGGCTAAAAACAGAGAATATTGAATTAAAACGCGAAACCGATACAATTTGCGAGAGTCGAGCAAGATTTTTTCCCACATCGGGAGGAATCTTAAAAACAATGACCAATAAGCCTGATAACTATTCTTATATTTCCGTCGACGGAGTTGAAAATTGTATTGCCGCATTACACGATATAGAAAGCGGGAAAATACATAATTGTTTTATAGAAATGTCTGCTTGTACGGGAAGCTGTATAGGCGGTCCGGTTATGGAAAAGTATCACCGTACAGCACCTGTTAAAGATTATATTACTGTCACAAAATATGCGGGAGAAAAAGATTTTGATGTTTTGCAGCCGAAAATTTCGGAATTAAAGAAGCAATTTGAATTTATCGAGCACCGTTTAACCGTTCCGTCCGAACTTGAAATTTCAGCCGTTCTCAGACAAATGGGAAAATTTAAACCTTCGGACGAACTGAATTGCGGTTCGTGCGGATATAATACCTGCCGTGAAAAAGCAATAGCAATTTGTCAGGGAAAAGCGGAAATATCAATGTGCTTACCGTTTTTGAAGGATAAAGCCGAAAGTTTTTCCGATGCCATAGTAAAAAATACTCCAAACGGTCTTATAGTGCTTAACGAAAATCTTGAAGTACAGCAAATAAACGAAGCTGCCAAACAAATAATGAATATAAGGCAAACTTCGGATATTTTGGGAGATCAAGTTGTAAGAATTCTTGATCCGACACCTTTTATGGAAGTAAAGAACAGCGGAAAGGATATTCGCAATAGGACGGTTTATCTTGCCGAATACAAAAAGTATGTCGAGCAGACAGTCGTTTTCGATAAAGATTCTCACCTTCTCATCGGCGTAATAAGAGATATAACCGATGAACAGCTTCAAAAGACAAAAAGAGAAAGCATGAAATCGCAAACAATTGAGGTAGCTGATAAAGTTGTAGACAAACAGATGCGTATAGTGCAGGAGATTGCATCACTTCTCGGAGAAACGGCGGCTGAAACGAAAATCGCATTGACAAAATTAAAGGAGTCGATTTCAGATGAATGATTTGTGTGCCGATATCGGATACAAGAGTATAAACCATTACGGAGAACAGCTTTGCGGAGATCATGTGGATATAGTCGATCAAGTCGACGGTTCGACCGTAATAGTACTTGCCGACGGTCTCGGAAGCGGAGTAAAAGCGAGTATACTTTCGACTCTCACATCTAAAATAATATCTACGATGATGGCGGCGGGGTTGCCTATTGAAGAATGTGTTGACACAATAGCCGCTACATTACCCGTGTGTTCCGTAAGAGGAGTTGCGTATTCAACTTTTACAATACTGCATTTAATCAAAAATCATACCGTTGAAATAATTCAATATGATAATCCTCAGGTTATAGTTTTACGAAACAACAAAAATTTTGATTATCCGAAAACCGAAATGAATATCGACGGAAAGAAAATTTATAAGTCTGTTATTCGATTGCAGGAAAATGATATTTTTATTGCAATGAGCGACGGTTGCCCTCATGCCGGTATAGGAATAGCATATAATTTCGGCTGGAAGCGTGAAGATATAATCGACTTTATGGAAACAATGTCCGTAAGCGGACTTACGGCGAAAAATCTTTCCACATTGCTTGTTGATGAGTGCGACAGGCTTTACGGAGGAAAGCCGGGAGACGATACCACCGCCTGTATAATAAAGATTAGAAAAAGGGAACCGATGAATATACTTTTCGGTCCTCCGTCAAACAGGGACGATTGTGACCGAATGATGTCACTGTTTTTTTCAAAAGAAGGAAAACACATTATATGCGGGGGAACTACATCTTCAATTGCGGCAAAGTATCTGAACAAACCTATTCAAACATCGCTTAATTTTGAAAGATCCGATGTTCCGCCGATTGCAAAAATAGAAGGCGTGGATCTTGTTACCGAAGGCGTTATAACAGTTAACAGGGTTCTTGAATATGCTAAGGATTATCTTGCCGAAAATGAAATGTATGAGCATTGGAATTATAAAAAAGACGGTGCATCGCTCATATGTCAGCTTTTGTTTGAAGAGGCGACCGATATAAATTTTTATGTAGGCCGTGCAATTAACCCCGCACATCAGAATCCCGATTTGCCTATCAATTTCAGCATAAAAATGAATTTGGTTGAGGAACTGTCAAAATGTCTGAAGCAAATGGGAAAAAGAATTAAAGTCAGTTATTTTTGAGGAGAGTAAAAATGAGAAAGTTCGATACAAAAGTGCAGCATTTGAAGTATAAAGTTCTGCGTGAGGTTGCACGCCTTGCATGGAATGATGCTCTGCTTGAAAATATTTTGAAAATACCGGAAATTATCGTTCCCGGAAAGACTTCCACTATGCGTTGTTGTGTATACAAAGAACGGGCGATTCTTTCGGAACGCGTTAAAATAGCAATGGGAGGCGATAAAGATAATCCGAATGTAATAGAGGTTATAGATATTGCCTGTGATGAATGTCCCGCCGCAGGCTATGAGGTGACGGATTCCTGTCGAGGATGTCTTGCACACCGTTGCGAAGATGTTTGCAAGAGAAAAGCGATTTCTTTTGATCATAATCATGTGGCTCACATAGATAAATCCAAGTGTGTTGAATGTGGGCAGTGCGCAAAAGTATGTCCGTATTTTGCAATAGTAAATCGTAAGCGTCCGTGTCAAAACGCCTGTAAAATCAAAGCTATTTCCATTAATGCCGATAATGCCGCCGTGATAGATAACGGAAAGTGTACATCATGCGGTGCCTGTGTTTATCAATGTCCGTTCGGTGCGATTATGGACAAGTCTTATATTTTAAATGTTATTGATTTGATAAAAAAGAGCGAAAACAACGAAAAATTTAAAGTATATGCAATTGTCGCTCCTTCTGTCTCAAGTCAGTTTTCATACGCAAAACTCGGTCAGGTTGTTACGGGCCTTAAAAAAATCGGATTTTTTACGGTTGTCGAAGCGGCATTGGGAGCCGATATGGTTGCTAAATCGGAATCGAAAGAACTTTCCGAAAAGGGATTTTTGATGAGCTCTTGCTGTCCTGCTTTTGTGTCGTATATAAAATCCGAATTTCCGGATTTGGAAAAATATATTTCCGATAATCTCTCGCCGATGGCAATTCTCGCAAAATACATAAAAGATACCATAGAAAACGCCAAAGTGGTATTTATAGGACCGTGTACCGCAAAAAAAGCTGAGGCTCAGACGGAAAAGGTAAAACCCTATATTGATGCCGTTATTACATTTGAAGAACTTCAGGCACTTTTCGACAGCCGTAATATTGATATTACATCGCTTGAGGAAAGTGTACTCGACAATGCTTCTTATTTCGGAAGGATATTCGCCCGAAGCGGAGGGCTTTCAGACGCAGTGGCACAGGGATTAAAAGAGCAGAATATAGATTTTGATTTTAATCCGATTGCTTGTGACGGAATAGAAGAGTGCAAGATTGCATTGCTTAAAAAAAGTAAAAATGTACTTTGTGCGAATTTTGTGGAAGGTATGGCGTGTACCGGCGGTTGTATAGGCGGAGCGGGATGCCTCACTCACGGAGAAAAAAATAAAAGTGAAGTTGACAAATACGGGAGAGAGGCTTTGGAAAAGACAATAAGCGACGCAGTATCCGTTTTAAAGTAAGTTTCAAGCATAATTTTATTCATAACATAAAATCGGCAAGTTTCTTGAGAAATTTGCCGATTGCCGTATAAATCTCGGCAGTGCGTTCATATAACTTCGATTGCTTTCGCAACGAATAAAAAAATCGACAAGTTAAAACTTGTCGATTTTTTGGTGAGTCACGGGGGATTCGAACCCCCGACCCTTTGATTAAAAGTCAAATGCTCTGCCAACTGAGCTAGTGACTCAAACGCTTCACATAAAGCTTGTATATTGTATCACAAAGAGTTTTATTTGTCAACCGTTTTTTGAAAAATAATGTAAATTTATCATTAAAAGTTAAAAAATCGCTGAAATTCATAGTGCTTTGCGTGAAATTTAAAACTTTATTACTTTATATAAATTGTTCTTTTGACTCAAATTTGATATTTTATGAAAAATCCACTGTAATCTATTGACAAAAGTACGAAATCATACTATACTACGATAGTATGATTTCGTACTTAAAGGGTGTGTGATTATGAAAGAAAACAGCAGTGAAAAAATCCGGAAAATTAATTGTACGGCAAACGAACTTGATATGCTGTATCATCAAGCCGCACGAAAGCTCAATGTTTCCGACAGTGTGCTGTGTATTTTGTATTTGATTTACGAAAAAGGTGACGGTTGTTTGCTTTCCGATATCTGTCATGGAAGCGGTATGAGTAAACAGACAATTAATTCCGCAATTCGCGCACTTGAAAAAAACGGTATTTTGCATCTTGAACGCAGTGACGGCAGAGCAAAGCGTATAAAGCTTAGCAAAGAAGGGAAGATGTGTATTGAAAGAACGGTTGCAAAATTATACAAGGCTGAATGTCTTGCACTTGATTCCTGGTCTGACGAAGAATTTGATATGTACATAAAATACATGAAAAAATATAACGAGTGTCTGCGAGCACAAATTGATAAAATTGAGGTGGAGAAACAATGAAAATAATTACGATAAGCCGTGAATTCGGAAGCGGAGGAAGAGAACTCGGGAAACGCCTTGCCGATTTTTTGAAATGGGATTATTATGACAGCGAAATTATTTCCATGACGGCTGAAAAAAGCGGTTTATCTCCGGATTATGTTGAAAGTTCCCTGAGCAATCACGGGTGGAAAAACTGTAACATTACTTTTAGGAATTCTTTTACTTCTTCTGCTTATTTTCGGTCTTCGCAGGTGAATATTCTGCTTGAGCAAAAAAAGGTAATTGAAGAAATCGCATCGTTCGGGAAAAATTTTGTTATAGTAGGCCGTAATGCCGATGTCATTTTAAAAGATTTTGAACCGTTTAACATTTTTGTATGTGCCGAAACCGATGCAAAAATCAGGCGGTGCGAACAGAGAGCTTTGGAGAATGAAAAACTGTCTAAAAAAGAAATTTTACAGAAAATAAAACAAATTGACAAAATCCGTTCCGAAACGAGAGAAATTATAAGTGCTTCTCCGTGGGGAAAAAGGGATTCCTATCACATTACGGTAAATACTACCGGCTGGAATATCAAAGAATTGACGCCTACCGTTGCTTCGTTTGCGAACGGTTGGTTTGGGAGAACAAAATGAAAGAGTGTGTACAATTATCAGACCATTTCGGATATAAACGCCTTATCCGTTTTACAGTACCGTCAATAATCATGATGATTTTTTCGTCGGTTTACAGTGTTGTCGATGGGTTGTTTGTTTCAAATTTCGCAGGTAAAACTCCTTTTACGGCAATTAATCTCATAATGCCGTTTTTGATGATTTTATCTACTGTAGGATTTATGTTCGGCACTGGAGGATCGGCAATAGTTGCGAAAACTTACGGCGAAGGTAAAAAAGAACTCGCAAACAGTTATTTTTCTCTGTTCGTTCGGGTTGCTTTTTTATTGGGCTGCCTGCTTGCCGTACTTGCTATAATTTTTATGCGTCCGATTGCTTCGCTTCTCAAAGCTGAAGGCGAACTGTTGTCCGACGCTGTACAGTATTCCCGTATTATACTTATTGCGTTGCCTTTTAATGTGCTTCAATACATATTTCAGTCGTTTTTCGTAACTGCCGAAAAGCCTAAACTCGGTCTCATTGTCACAATATCGGCAGGTATGACGAATATCGTTATGGACGCTGTGCTTGTTATTTTATTGCCTGCACATCTGAAACTTGCGGGTGCGGCGATAGCGACCGCTTTGAGTCAAATTGTCGGAGGTGCGGTACCGCTGTTTTATTTCGGTAGAAAGAATACAACTTTTCTCCGGCTTGGCAAGGCAAAATTTGATGCGAAAGCAATTTTTTATGCGTGCACAAACGGCTCTTCTGAATTTATGAGTAACATTTCCATGAGCATCGTCAGTATGCTGTATAATTTCCAGCTTTTGAAATATGCCGGAGAAGACGGTATTGCGGCATACGGAGTTATGATGTATGTCAGCATGATTTTTGCCGCCGCATTTATGGGGTATTCAATAGGTTGTGCACCGATAGTGAGTTATCATTTCGGAGCTCAAAATCACGCGGAATTAAAAAGCCTGTTAAAAAAGAGTCTTGTGATTGTCGGCACTCTCGGTGTTGCAATGGTTGTTTTGGCAGAGTTGCTTGCAATGCCTCTTTCAAAAATCTTCGTCGGTTACGACAAAAATCTTACGGATATGACTGTTTTGGGATTTAGAATTTTTTCTTTGTCTTTTGCTTTTACCGGATTTGCCGTTTTTGCTTCGGGATTTTTCACGGCACTTAATGACGGTCTCACTTCAGCTGTCATTTCTTTTATGCGTACGCTTGTATTTCAATCGGTTGCGGTTTTGATTTTGCCTACGGTTTTGGGTATAGACGGTATATGGTATTCTATTGTGGCGGCAGAGTTTGTTGCCGTAATTTTCAGTTTTATATTTCTTATTGCAAAAAGAAAAAAATACCGCTATTTTTAAACTTTACGAAAATGTTTATTTCGATAAGGAGCGATGATTGTGAGAGAGTGGAATGTTTCTCAATACAATAAATTCAAAGACGAACGCATTCAACCTTCTGTTGATTTAATTAAGAGAATAGACACTGTACCTGAGACAATTCTTGATATAGGTTGCGGACCCGGAAACAGTACATACTGTTTGAAAGAGCACTTTCCTCTTGCCGATATACTCGGAATAGACAGTTCCGATAATATGCTTGAAAGTGCCGAAAAAACATATCCCGAATTAAAATTTGTTAAATGCCTTGTTCCCGATGAAATTGAAAGCTTGGGGAATTATGATTTGATTTTTTCAAATGCCTGTTTGCATTGGATACCTAATCACGATATTTTGCTTCCACGACTTTTCGGCAAACTTAGCCGTAACGGAGTTCTTGCCGTTCAAATGCCGCTTATCGAAGAAACAATGTTTTATCATGTGCTTGACAGTTTTATTTCGTGCGAAAAATGGGGGAAACTTTCAAATGTTCGGGTGTTTAATTTGTTGACACCTGATGAGACATATGATATTCTTTCAAAATTTGCTTCGGAGATTGAGATGTGGGAAACGACATATTATCACATTTTATCTTCTCATGATGACATTCTTGAATGGTACAAGGGAAGCGGGTTGAGAGCATATCTCGAAGTTTTAAACGGGGAGGATAAAAAGGACTTTTTATCTGAGTTTTCCGAATTTATCAAGGAAAAATATCCTTTACGGGAAGACGGGAAAATCCTTTTGAAAGTGCCGAGATTTTTCTTTATTGTGAAAAACGGTAGATAATTCCCGATAATATCATTGACAAAAAAGGGCAAATATATTATAATAAACACACATAGTTGCTGTTATGGCTTTAAAATGAGATTTTCCGTATTATGCGGTATTTCTTGTTTTGAGTGTGTTCTCGATTGGAGATTTGACGGTTCTTAAACAGCACTTTCCGAAATAAAAAACTTTTACATAACTGACGGAGTTTTTGCGGGTTTACGCTACGGAGTGTAAAAGTTGTATGCCGACCGTCTGGGCAAATCGATTATAAACTCGGTTTGCCTTTTTTGTTTGTAAATTCAATGTTGAGATAAGGAGAAAAAACATGAAGCACATCAATTGGAACGGATTTGTCGAAGGAGTATGGCAAGACGAAATAAATGTCAGAGATTTTATACAGCGTAATTACAAAGAATATAGGGAAGACGAATCTTTTCTTTCGGGTCCTACGGAGCGTACCTGTGCACTTATGAAAAAAGTTCAGGGGCTTTTTGCACTTGAGCGTCAGTTTGGAGGAGTACTCGATATAGATACAGCCACCGTTTCGTCTCTTACGAGTTTTTCTGCCGGATACATTGACCAAAAGAATGAAATAATTGTAGGTATGCAAACGAACCGTCCGCTTAAAAGAGCCGTTTGCCCTTTCGGCGGAATACGCATGGCACGGCAGGCCTGCGAAGCTTACGGCTATAAACTTTCCGAGACGGTTGAAGATGAATTTCGCTATCGCACAACTCATAACGACGGAGTTTACCGTGCGTATACAGATGAAATGCGTAAGGCCAGAAAGTGTCATGTCATAACCGGTCTTCCCGATGCATACGGAAGAGGAAGAATTATAGGGGATTACAGGAGAGTTGCACTGTACGGAATAAACCGTCTTATAGAAGAGAAGAAAAAGGATAAAGCGGCACTTTCCGACAAGCCTTTCAATACCGCAAATATACGCCTTGACGAAGAATTGTATAAGCAAATATCGTTTTTGGGCAAACTTTGCGATATGGCGGCTATTTACGGATTTGATATAAGCGAACCGGCATCTAATGCGAGAGAGGCGGTACAGTGGACATATTTTGCATATCTCGGTGCAATCAAGGAACAGAACGGTGCGGCAATGTCACTTGGCCGTGTGTCGACTTTTTTTGATATATATTTTGAGAGAGATATTGCCGCAGGTATTCTTACAGAATCGGAAGCACAGGAAATTATAGACGATTTTGTAATCAAACTTCGTCTGGCACGGCATTTGCGTACTCCGGAATATAACGAACTTTTCGGCGGAGATCCCATGTGGATTACAGAATCCGTAGGAGGAGTCGGTGAAGACGGACGCACACTTGTAACAAAGAGCAGTTACAGAATTCTCAATACTTTATATACTTTAGGTCCATCTCCCGAACCCAATCTTACGATTCTTTGGTCAAAAGAACTTCCAACCCCGTTTAAACGGTTTTGTGCGAAAGTTTCCAAAGATACCGATTCCATACAATATGAAAACGACGACCTTATGCGTCCCGTATACGGAGACGATTATGCCATAGCATGCTGTGTTTCGGCGATGAAACTCGGAAAACAAATGCAATTTTTCGGGGCAAGATGTAATCTTGCGAAACTCCTTCTTATTGCCATAAACGGCGGTTACGATCACACAAGCGGTATGCAGATAGGTCCGCAAATGAAAGTGCTTGACGGTGATGTGCTTAATTTTGAAGAAGTTTGCGAACGCTATGATATTTATATTCAGTGGCTTTCAAAGCTTTATGTAAATACCATGAATATTATTCATTATATGCATGACAAGTATTGCTATGAAAAAACGCAAATGGCTCTTCATGATACAGATGTTGAGCGTCTTATGGCGTTCGGAATAGCCGGGCTGTCGGTTGTTACCGATTCTTTGAGCGCGATTAAGTATGCTAAAGTCATACCCGTAAGGAATTCCGAAGGATACATTACGGAATATATTACACAGGGAGATTTTCCGAAATTCGGCAACGATGATGACCGCGTAGACCTTATAGCTAAAGACCTTACGCATAAGTTTATAACCGAACTCAGAAAGACTCCGACCTATCGCAACGCAATTCATACTTTGTCGGTTTTGACAATTACATCAAATGTTATGTACGGAAAACATACGGGTGCTACTCCCGACGGAAGAAAAGCATCGGAGCCGTTTGCACCGGGTGCAAATCCCATGCATAACCGCGAGGAAAACGGAGCACTTGCTTCTCTCAATTCAGTCGCCAAAATAAGTTATGACGATTGCCGTGACGGCATTTCAAATACTTTCTCAATAACTCCCGATGCTCTCGGACATGATGACGATGAGAGAATCTCAAACCTTGTTTCAGTTCTGGACGGATATTTTGAAAAGAAGGCTCATCACATCAATGTTAATGTGCTTAATCGCGAAACACTCATTAAAGCATACGAAGATCCGGAAAGTTATCCTAATCTTACCATACGCGTTTCCGGTTATGCCGTAAATTTCAATAAATTATCAAGAGAACAGCAACGGGAAGTCATAAGCAGGACTTTCCATGAAAAAATATGACAGGTTTTATTCATTCTTTTCAATCGCTCGGTACCGTTGACGGTCCCGGAGTTCGTTTTGTGGTTTTTATGCAGGGGTGTCCGCTCAGGTGCTCCTGCTGTCACAATCCGGACACATGGCAGTTTTCGGGCGGTAAAGAATTTACTCCGGCACAGGTTGTCGAAAAAGCATTGCGTTACAGGGAATATTTTGGTAAAGACGGCGGAATAACCGTTTCCGGAGGGGAGCCGCTCGCTCAAGCGGACTTTGTTGCTGAAGTGTTTCGTTTATCGCGGAAAAATTTTCTTAATACCTGTCTCGACACTTCGGGTTGTATGCTTACGCCTAAGGTAAAAGAAACACTGAAATATACCGATCGGGTACTTTTGGATATTAAATACGCAGATGAAGAAGGATACCGTTTGAATGTCGGCTGCGATTACAAAACGGTTTTGTCATTTCTCTCTTTTTTGAATCAAAACAATATTCCCACAACGCTGAGAAGAGTTATAATACCTACTCTAAATGACGATGAGGATTCAATTCTCAGTTTAAAGAGGCTGGCACTTGAAAACAAGTGCGTTGATAAAACGGAGCTTTTGCCGTTTCGAAAAATTTGTCAGGTCAAATATGATTCAATGGGAATAAAATTTCCTCTTGAACATATTCCGGAAGCGTCAGACGAATTAATAAAAAGACTCGAAAAAATTTTATATTCCGTTTGAATTTTTATTAAAAAGGAGCAAAAATGAAGATAATCGATGTTTCCAGGGAACTTTTTTCGACTCCGGCATACGAGGACGATCCTCACGCCGAGATAAAGAAAATAAAAAGTATTTCAGACGGATACGAATATAATCTGTCAAAGATAACTTTTTGTCCGCACAACTCCACGCATATTGATGCTCCTTTGCATTTTTTTGAAAACGGCAGTGATGTATATGATATTTGCCTTGAGAAGTGTTTCGGGGCGTGCCGTGTTGTTGAGGAACGCTTTGTTTCTTTAAGCGATGCCGAAAAACTTTGTAAAAATGTAAAAAGATTGATTTTTAAGGGCAATGTGGATATTTCTTTGCCTGCCGCTCAAGTTTTGTCCGAACAGTTGGAATTGGTCGGAACGGAGGGGCAGAGCATAGGAAACAGTGCCGTACATAAAGCTTTTTTGCGTACGGGTGTTGTGGTTATTGAAAATCTTGATTTGTCGCAAGTAAAAGTGGGAGACTATGTGATAATGTCTTTGCCTCTTAAGATGCGGAACGCCGAAGCGTCGCCTTGCCGAACTTTGCTTATAGAAAATTAAAGTGTGCTGATAGTTTTTATCCGCACACTTTTTTAGTATGAAGTATTGAGATTTTTAAATGAAAAGGCAGACTCCGAAGAGCCTGCCGATTTTTAACATCTTTTCCCACCCGTCCGTGTACCCGGCTATAAAAACCCTGCGTAAGCAAGGCGGTTTTCGCTTTCTGACATTTTTGCTCCCAACTTCCGCAATTTTATTTGCAGGAGGTCTGCACCTGTTTCGAGTAGTGAAATCCATTATAGTTTTGTGGGTTTATATCACAGGTATCACGCGAAGCGCAGGAAATTTTGCATGCAATAATGCGTTATTTGTCTTCGTGGCAGTGTTCGCAATCACATTCGCAATCGTCGTGGTCACACTCGCACATAAGTTCATCCTCAAATGCGTCGGCAACCTTGTCGAATTCGTCATCATCGTCGATGGTAACGAGCATATCTTCGCCGTTTTCGTCTTTTGTTATTTTGAGTATGACGAATTCGTCTCCGTCTTCATCGCTCGGAACCAATGCGAGATAATTGTTTCCGTCAATTTCCATATCTCCGATAATTTCAAAATCGAGTTCGTTTCCGTCCTCATCTGTAAGAGTTATAACATCTGCTTCAAAATCTTTGTTATCTGTCACTTTTTAAGTCCTCCTCAGGATTATTGTATTTATATTCTACACGATATCGTCTAATAAGTCAAGAGGTTTTAAAAACCAAGTGCCGTCTTTATTTCGTTTTGCCTTTCCAATGCTTTTTCCGGAGAAGCACAATTAATAAAATAATATAGCTTTATTTTCGGTTCTGTGCCCGACGGCCGTATTATGATTTCCGTGCCTTGCTCCAAAATATATCCGAGCATATTTTCGCTTTTGAGATTTATAGCGGTTTTTTCTTTTGTTATCGGAGAGTAGGACGAAAGAGAAAGCCAGTCGTTAACGCGAACTAATTTTTCGCCTGCTATTTCTGTCGGCGGGTTTGAACGCAGTTTGTTCATTATCATGTCCGACTGTGCTTTGAAATCCGGAGATGTGATAATTGCTTCCGACCAGTATTCTCCCCAGAAACCGTAGTTTTTATAAATTTGTGCGAGAACATTTAAAGGAGTAAGACCTTTTAATTTATAATAGAGAGAAGCTTCGGAAATAAGCATTGCGGCAAGCACACCGTCTTTGTCACGGGCGTATGTCCCTGCAAGATATCCGTAGCTTTCCTCAAATCCGAAAAGAAATGTGTTGGAAGATGTTTGCTCAAACTCTTTTATTTTTTCGCCTATATATTTAAATCCGGTATAAACATCAAAAACTTTTATTCCGTTTTGTTCGCACATGACTTTGGCGAGCTTTGATGAAACAAGCGATTTAACAACGGCGGGATTTTCGGGCATTGTTTTATTTTCTTTTTTCACTCTGATAATGTAGTCCAAAAGAATAAGTGCAATTTCATTACCTGTTAATGTTATGAAATTACCGGCTGTATTTTTTAAAGCCACTCCCATACGGTCTGCATCGGGATCGGTTGCAACTATCAGGTCACAGTCATCGGCTTGTTTGATTGCTTCGGAAAAAGCTTCGATAAATTGCGGATTAGGTTTTTCTACCGTCGGAAAGTTTCCGTCCGGAACAATTTGTGTTTTGACTGTTGAAACATTTTCAAATCCTGCACGGGAAAGGACTTCGGGAACAAGTTTATATCCGGCACCGTGAAGAGATGTATAAAGAATTTTCAAATCTTTCGGCGATTTTTTTATCATATCGGCGTCGAGAAGCTGTGAAAGAACATTTTTAATATACTCTTCGTCAATATCATTTGAAACAACTGTTATTTTGTTTTCCGAAACAAGTTTTTCAAAATCGGGACATTCTATTGATTTTATATTCAAAGAGGGAATAATTTCGGAAATCTTTTTGGAATTTTCCGGCGGCAACTGTGCTCCGTCACTCCAATAAACTTTGTATCCGTTGTATTCGCGGGTGTTGTGAGACGCGGTTATGTTAATTCCGGCACGGCATTTCAAATAGCGGATTGCAAATGAAAGTTCAGGCGTCGGACGCAAAGAATCGAAAATATATACCTTAATTCCCATATTTGCGAGCACCGATGCACAAATGCGTGAAAATGTATCCGAATTATTTCGCGAATCGCAAGCAATTACAATTCCGTCATTCTGACCTCGATCTTGCAAAACAAGCGTTCCGAGTGCGTATGTTGCAAGTGCTACGGTTGTTTTATTCATATTTGAAAATCCTGGAAGCATTTTTCCTCGTAAACCGGCAGTTCCGAAATTAATCAGTTTTGTAAAACTTGATATTTTTTCGTCTTTACTCATGGCGTCTATTTGCATTGCTTCATCATCTGTGCAAAAAATACTTTCTTTCCACTCGTTGATATTAGTCTGGGCAACACGCTGCACTTCTTTTTCGGAAATGTTTTCGGCATTAGTTAAAAAAATCATAAAATCTCCTTTTAAAAAACAATTACACTGTAATTATATCAAAAAAGTAATGATTTTACAACCGTTTGCGTAAAACTTATGTAAAAATAAAAATATTTATTGATTTATCATAAAACATATGGTAGAATATTGTCATATTATTTGGATAAAAGACAGTAATCAATATATCAATCAAGGAGAAAAAATGAAAATAGCATTAATTGCACATGACAAGAAAAAAGACGAAATAATACAGTTGGCGAAAAAATATAAAGATGTCCTGGCACTTCATGAACTTTATGCAACCGGCACGACCGGCACTCTCATTATGGGAGAAACCGGATTGTCAGTCCACAGAATGAAGAGCGGACCTCTCGGAGGAGATCAGCAAATAGGTGCGATGCTGGCCGAAGGTATGCTTGATTTAATGATTTTTTTGCGTGATCCGCTTACAGCACAGCCTCATGAACCCGATGTGTCCGCACTTTTGCGTCTTGGCGATGTTCAGAAAATTCCGCTTGCCACGAATTTAAACAGTGCCACAATAATGCTTGAAGCACTGAGAAACAATATATATTTTTCCTGAATAACAAACAGCAGCGAAGCAGATGGCTTTGCCGCTGTTTGTTTTTTTTGTTTGCTATCGAGAAATAAAAAAGTATACGGTGTACCACATTATTGAGTGTACACCGTATTTTGAGAAACTATTTATGCGATATTGTCGAAAATCGCTGGCATTTTTTACTGAAGTGATTCATACACAAATTTGATTTCTTCTCCGGACTCTATAAAATCGTAATTTGCCGAAAGATTTGACTTTTCAAATTCCGATTTGCCCGAATGTTTTATGTAATATGCGAATGTGTGATATTCGTCACATGCGATGTCGCCAACATTGGTGAGTGCATAATTTTCAACATCGGATTTGTTGATATTGTAAGGAATATTCGCCTGAGTTAAAGCCGCTTCGAGTAAATCGATGGCAAAAGTGTTTTTCCCTTCAACCGATGTTTCACTGTCAGCTCCAAGCTTTACCGTTTGCTCACAGAGTATTTCATCATTCGGACCTACTACGGTGACTTTGATATTTTTTGACGAACACGAGGTGAACAGAAGCAAACAAGCGGTAAGACATACGAATAAAAACAAAGTAAATTTTTTCATTGTAAAACTCCTATGAAAATACAAAATAAAATATACAACAATAACGGTTACATTATAACTTGAAACAGGAGTTTTGTCAATAGTTTAAATTTAAAACTTGATTTTTCAAAAAAAACGCAAAGAAATTTATGAACAATTTGTAAAATATTTTAAAATTTGATTTTTTTGTTTGGAAAGTATTGCAATTATTTTAAAGATGTGGTACACTGTCAAAGCTTGATATGCGAAGAAGCGGGAGGTTGCTGCCGTGTGGCAGGTAATTTCCGCAGAGTATGTCCGGAAAACGGGCGACAGTACAACTGACATATTTCGTTACGGTTTTGGTGAACTCTTCCTTATTTATATATAAAGGTCGGACGCACCGGGTTGCAACCGTTACGATTACCTGAAACTCTTGTGAGGTTGAGGTGTGCGTTCGGATTTTGAGCTTTTCAAAATCCTTTTTTATCGGGTACTTGCGAAACACCCGGCACAGTGTTCGGTTAGCTTGCCCTAAAAATTAAAAAATTTTTAAGGAGGCAAAATTCATGGCAAAGGAAAAAATTCGTGTGAGACTTAAAGCTTACGATCACACGCTCATTGATCAGTCCGCCGAAAAAATCGTCGAGACGGCAAAGAGATACGGTGCACAGGTATCCGGTCCCATACCGTTGCCGACTGACAAAGAGATTGTGACAATTCTTCGTGCGGTTCACAAGTACAAAGATTCGCGTGAACAGTTCGAAATGCGTACACACAAGAGACTTATTGATGTCATCAAGCCGTCGAAAGCAGCTGTTGAAGCTCTTACAAGTCTCGAACTGCCCGCCGGTGTTGAGATTGAACTCAAAGTTTTTTAATTCAATCTGCTAACACGGCAAAAAACTAGTCAAGTTGGGCGAATGCTCAACCAATAATTAGGAGGAAAATATGAAAAAAGGTATTATCGGCAAGAAAATCGGCATGACGCAGATCTTTCTTGAAAACGGAACTGTTGTTCCGGTAACCGTCATTGAGGCCGGTCCTTGCACCGTAGTGCAGAAAAAGACCGCTGAAACCGACGGATATGATGCAATCCAGCTCGGATTTGCTGATGTTACCGAAAAGAAGGTAACAAAACCTATCAAGGGACACTTTGCAAAGGCAAATGTGACCTTAAAGAGACATCTCAAAGAATTTCGTCTCGATGATATTTCCGCTTACGGCATAGGAGATGAAATTAAGGCTGACATCTTTGCGGAAGGCGATAAAATCGATGTAACCGGCACCTCCAAAGGACACGGTTATACCGGAGCTATCAAACGCTGGAATCTTTCCATGCTCGGTCACACACACGGTATCGGTCCGATTCACCGTCAGTCCGGTTCAATGGGTGTTATCGACCCTGCGAGAATTTTCAAAAACAAAAAGATGGCAGGTCAGTGGGGTAATGAAAAAGTTACCGTACAAAACCTCGATGTCGTTAAGGTTGATGCGGAGAAAAATCTTATTGCCGTTAAGGGTGCCGTTCCCGGTCCACGCGGCGGTATAGTTTTCATTCGCAACTCCGTAAAGGCGTAACTTTAGAAAGGAGGAAATAAAATGCCAAGTGTAAAAGTATATGATATGACAGGCAAGGAAACAGGCGAAATTGCACTTAATGACGCTCTGTTCGGAGCTGAAGTGAATGCGGCGGTGCTTCACGCAGCGGTTCGTACCTATCTTTTAAATCAAAGACAGGGAACACAGTCTACTCTTACTCGTGCCGAAGTTTCCGGCGGCGGAAAGAAGCCGTGGAGACAAAAAGGTACAGGACGAGCTCGTCAGGGTTCTACCCGTTCTCCGCAATGGACGCACGGCGGAATTGCGTTGGGCCCCAAGCCTCGTGAATACAGACTTTCCATGAACAAGAAAGTTCGTGCGATTGCTCTCAGAAGTGCACTTTCAGCAAAGGCTGCGGAATGTCAGGTTAAAGTTATTGATGCTATTACCGCAACCGAATACAAAACACGCGCAATGGTTAATATGCTTACCGCAATAGAGGCAGGCAGAAAAGCTCTTGTGGTTCTTCCTGAGAACGATAAAATGATTGTTAAGTCGTTTGCCAATATTCCCGGTGTGAAAACCACTCTCGCAAACAACTTGAATGTATATGATATCCTCAATGCAAATACTCTTGTAATTGCAAAGTCTGCAGTTGAAAAAATCGAGGAGGTATATGCTAAATGAGAACATCCTACGATATAATTATTAAGCCTATTATCACAGAAGCAAGTATGCAAGGGTTGGCTGACAGAAAGTATACCTTCAAGGTTGCCAAGGATGCCAACAAAATCGAAATTAAAAATGCCGTTGAAGAAATCTTTAAGGTAAAGGTTGCGGCTGTGAATACCATTAACATGAAGTCGAAGCCAAAGAGACTCGGTGTTCATCTCGGTAAGACGGGCGAATGGAAAAAAGCCATTGTCACTCTTACACCCGATTCCAAGACTATTGAGTTCTTCGACGGAATGATGTAATCAAGGAGGAGTGAAAAATGGCTACAAGAGTATATAAACCCACAACTCCCGGCAGAAGACAAATGTCCGTTCCCACTTTTGAGGAAGTAACAAAGAAGTCTCCCGAG
Organism: uncultured Oscillospiraceae bacterium; assembly: GCA_964558655.1. Taxonomy (GTDB): domain Bacteria; phylum Bacillota; class Clostridia; order Oscillospirales; family SIG627; genus RGIG6353. The sequence continues at coordinate 5,259 of CAZLEX010000005.1, read as the reverse complement.
AGGAGCCTCATTGTTGAACTTAAAAAGAACGCTGGCCGTAACAATCTTGGTAGAATTACCGTTCGTCACAGAGGCGGCGGAAATAAGAAGAAGTACAGAATTATAGATTTCAAGAGACTGAATTCTTCTCCGGCAACCGTACTCGCCATAGAGTACGATCCGAACCGTAACCCATATATCGCTCTTATTCAGTATGAAACGGGCGAGAAGGCTTATATAATAGCTCCCGTCGGCATGAAAGTCGGAGATGTAATACTTTCTTCCCCCGAAGCTGATATAAAGCCGGGTAATACGCTTCCCATAGCAAACATTCCGGTAGGAACCTTTATCCACAACATTGAGCTTTATCCCGGAAAAGGTGCTCAGCTTGTAAGAACTGCCGGAAGCAGTGCACAGCTTATGGCGAAAGAAGGAGAACTTGCACAGGTTAGACTTCCTTCGGGAGAAGTTCGTTTTATCCGTATGGATTGTAAAGCTACAATCGGTCAGGTAGGAAATGTAGAAGCCGAAAATGTTAAACGCGGAAAAGCGGGTAAAACCCGTCATCTCGGTATCCGTCCTACTGTCAGAGGCTCTGTTATGAACCCTGTTGACCACCCTCACGGCGGTGGAGAAGGACGCTCACCTATCGGTCGTCCCGGTCCTGTTACACCTTGGGGCAAGCCGGCTCTCGGTTACAAGACGCGTAATAAGAAAGCCCGCACCAATAAGTTCATAGTTAAGCGTCGCAATGACAAATAAGCTGTTATCGAAAGGAGGAAAAATTTATGAGCAGAAGCGTAAAAAAAGGACCTTTTGTACAACAGGTACTTTACGACAGAATTGAAGCCATGAATAAAGCAGGAGAGAAGAAGGTTATAAAAACCTGGTCTCGTGCTTCAACGATATTCCCCGAGTTCGTAGGACATACGATAGCGGTTTATGACGGCAGAAAGCATGTTCCGGTATATGTTACCGAGGATATGGTAGGTCACAAACTTGGTGAATTTGCTCTGACAAGAACCTTTAAAGGTCACTCAGGCTCCAAGACATCTAACAACTAATATATTAGGAAAACGCGGTAACATATAACAACCGCGAAAGGAGGATCTGCATGGCAGAACAAGCAGTATCAAAGGCATACCGTCGTGACATTCGCATTTCTACGAGAAAAGTCATGATCGTGCTTGACCTTATAAGAAACAAAGATGCAAAGCTTGCAGTGGGAATTCTCAAGAATACGCCCAAAGCTGCATCTCCGTATATCATTAAACTTATAAATGAGGCTTGTGCGAGTGCTGAAATCAATTACGGCATGAATAAAGACAAGCTCTATGTTTCCGAGTGCTATGCGACACCGGGAAGAACATTGAAGAGAATAATGCCTCGTGCAAAGGGAAGAGCTGACAGAATCCTTAAGAGGACTTGTCACATTACCGTTGCAGTAAAAGAGAGAGACTAAGGAAAGGGAGGTTAAACGAGTTTTATGGGACAGAAAGTGAATCCGCACGGTCTCCGTGTCGGCGTAATCAAAGATTGGGATTCAAGATGGTTCGTAAAAGATGAGGAAATTGCAGATACAATCGTTTCCGACTACAATTTGCGGAAGTATCTTAAAGAAAAGCTTAAACTCGCAGGTGTTCCGAAAATCGAAATTGAAAGAGACAGTGCGAGAGTCAGAGTTTTAATTCACTGTGCCAAGCCCGGTATGATCATCGGTAAGGGCGGTGCTGAAATCGAAAAGCTCAGACAGGATATTGAGACCTTCCTCGGCAAACCGGTTTCGGTTAATGTCAACGAAGTAAAGAATCCTGATTTGAACGCACAGCTTGTTGCGGAAAATATTGCACAGCAGCTCGAAAAGAGAATTGCGTTCAGACGAGCTATGAAGCAGTGCATCGGAAGAACAATGAAACTTGGTGCAAGAGGTATCAAGGTTTCGGCTTCCGGTCGTCTTGCGGGTGCGGAGATTGCCCGTACCGAACATTATCATGAAGGAACTATTCCTCTGCAGACAATTCGTGCCGATATCGATTACGGTTTTGCGGAAGCAAACACCACATACGGTAAGATAGGCATTAAAGTATGGATTTACAAGGGAGAAGTTCTTGCGGCATCGGCAAATAAGCCGGCAAGAACAGAAGCACCCCGACGCAGAGAGCGTTCGTTCAGAGAAGGGGGAAAGAAAAATGTTAATGCCTAAGAGAGTTAAGTACCGCCGTGTTCAACGCGGAAGATTAAAAGGACGTGCAACACGCGGTAATACACTTACCTACGGTTCATTTGGTCTTGTTGCCGAAGAGCCGGCATGGATCAAATCAAATCAAATTGAAGCAGCCAGAATTGCTATGACGCGTTATACAAAGCGTGGCGGTAATGTATGGATAAAGATTTTCCCCGACAAGCCCGTTACGGAAAAACCTGCTGAAACCCGTATGGGTTCCGGTAAAGGTTCGCCGGAATATTGGGTAGCGGTTGTTAAGCCGGGACGCGTAATGTTTGAGATGGACGGTGTTACGGAAGAGCAGGCAAAAGAAGCTATGCGTCTTGCATCACACAAGTTGCCGATAAAGTGCAAATTTATTAAGAAAGAAGCTCAGGAGGTAGCAGAATGAATACTAAAGATATAAGAAATAAAACTGCCGAAGAGCTTAAAGCAACATTAAGCGAAAAGAAAGAAGCCCTTTTGAATCTCCGTTTTCAGCACGCTATCAACCAGCTTGATAATCCTCACAAAATAGTAGAGACAAAGAAAGACATTGCGAGAATCATGACGGTTATTCGTGAGAAAGAAATTGCCGAAGGCAAAAATTAAGCGGAAGGAGAATAGATTATGAATACAGAAAGAGCACTCAGAAAAACTCGTGTAGGCAAAGTAGTCAGCGACAAAATGGACAAGACTATCGTTGTTGCAATCGAGGATAATGTAAAACATTCTCTTTACGGAAAGATAGTTAAGAAGACTGTGAAATTTAAAGCACATGACGAAAATAACGAATGCCGCGTAGGTGATAAAGTTATGATTATGGAAACAAGACCGCTTTCCAAAGAAAAGAATTGGCGTCTCGTGCAAATTGTAGAAAAAGCTAAATAAAATACCGTTAAAGGAGGATACACAAAGTGATACAACAGCAGAGCCTTATGAAGGTTGCCGATAACAGCGGCGCTAAAGAATTAATGTGCATCCGTGTGCTTGGCGGTACAGGCAGACGTTATGCCAACATAGGCGACATAGTTGTCGCATCTGTTAAAAAAGCTGCTCCGGGCGGTGCGGTTAAGAAGGGCGAAGTCGTAAAAGCGGTTATCGTCCGCAGCGTTAAGGGAATCAGAAGAGCTGACGGTTCATATCTTAAGTTTGATGAAAATGCCGCAGTTATCATAAAAGATGACAAGACTCCCAAAGGCACTCGTATTTTTGGCCCGGTAGCAAGAGAGCTTCGTGAAAAGGACTATATGAAGATTTTGTCCTTGGCTCCCGAAGTACTTTAATCTGGAGGGTAGAAAATGAATACTATTCATGTAAAAAAAGGTGATACCGTTATCGTTGTTTCCGGTAACTCAAAGGGAACAAAGGGTAAGGTTCTTGAGGTTTCTCCCAAAGAGCGTAAGGTAATAGTCGAAGGAGCGAATATCGTAACAAAGCATGTTAAGCCGCGCCGTCAAGGCGAAGCGGGAAGCATTGTTAAGGTAGAAGGTGCACTTCACGCTTGCAAAGTACAGCTTTATTGCCCGAAATGCGATAAAGGTGTAAGAGTTGGACACAAGAACGAAAAAGGTAAGACAGTGCGCGTTTGCAAAAAATGCGGCACGACACTTTAATAGGGAGGACGAGAATAATGGCAAGACTTGCAGAAATTTACAAAAACGAAGTTGCTCCCGAATTAATGAAAAAGTTCAATTACAAGAGCGTTATGCAGATACCTAAGCTGGAAAAAATTGTAGTCAATGTCGGTGCAGGTGAAGCAAAAGAGAATGCCAAAGTAATTGATAGCGTAATCGAGGACCTTTCTGCCATAACCGGTCAGAAAGCAGTTCCGACTGTCGCAAAAAAATCGGTAGCTAACTTTAAGCTTCGTGCCGGTACGAAAATCGGTGCAAAGGTAACTTTAAGAGGCGAGAAGATGTATGAGTTTGTTGACAGACTTTTCAATCTCGCACTTCCAAGAGTTCGTGATTTTAAGGGAATTAACCCCAATGCTTTTGACGGCAGAGGAAATTATTCTCTCGGTCTCAAGGAACAGCTGATATTCCCCGAAATACAGTATGACCAGATCGATAAAATTCGCGGTATGGATATTATTTTTGTAACAAGTGCCACCACAGACGAAGAAGCACGCGAGCTTCTTACCATGATGGGCGCACCTTTTATGAAGCAGTAAGGAGGAGATAGGTATGGCTAAAAAGTCAATGATTTTGAAGCAACAGAAGGTTCAAAAATACTCTACAAGAGAGTATAATCGCTGTAAGATCTGCGGAAGACCTCATGCATATCTTCGTAAATACGGAGTTTGCCGTATATGCTTCAGAGAGCTTGCTTACAAGGGACAGATACCCGGTGTAAGAAAGGCAAGCTGGTAAAAAAGTTTTGTTCCGCATTTGTGCGGTGCAATAAGTTATTAAGTGCGAAAGGCAATGCCAAGTAGCAAACTGATTTCTTAAGGAGGAATTAATAATGCAAATCACAGACGCAATAGCTGATATGCTTACAAGAATTCGTAATGCAAACTCGGCAAAGCACGAGACTGTTGATATCCCCGCATCGAATGTTAAAAAAGCAATAGCACAGATACTTGTCGATGAAGGTTATATCAAAGGTTTCACAGTAATCGAGGACAATAAGCAGGGCATAATCCGTGTGACACTTAAGTACGGTGTGGGAAAGACCAGAATTATTTCCGGACTTCGCCGTGTGTCAAAACCCGGTTTGCGTATTTACGCAGGTTGTGATGAATTGCCCCGTGTTATGCGTGGTCTCGGTATCGCGATCATTTCGACCCCCAAGGGTATTATGACCGATAAAAACGCAAGAAAAGAAAATGTTGGCGGCGAAGTGCTGGCCTATGTTTGGTAAGGAGGAATAGAATATGTCAAGAATTGGTAGACAGCCAATTGCTATTCCCGCCGGAGTTAAGGCTAATTTCAATGACGGTGTAATAACCGTTGAAGGACCTAACGGAAAGCTTTCACAGGCTGTACACAACGCAATGTCGGTAGAAATTACCGCAACCGAAATAAAGGTTACTCGTCCGAATGACGAAAAAGAAAACAGATCACTTCACG
>CAZLEX010000004.1:0-76568 GCA_964558655.1 uncultured Oscillospiraceae bacterium | reverse complement strand
TTCCGTGTGAATACAAAAACGGCATTCAATCGAGTGCCGTTTTTTGTTTGCGTAAAGTAAAATCTTACTCTATATCAACAATGTAGGTTAAAAAATTCAATAACTGCCGATACAAGAAAAACCTTTCGTCTGAGAGAACATTGTTCATTAAACTGGTCGTGCCGCATGACAATGACGGCTATGCCGATTCAAAGGCTATCGCTTTTTGGTTTATGGTAAAACAAAAAATTGACGCTTTCGGTGTCAATTTTTTAATCTTTGTGTTTTCGGTTTGCTGTTTCAAGCTTCATTTGAGACGGAGTTATGCCGGTATATCTTTTAAAAATTTTTGTAAAATAAGACAAATTATCAAAACCGCAGCGTTCGCAAATTTCTTTGATAGTCAATTTTCCTCCCGAAATAAGTTTTCTCGCAGTTTCAATTCTGACGGAATTTATATACATAATCGGGGTATAATGAGTAATTCGTTTAAATTCGCGAATAAAATGGTATTTACTCATTCCTGAAATTTGCGACAGTGTATCCACCGTAATTTTATCGCCGATATTGTCTCGAATATATACAATTGATTTTTTTATGTAATCGAAATTTTTACTGTAACGGTTTTCTGTTTTATCAGCCGTTTTTGAGTACATTTCACAAAGAAACACAAGAAAATCAAGAACTCTGGCTCTGACCTTAGCGACATAAAAACCGCTTTTGTTATTTACCGTACGCAATATTGTTTCAAACATTGTGACCGCACGGCTGTCGCAAATTTTGGTTTCAAAAAGAATTTGAAAAACATCGACGGAATTTGTTTTGCAAAAATTGCTGTCGATAATTAAATAATAAAAACTCATGTGTGTATCGGTTTTAAAGGCATGTAAAACATTTGAATTTATGACAAAAATATCGCCGCGATTTACCTGAGTTTCTTCAAAATCACATATAACAGTGCCGGAGCCGTCGTCAACATAAATAATTTCTATACTTTCGTGCCAGTTAAAATGAAAGGAAGTATCGGTTGTTTGAACTTTTGTACATTTATTCAGTATGATAGGCAGTTCGTCGTAACAATTTTCGTGCAATTCATATATGTTTATATCCATACAAACTCTCCGAAATTTAAACTGTTTTCGCCGTCGTTTTATATATTTTCAGTTATAATAGCACAGAATTGCCGAAAAGTAAAGATGTGTTAGTGCTTTTTTTGATTTTTTGACTTAAAATATGGGACGGAGTGACTTTATACAAAAAAAGCTAACGGCAAAATTCTTTGCCGTTAGGCTTTTTTCAATTAATTAAAATCAGTTAAGTTCTGCGAAATACTTGATTGTACGAACCATCTGGCTGGTATAGGAGTTTTCGTTGTCATACCAAGAAACAACCTGTACCTGATAGGTATCGTCATCAATCTTTGAAACCATAGTTTGAGTTGCGTCAAAGAGAGAACCGTAAGTGATTCCGACGATATCGGAAGAAACAAGTTCTTCTTCGGTGTAACCGAAAGATGCGGAAGATGCGGCTTTCATAGCGGCATTGATTCCTTCTTTTGTGATATCGTTGCCTTTAACAACTGCAACGAGTATTGTGGTAGAACCTGTGGGAACAGGTACTCTCTGTGCGGAACCGATGAGTTTTCCGTTAAGTTCGGGAATAACAAGACCGATAGCCTTTGCGGCACCTGTGGAATTGGGAACGATGTTAACCGCAGCTGCACGGGCACGGCGGAGGTCGCCTTTTCTGTGAGGACCGTCAAGAACCATCTGGTCTCCGGTAAATGCGTGAATTGTGGACATGATACCGCTCTGAATGGGAGCGTAATCGTTAAGAGCCTTTGCCATAGGTGCAAGGCAGTTTGTTGTACAAGATGCGGCGGAAATGATTGTATCGTCTTTTGTAAGAGTGTTTTCGTTTACACTGAATACAACGGTAGGAAGATCGTTTCCGGCAGGTGCGGAAATAACAACCTTCTTTGCTCCGGCATCAATGTGTGCCTGGCTCTTTGCCTTAGATGTATAAAATCCCGTACATTCGAGAACAACATCAACATCAAGTGCTCCCCAGGGAAGATTAGCTGCATCTTTCTCAGCGTAAATTTTAATAACCTTGCCGTCAACGGTGATAGTACCGTTTTCTTCATCTGCACTTACGGTATCTGCAAGAGCGTATCTGCCTTGTGCGGAATCGTATTTGAGAAGATGAGCAAGCATCTTGGGGCTGGTGAGATCGTTAATTGCAACGATTTCATATCCTTCAGCACCGAACATTTGTCTGAATGCGAGACGGCCTATACGACCGAAGCCGTTAATTGCTACTTTTACTGCCATTGGTTTATTTCTCCTTTTATATAATTATATTTTTAACTGTACATTATTATAAAACAGTTTATTGTTTTTGGCAATAGTTTGCCGAAAAATTTTCAATTTTTTAAAAAAATCTCCGTTTTATCCTTTTTTTGCCGCAGTTTCAAGGACTATTTTGTTCATTTCATCAAATTTTTTCTCCATATCACGAGCAAGTGCAAGTTGACAGCGACACCTTACAAGGTTATGACCTTCATAACAGGTTTTAAAATACTTGTCTCCGGTGAGATAATCGTCGAGAAATCTCGTCGCAAGCTCAACCGTAATCGTAAATGCACCGAGTGCAAGGCTGTTTATTTCGGAATCGTCAAGTCCTCCGGCAGTAGCTTCGACAAATCCTTCGGCAAATGCTTTGTAAAGTTCAAGGTCCAGAGAAACTTTTGATGTATCAGCTTCATCTTCTTCGGCGGTATTCGCGGCAAAACGTACCGCATCTCCGAAGTCGTGTGCCGCAAGCCCGGGCATTACGGTATCCAAATCTATAACAACAATCGGTTCTTTCGTTTCTTCGTCAAACAAAACATTGTTGATTTTCGTATCATTATGAGTAACACGCAAAGGCAATTGTTTTGCCTCTAACATATTTGTCAGAACACTTGCTTTTTCACGGCAGTTTCTGATATATTCGATTTCCTCGCGGGCTTTGCAAACTCTTCCGTATTCGTCGAGTTCAACATCTTTGAAAAATTTTTCGAGGCGTTTTTTGGTATTATGAAAATCGGGTATGGTTTCATAAAGAACCGAAGCGTCAAAATCGGAAAGCTGTACCTGAAATTCACCGAAAGCTCTTCCTGCCATGTATACGACAAACGGATCGGAGCTTAATTGGTATGTGACGGAGCCGGTAACATAATTGAAAACACGCCAAAAATTTCCGTCGTTGTCAAACCAAAAATTATCGCGGTTCAAAGTATGGTGAAAATGAAGCGTCTGTCGTTTTGTTCCCTTGCTCTTTTCTCTTATGTGTTCCGTAACGCAGTCGATATTTTTCATTATTTGTCTCGGTTCGCGGAATACATAGGTGTTGACTTTCTGAAAAACATATTCTTTTATTCCGAAACTCGGATCGTCGTATTTTACCCGATAGGTAGTGTTTATGTTTCCTTTTGTTATAAGCTCAAAACTTAAAAAAGATCCTTTTATCGAAAACTGCTCTCCAACCTTAATAAGTCTTTCAATGAGTTCGATGTCTTGATTCTTTTTATTCATAATTTCACCTTTATTTATATAAATTTATCAATTTCTCTCTATGATATCGGCAATTCTTTTGCAAGCATTTCCGTCACCGTAAGGATTTGAAGCTTCGCTCATTGCAAGATAAGCGTTTTTATCTTCCAAAAGCTGTTTGAAATTATCATAAATGGTTTTTTCTTCGGTGCCGACCAGCCTTAGCGTGCCCGCTTTTATTCCTTCGGGACGCTCTGTTGTATCTCTCATGACAAGAACTGGTTTTCCGAGAGACGGTGCCTCTTCCTGAATGCCTCCGCTGTCTGTCAGTATCATATAGCATCTTGCAAGAAAATTGTGAAAGTCCAGTACATCGAGCGGTTCTATTATATGAATCCTGTCACACCCTGCCAAATATTTCGATGCAATTTCACGGACTGCCGGATTCATATGTATCGGGTAAATTGCTTTTACATCGGGATTTTCGTCTATTATTGCCCGAATCGCCTTAAACATGTGTTCCATCGGCTTACCCAGATTTTCACGGCGGTGTGCGGTTATCATAATAAGTCGGGAGTCTTTTGCCCAATCAAGTTCAGGATGAAAATATCCGTCTTTGACCGTTGTTTTGAGAGCATCTATCGCTGTATTGCCCGTAACGAAAATCGTGCTCGGATCTTTTCCTTCTTTAAGTAAATTTTCGCGTGACAGCTCGGTAGGCGAAAAATTATACTTCGCAACAATGCCGACTGCCTGACGGTTAAATTCTTCCGGATACGGCGAATATATGTTGTAAGTTCTCAGTCCCGCTTCAACATGACCTACCGGTATCTGCATATAAAATGCGGCGAGTGCGGTGACAAAAGTGGTGGAAGTATCACCGTGTACCAAAACGAGATCCGGTTTTTCCTTATCGAGCACTTCCCGTATTCTCTCAAGTATGTTAACAGTTACATCAAACAGCGTCTGACGCTCTTTCATTATTGATAAATCGTACTCAGGGACAATTCCGAAAGTTTCAAGAACGCTGTCAAGCATTGAACGGTGCTGTCCCGTTACGCAAACAACAGTTTCAACAGTCTTTCTTGTTTTAAGCTCTTTTACAAGAGGACACATTTTTATCGCTTCGGGACGGGTTCCGAAAACAAGCATTACTTTTTTCACGGTTTATTCCTCCGGAATTAATTTTAATATTTCGGAGATGGACATACACATTGCATCCGCTTCAAGAGCACGGTGATTTTCAAGAAGCGTTATTGCGGTTTTTTGCATTGCCGGGAATCCGCTCCGTGTGAGCTGATTGGCATAAATGATTATATTCACACCTCGTTTTACAAATTCCTCTTCGTAAACGGAATTGAACGATGTCGGAACTACGACTATCGGAGTTGTTTTGTCATTGCTGCGGAACTTTTCCACAAATTCGAAAATTTCATCGGGAGATTTCTTTCTGGAATGAATCATTATACCGTCAGCTCCGGCGTTGACATACGCTTTTGCACGGGTGAGAGCATCTTCCATTCCTCTTTCCAGAATTAAACTCTCTATACGGGCGATTATCATGAACTCACGGGTTTTCTGTGCGGCTTTTCCCGCAGAAATTTTTTCGCAGAAATTTTCGATGGAATCTTGAGTTTGTTCAACTTCGGTTCCGAAAAGCGAATTTTTTTTCAATCCGGTTTTATCTTCGATAATAACCGCCGAAACGCCCATTCTTTCAAGAGTTCTGACATTATAAACAAAATGTTCGCTAAGTCCGCCTGTATCTCCGTCAAGAATTATCGGTTTTGTTGTGACTTCCATTATCTCGTCAATGGTACGCAAACGGGAAGACATATCGACAAGTTCTATATCTGGTTTGCCTTTAGCCGTTGAATCGCAGAGGCTCGATACCCACATTGCGTCAAACTGATAGCTTTTACCGTTTTGCCATACAGCACTCTTTTCGGCAATGAGTCCGGTTATACCGCTGTGTGCCTCAATTACAGTGGCGTAATTTTTCATGGACAAAATCTTTCTCAGTCTTCCTCTTCTTATATCGGGCATAGAGAGTTTTGCACGAGACTGAGCTTCAAGCTCATCGATTTTTTCGCTTTTTGAGTAGGGAAATTCAACGAGAATTCCGCCATATGAGGCAAGCAGTGAAACAACCTCGTCCCGTACCGATTTTTGAAAGCCTTCGCACCAATCGTCTCCGTGAACTACATAATCCGGGTGTAATTCTTCTATTACATCGCGATAGCTCAAGGTTTTCTGTTCTATTACTTTACTGACACCCACTATATTTTCAAAAAGTGTTTTGCGTTCGGACAGCGGTAAAAGCGGGAATCTCTTGTAAGAAGAAACGGCTTCATCGGACAAAACGCCTATTGTAAGACGGCCGAGTCTTGAAGCTTTTTTTATTATCGCAATATGCCCGCTATGGATTATATCCGTAGAAAAGCACATATATACCCTGCGGTTTTCAACTTGATGAACTCTCGCACTTATAAGTGCGAGGTCGTCGGGTGTATCTATCTCATTACAAAGAAGGTTTTTAATATCCAAAGGATAAATAAGGCAAGCGTCGGACACCTCGTTAAAAGCGTTTTCGGCGTAGCATTTAGCATTGTCGTTTTCGCAAAATTCGCATATTTTATTAAGCCATACCGCAAAGTCTTCTTTAAGGATTTTATAAAGAGGCTGAGCGGCAACGGCACTGTTGAAAAATTCAATTCCGACTTTTTCTATTTTTCCGTTTGAAAGCACCGCTTTAAAATCTTTTTCGGGAAGGGGAACGGTCGTGCTGACGGTCATACAGCTTTTTGAGCTGTCAAGGACACTGTCAAGTACTGCATTTTCAAAAACAAGGTCCCCGTGCATAAGAAGAATATCGTCATCTTTCAGATATTCTTTTGCACAGTACATTGAATATATATAGTTGGTCTTGTCGTAGATGGGATTTTTCACAAAAGTATAATTAAGTCCCAGATCAAGAGAATTACAGTAATTTACGAGAACATTGTCAAAAAGACCGGTTGTCATAACCACATCTTCAATTCCCGCTTCTTTTATCATTTTAAGCTGGCGGCTGAGAATGGTATCACTGTTGGATACTTCCGTCATACATTTAGGATGTTCACTTGTAAGGACACCCATTCTGCGTCCCATACCGGAATTAAGAATCAAAGCTTTCATCTTTGTATGTCACCTCTAATCAATTTTGTTGAGATAACTCTTAAAGCTATCCCGATTTTCTTTTGCACTTGTAGTAGGTCTGCCCAAATCGCCGCGAGCACCGGGCTTTGAAAGAACTTCTATAAAAGACAGTTGTTCGCTTTCTGCCGCAGATGACAGAGCCTTATCAAGACTTTCGGCGTCAAAAACTCTGACGGCATTTTTATATCCGCAGGCTTTCGCAATCGCCACAAGATCAATCTGTCCCGCAACCGTGGGCATACCGCCTACCGTATCATGACAGGCATTGTTTATTACAATATGAACGAGGTTGTTTACTTTGAGCGTTGCGGGAAGTGCAAGGGATCCCATGTGCATAAGAAGTGCACCGTCTCCGTCAATACAGAAAACACGGCTCTTTTTTTCAAGTGCAATTCCCAAAGCAATGGATGATGCATGCCCCATGGAACCGACGGTGAGAAAATCTTTCGAGTGACTCTCATTACGGCGTACTCTGATTTCAAAAAGTTCGCGTGAAGCTTTGCCCGTTGTGGAAACAATTACACTGTCTCCTGCCGCACAAACAATGTGTTCTATTATTTCTTCGCGAGTCATCATATCGCTGTTTGCATTGCCGTATTCGACTTTTTCCGGATTTGACAGACCTGTGCGTCTTACAACGATCGCTATACTCGATCCGTTTTCCAGCAATTTCTTTTTTTCAAAGAACCATTCGGGGAAATGCTCTTCGCTTTCCGAATCGAGAACAAAATATTCAATGCCGAGAGTTTTAAGCATATCAAGAGTTTTTTCTCCCTGAAATATGTGCTGCGGCTCATCTTTAATTCCCGGTTCTCCACGCCAACCTATTACAAAAATGCACGGTATGGCGTAAACTTTTTCGTTTAGCAAAGAGGTTACGGGATTTACGGCATTGCCTATTCCGCTGTTTTGCATATATACAACAGCTGGGTGTCCTGTTGCAAGCCAATGCCCTGCTGCTATGGCAACGGCATTTCCCTCATTAGCCGCAATTATGTGATTTTCTCCTGTTTTATACTTACCGTAAAGATAATCGCAAAGGGCATGAAGCTGAGAATCGGGAACGCCGACATATAAATCGCTGTTCAGAATTTTTACAAAATTTTCCGCAAGCATATTTTTCCCTCTTTATTGATGAATTTTTCCGGAATTTGCCTCTTCCGGAGTGATGAAAGTAGGCACAAGCTCGGAAATGATTTTTCTTACAGGCAAAGAATCGTCCCATACACACTTTTCAAGTTCTTCAAGGCGTGAGAAGAAATAATCTTCATCAAATTCTATCGGGTGTGCAATATGAATAAGCTTGTTTTGTGTGGAACGAAGTCCTTCCTCGTCCATTAAAAGTTCCTCATAGAGTTTTTCTCCCGAACGAAGTCCCGTATAAACTATTTTTATGTCTTTGTCGGGTTCAAACCCGGATAATTTTATCATATTTCTCGCCAAAGTGTCAATTTTGACGGGTTCGCCCATGTCAAGTACAAATATCTCTCCGCCGGACGCTTCGGCACCTGCTTCCAAAACAAGCGAAACCGCTTCGGGAATGGTCATAAAATACCGAATTATGTCGGGGTGTGTAACGGTAACAGGTCCGCCTTCGGAGATTTGTTTTTCGAAAAGAGGAATGACACTTCCGTTTGAACCCAAAACATTTCCGAACCTTACGGCGACATATTCGGTTTTGCTCTTTCTGTTCCATGCCTGTACTATCATCTCGCACATACGCTTTGTGGCACCCATGACATTGGTCGGATTAACCGCTTTGTCCGTGGAAATCATAACGAACCGTCCGACACCCGCACTGTCGGCTGCACGCACCGTATTCAGCGTTCCGAAAACATTGTTTTTCAATGCCTCGTTCGGACTTGTTTCCATAAGAGGTACATGTTTATGTGCGGCGGCGTGGTAGACAATGTCAGGACGACGGGACTTAAATATTTGTTCAAGTCTGTCATAATCCCTTACGGAACCTATCAAGGCTTCAATGTCAAGTTCCGGATAATGACGGATTATTTCGTTTAAAACATCATATGTACTGTTTTCGTATATATCGAACATTATAAGCTTTTTCGGAGAATGTGCGGCAAGCTGACGGCAAAGTTCCGAGCCTATCGAACCGCCCGCACCGGTCACGAGGACAGTCTTGTTTTCGACATAACTCATGACTTTTTCCAAATCCATTTTTACAGCTTCCCGTCCCAAAAGGTCCTCAATCTTTACTTTTTGCACAAGAAGCGGAGATTCGCCCTTTGTCATAATTTCTTCAAGTGTCGGAAGCGTATGAAGCTTTGCTCCGGTATCTATGCAAAGAGAAAGAATTTCGCGGCGACGGTCTTCGGAAAGCGACGGAATTGCCAGAAATATTGTTTTTACATCATATTTTTTGCAAAGAAAAGGTATTTCCGATATATTTCCTTCAACGGGAATACCTGCTAAGAAAAAGCCTTTTTTGGCTTCGTTGTCGTCAACGGCACAAACGGGATCGCATTTTTCGAAAAAGGCTTCTTTGCGTATTTCACGCAAAAGTCTCTGTGCTCCGCCTCCGGCACCGACTATAAGAGTTTTGCCGAAATCGTAAATTCCGTCTTGCGAGTCCTTGAGCATTTCAAGACGGTGTTCCGCACGAATCTTCGACGCATAATGACGCACCGATATTCTGACCATGCAAATTCCGACAATCACGCAGAGAAAATGAAGAATATATCCGACATTTGTGAGTACGACGCCGCATTTGAGCACGATACAGGAAATGTGCGAAAGAGCGAGAGAAAATGCCGCAAAAAAAGCAAGGCGAAAGAAATCGTTCATCGAAGAAAAGCTCCATGCTATGCGAAAAACACGCCCCGCAAAAAATACGGTTCCGAAAATTACACAGCTCATGGGCAATATCAGCAACACTTTCCAAGACGAAAAAAACGAAAAATCAAAATTTTTCTCAAGCAAAGCTATTAAAAGCCAAAAAACATTTATTATAATCAAATCGGCAAAAAACAGCAAAACCGGAGATGCAAAATGTTCAACTTCACTTTTTTTCTTTATCATACCTAATCCTTCTTTACAGCATTAATTTTTGCCATTAACAATATTTTAACATCTGTTACAATTTTAATACATTTATCCGTTATTGTCAAGAAAAAATAAATTGCCGTTGCTTTTTTATCACTTTTGTTCAAATTAACGCACTGTATATGTTAAATCGAAATATTCGCAGAGAATTTGAAAAAGTTTCTGCACAGTTTAATCTTTCATGAATTTTTTCCAGCGTGGGAGGGCGATGATGTTTAGTATAAATCCGCACACGGAAACTATCAGAAATATAAACATTACCGGTCTCCAGTTCACAGGTTGTTCGGATGTGATTTCGGCAATACCGTAAGTTGCAAGTGCTGCACCGATATAGGTGAAAGAGTTTAAAAGCCCGGAAAAAGTGGAGACATATCCGACCTTTTTGTAATATATGCCGACACGGCTGGTAAGCATTAAATTTATTGCATGAGAAGCTCCGGAAAGCACGGCAATTCCGACAACTCCGATAACGGCACTGGACTGATAAAACAATAACAGAATCGCTGAAAAGACTATGGAAAATCCCCAAATTATAAGAGACGAGGTCAGAGGGCAGCCTGTCTTCCTTTGGAAGTAAGATCCGACGCTGTAGCTTAATATGCTTAAAACGGGAAGAATGGCAACGGTGAGAATTGCTCCCGATGTGTTTATATTGTAATTGTCGGCGAGAAAAGTCGACATCCAGGTTTCTATTCCGTCACGCAGAAATCCCTGAAAAGCGACAGCCAAAGCTATCGGAACAGCACTTGAAATCATAACTACTTTTAAAAACGGAAGTTTTTCGACGGTGGGTTCGCTATTGGGCGAAGATGAGTCTTCATGTCTGTCGACAATCGGGTGATTTTCATATTTTTCGTAAACCGTATACCACATAACAGCACTTAAGATACCGATTGCGGCACAAAAATAAAAAGTGTATTGCCATTTAAAAAATTCAACAAAAAACGCAACCAGAAGGTATATGGCGATAGTTGCGATACTGCAGGCGACACTTACGAGAGTTGATCCTTTTTTGTAAAATTCAAGCGTAAAATTTTCGCTCATACTTCTGACGAGAGGCGGCCATATCATAGACTGAAAAAAACCGTTAAAGCTCCAAAGTATGCAAAATCCGGCAGGAGAAAGCCAAAAAGGAATTATTATATTGCAGAGAGAAGCACCGATGAGACCTATTGTTATCATTTTTCTGGCACGGATTTTGTCTCCGAGAAATCCGTTTATGATTTGACCTATTCCGTATGTAATAAAACTTCCCGTTACCGCAAGTCCCGTATCAACAGAATTGAACCCGAGTGAAGCATCGTCTATTATCGCTTTTATGGAAGCGTTGTAACTTTTACGCGTTATATAACTTGAAAAATAAACAAAGCAGCACAGCAAGCAAAACCGACTCATTTTTTTCAAGAGTTTTTTATCATCTTTTAAGATTTTTTCGCTCATATTTGTTTTTCTCCTTATATGTGTCGTTATATTTTAACACATAAGAAAATTTTTTTCAAGGTCTATTGCATTTTTAGTGCCGAAAAGGTATAATAGACTCGTAGCCGTGTGACAAAATATTATATAACGAGGTTTTAAATATTTTTGTCAAACCGTAAGGCTTATGCATTAAATGCAATACTTTGTTTTTGAAAGGTTGTAATCATGAAGAAGATTTTACTTATTTTTCTGTTCGTACTTTTGCTTTGCACATCATGCGAAAAAGATCCCGATTCGCACGCCGGCAAAGATGCTTCTTATTCCTACACGAACGAAAATATTTCCGATATGTGCGAAAAGTTGCTTGAATTGCCTATGTTTGAAAATACGACTGTGTTTTGCACCAATCCGTCGGAAGACGGACATAAAGAACTTGACGGTTTTTATTCCGAGTATTATTTTTCAAATTCCGATATTCTCAGCGGAATTGATTCATATGTTTTTCTCACATCTTCAACTGTTGATTTGTGTGAGGTCGGAATTTTTCTAACAGAATCCGAAGAAAGTGCAAATGCCCTGAGTAAAGCGTTTGAAACGAGACAGAGCAATTTGATACAGACTTATGAGCTTTACTCTCAAAAAGATACCGATATAGCAAAAAATGCCGTTTTCGGCAAAGAAGGTAACCTTGTTTGGTTTATTATCACCGAAAGCAATGGCAGTGTCGAGGAAATAATCAATTCGTTTAAGAAATGATAAACACAAAAGAAATAAGCATAAGAAAGCTTTCGGGCGTAGGTCCGAAAACCGCTCAGGCACTTGAAAATGTCGGTATATGTTCTTTTTATGATTTGCTTTACCGCTTCCCGCGAATATATGAAAACCACACGCCACGCTATTCTTTGGACGGAATCACGGCGGAACAGAAAAACGCATTCATACTGCGTATAAAAAGTGCTCCCAAGATTTCTTATACGCAAAGCAAACGGAGGATTGTAAGATTTTCGGCAAGGCTTTCGGAGGAATCTCCTCTTATCAACATTGTTTTTTTCAATCAGCCGTATCTTATTTCAACTTTTCATGTCGGAGAGGACTGGCTCTTTTTCGGCAGAATTTCCAAAAGTTCCGGCGGATATTATATGTTTTCGCCGTCATTTGAAAAACCGGCGGACACTTTTTCCGAATGTGTTCCCATATATTCAAATCACGGAACGGTTACGGGAAAAAAGATTGCAAAACTTATCGGCACTTGTTTGGATTCTCTGATTTCGGAAGAGCTTGCGGAAACTTTGCCCTGCGATATTCTCGAAAATGAAGGGTTTTACGATATAAAGTCGGCTTTCTTTGCAATTCACCGACCGATTAGTCTCGGTGAAGCGAAAAAAGCTTCCGAGCGTTTCGCTTTTGAAGAACTTTTTAACTTTGCACTTGCGTCTCTCAAGCTGATAAAACGGGAGAATATGCAAATAGTGGATTCATTTGAAAAAACGGATCTCACTGTGTTCTGCAATTCACTTCCGTTTACTCTTACCGAAGCTCAAAAAAGAGCTATAAACGAAATAGAAAACGATTTGACGGGCGGAGGAGCGAAACGGTGTCGTGCCATGAAGCGTCTTGTTCAGGGAGATGTAGGTTCCGGGAAAACGGTGGTTGCCGCTGCGGCAATGTACATGACGGCGAAAAATCATGCGAAATCCGTAATAATGGCTCCTACGGAAATTTTAGCACGGCAGCATTTCGAAAGTCTTTCGAAAATTATGGCAAAGCATGAAATACCCGTGCTTTTGCTTACCGGTTCAACAACGGCTGTGGAAAGAAAAGTCCTTGAAAAAAAACTTCTGTCGGATATGCCTTTGATTCTCGTCGGCACTCACGCACTGTTTGAAAGCGGGATAAACGCAAAAAATATACGGCTTGTAATTACGGACGAACAGCACCGTTTCGGAGTGGCTCAAAGAGAAAAACTTTTGTCAATGGCCGAAGCTCCGAATTCTCTCGTAATGTCGGCAACTCCGATCCCGCGTACACTTGCCATGTTTCTTTATGCGGGACTTGATATATCCGTAATAGATGAGGTCCCAAAGGGGCGTATGAGCATAGAAACATTTCTCATACCTCCGTCAAAAAAAGACAGACTGTACTCTTTTATCGGGAAACAGCTGTCTCTCGGATATCAGGGTTATGTAATATGCCCGTTGGTAGAGGACGACGATGAACTGTTTCCGGATTTGTTAAGTGCACAGCAGGTTTACGAAACGCTTTCAAAAAAACTGTCGGATTACCGTGTGGGGCTTATTCACGGAAAAATGAAAAGTGACGAAAAAAGAGAAATTATGGAAGCGTTTGCCGGACACGATATCGATTTACTCGTTGCTACTACGGTAATAGAAGTCGGAATTGATGTTCCCAATGCAACGGTTATAGCGATTGAAAACGCCGAGCGGTTCGGATTGGCACAGCTTCATCAGCTTCGCGGAAGAGTCGGAAGAGGCAATGCTCAAAGTCATTGTATATTGATAACTCCGTCGAAAAGCCGTGATGCTCTTGAACGCCTTTCGTTTATGTGCCGTTCAAAAGACGGGTTTGAAATTGCCGAATATGACCTTGAAAAGAGAGGACCGGGCGATTTTTTCGGGAATCGTCAGCATGGAGATATGCCGTTTTCTTTTGCAAAATCGGCAGGAAATATTACACTGTTGAAATCCGCTATGCAATTGGCGGAAAAATATAAAGATAAAATATGAAAGAAGGAAAAAAATAATGAAAAAAATCACATCACTTATATTAGCAATTCTTATTTCGCTTTCGCTTCTTTGTGCTTGCACAAACAAAACGAAATCCGAAACACCTCAAACTCCCGATAACGAAAACACACAGCAGGACACTCTTAATCCCGATAACAATAACGACGATGATGCAAGTGTGCCTCAAAAGAAATATAATTACCTCAATGACAGAGGCGAAGGCTATGTAAAATATACTTTAAGAGTCACTCATGCGGACGGCAGTAAAGTAGATATTCTTCTTGATACAAAAGAAGATAATCTCGGAGATGCACTTCTCGAATTTAAGCTTATAGAAGGCGAAGAAAGCCAATACGGTTTATTTGTCACTACGGTTGACGGAGAGAGTGCCGATTATAATACAGACGGTGCTTGGTGGTGTTTCTACAAAGACGGAGAAATGCTTAATGTCGGCGTTTCGCAGACACCTATTGAAGAAGGTGCCGTTTACGAGGCTGTTTATACAAAAGGCTAATGTCTGTACGGTTTTCAAAGCTTAGGGAACTCATTGTTTTTTCAATGCTCGGCTCCCTTATGCTCATTTCAAAAATCGTTTTTGAACCGCTTCCGAATATTCATCCGCTTGCCGCACTGACGGTAACATATACGCTGGTATATCGAAAAAAAGCACTTTTTCCGATATATATTTATGTTTTTTTGCAGGGACTTTATTCCGGATTCAGTATGTGGTGGATTCCTTATATGTACATATGGACGATACTGTGGGGATTTGCCATGCTTATTCCGAAAAATATTTCTTTAAAGACAGGGGCTGTGGTTTATCCCCTTGTCTGTGCCGCTCACGGAATACTGTTCGGAACGCTTTACGCTCCCGCTCAGGCGATAATGTTCCATTTGAGTTTTAAAGCGATGATCGCCTGGATAGGTGCCGGATTGTATTTTGATATTATACACGCATGCGGGAATTTTGTTGCGGGATTTCTTGTCATACCGCTTTCACAAGTGCTTAAAAGGCTTAAAAACGCCAATTTAAAATCTTGAATTGTAAAGGAGTGTTCACATGATTTTCTGTGTAGAAGACGATAATGCGGCACGCGACCTTATGATATACACACTTGCGGCTTCATCGTTTGAAGCTGAGGGATTCGGTGATGGGAAAAGTCTTTTTGAAGCATTGGAAAAACGAATTCCCGATCTTATTTTGCTTGATGTGATGTTACCGGGTGAGGACGGAATTTCTATTTTGAAAAAAATCCGTTCAAAGCCCGCATGGACGCAAATTCCCGTAATTATCGCTTCGGCAAAAAGTACGGAATATGACAAAGTAATAGGCCTTGACACCGGAGCCGACGATTATCTGACGAAACCTTTCGGAATGATGGAAATGCTTTCAAGAGTTAAGGCGGTTTTACGCCGTTCAAAACCGGATTTGAGTGAAAAAACGCTCGTTGTCGGAAAACTTTCCCTGTCGGTTTCGGAACATACGGTCGCTGTTGAAAACGAACGCATAAACTTAACTCTCAAAGAATACGATTTGCTCGAAAAGTTTATGACGGAACCGTGTAGGGTGTTTTCGAGGGAACAGCTTTTGCTTTCCGTTTGGGGAGATAATTTTCCGGGAGGTACGCGAACCGTTGATGTACATATAGGAACGCTCAGAACGAAACTCGGGGGTTGCGGGAAATACATTGAAACGGTACGCGGAATCGGATACAGACTTGAGGAAAAACAATGAGAAAACTGTTTGTTTCAACACTTTTTTTCTTGATTTCGGCAATATTATTTGTGCTTCTCGATTTAAAGGTTTGTGCAGTTTCAGCTCTTGTGTTATCAGCCGTTTTTCTGACTTTTGTTTTTTTAAAAATCGAAAAAAGAAAAAAATTATCCGATAGCGAGGGCAGTGGAAAAACTCTCGCTCTTTTTGAAAATACCGTAGGCGTTTTGAGCGAAGGTTTGATTATCATCGACGGAAACGGGAATATAATTTTTTCAAATTCAGCGGCAAAAACTCTTTTAAACATAAAAGAGCCGTCAAAAACAAATCTGATAACAAATTCTCATTCGCCGGCAATACGGGGACTTATAAATCGTGCAAAAGACGGCAAACATTCTGAAACAGGGCTTATTATAGACGGTTCCGAATACGAACTGTCAGCCGATCCGTTTTTTGAAAAAGGAGCCGTATGCAGTATTGCAATTCTCATTTTGCGTGAAAGCGAAAAAGAAAAAAGTGCTTTCATACGGCGGGAATTTACCGCCAATGTATCCCATGAACTTAAAACACCGCTTCATGTAATCTCCGGATATGCCGAACTTTTAAAGAACAATATGGTTAGAGAAGAGGATAAAGAGCGTTTCTTATCAAATATTTGGTCGGAATCGCAGCGACTTATCGATTTGATAGATGATACCATTAAACTTTCTCGGCTTGATGAAGGAGGCGGAAATACCGAAAGAGAAAATGTGGATCTCTTTTCCCTTGCTCAAAAAACAATAAGTTTGCTTGAGACAAAAGCCGAAAGATACGGAATAACGCTCTCTTTGTCCGGAAAAAGCTGTTATATAAACGGAATTGTTCAACTGTTGGAAGGCATTATCTTTAATCTTGTGGATAACGCAATAAAGTACAACCGTGAAAACGGGTCCGTATCCGTGGAAATAAAAGAGAATGAAGAGAGTATTTCTTTAACTGTTTGCGATACAGGTATAGGTATCCCGGAGGAATATAGGGAGAGGGTTTTCGAACGCTTTTACAGAGTTGACAAAAGTCACTCAAAGGAAGTCGGAGGTACGGGACTCGGTTTGTCTATAGTAAAACATGCCGCAAAACTTCATCAGGCACACATTGAACTTTACAGTGTAGACGGAGGAGGAACCAGCGTAAGAGTTTTGTTTCCGAAACAGTAGGGCGAGACACGGTACTTGTGCCGAATTTTTTGGTAAATTCCCATCTTTTTGACAACTTTCAAAGAGGAAAAAAGTATTGACTTTTTATCTCTTTTATTATATCATATTGGTGTGAGTGTTTTTCATACAATATCTTTAAAGGAGTGCTTTATGAATATTTCAAAGAAAATTTTAGCTTTAATACTTGTTTTTGCAATGTCATTGACTCTTTGCTTTTCTTTGTTTTCATGCAACAAAGAAGAAAGCAATGATGATGATAATAAAGTAAAACAAGATAAAGGGAAATCCGATGAACCTGTTTCGGATGAAGAAGTTTTTGATTACCTTAAAGAAGAAATCAAAGACGGAACCGGTGATCTTGTTGCATCTTACTTAAAAAATGTTAAGTCAACCGATTTGACGGGTGCATCCGGTGAACTGTCGCTCGAAATCGGTGATGATGTTATTGATTATTTAGAACAGATGCTTGCGTCAAGCGGTATTTCCGTCTCTCTTGAAGGCTTTGAAAAAATAGGTCTTTCTTTTGACGGAGAAACAGGTAAAAACGCATACAAGCTTGCTATGGGTGTTCTCATAGGAAATGTTTCTGTTGTCAGTGCTGAGAGTATAGTCGATATGCAGAAAAACATAGTGTATGTGAGACTGCCGGAACTCAATTCAAGTTGGATAGAATATCCTCTTGATATATCCGAAGAGGCGTTACTGAGCTTTGAATATATCGAAGATATAATCAATGCACTTCCGTCCGAAGATGTTGCGGTATCCGTTCTTGAAAGATACATAAAGATTGTTATGGATTCTCTGACAAGCAGTAAAGTTGAGACTGTGACCGTTACGGTAAACGGCGTTTCGGAAGAAATTAGGCGTTGTGATGTTACACTCGACGAAGAAACCGTTCGTTCTGTTGTAAGTTCCGTACTCAAAGAGTTTATCGCCGATGAAACTCTTGAAAAGATAGTTCGCGATTTTGTATCGGCAATTCCCGAAAACGATATCACCGATTGGGACAGTGATTGGAATGAAGTTATAAAGTCGGCACAGGACGCACTTGATAATATTGACAGTATTATTGTTGATGAGCCTTTTGACTTTACAATGTATATCAACGCTTCAAATGAACTTTGCGGAATCGATTTTGAATTTGAAGGCGATGGCTTTAAGTGTATTTCTGTTTCGTCAAACGGTAAAATCGCTGAAGAAGTTACAGTTTGGTCTGAAGATTATGAAGTATTAAAGGTTGTCGGAAAAGGCGAAATTTCCAAAAAGAAAAATATTGAATATACAGTCACAGTTGACGGAACTGAAAGCTTTGTTGCAGAGTTTTCCGATGTTGCTTTGGACGGCTCGAGCGGTAAAATCAAATTATCTTTAACAGATGAACTTTGGAATAACATTGGCAAAGGAACAGATCTCAGTCAAATTTTTGAACTGTTCGGAACTCCTTATTTGCAATATGAGTGGAATATTTCTTCGAACAGCGTTGAAATGAAGCTTAGAGTTATGAGTGAAAGTAAAG
Organism: uncultured Oscillospiraceae bacterium; assembly: GCA_964558655.1. Lineage (GTDB taxonomy): Bacteria > Bacillota > Clostridia > Oscillospirales > SIG627 > RGIG6353. The sequence goes on along the minus strand of CAZLEX010000004.1, from coordinate 58,206 downwards.
GAAATCTTTTGACACTTAATTTGAGTGTAAATCAAAAGAGCGGATCCGTGAAAGTCGATGTACCCTCTTCCAATGTATATTCTGCCGACAATATAGATGAATGGGCATCGGGAATTTCTTTCAACAAGATTTTAAATAATATCAACAAGACGGATATTTCAAAAGATCTTAAGGATATGATAAGCAATTTGCTTTCAATGGCAAGCGAGAGTATGTGATAAATTTTCACTATTTAAGTGGCACACTGTAAAAAGGTGTGCCACATTTTTTTACGGTCTTTACAAATAGACAGTTTTATGTTAAAATTCTAACAGTAATAAATTTTGAAGGAAATCTTTATGGGTAAAATAAAATTTGACGAAAGTGAGTTTTCGTTTGCCGTACCTAATTTTGATAAAAAGCCGAGAAAGCATTTAAACCGCAGGGGAAAAATACTTGTTTTTGCTGTCTTGTTTGTGACAGCGGCGGTCGTTTGTACAATTTTTTTTGATTTTTACGGTTCTTTTGTCCGTCGCTTTGGTTCCGATGAAGATTATTTTGCATATGTTTGCAAAAAAAATTCGGAAAATTTATCGGACGGGATTTGTGAGAAATATGAAAAATTATTCGGCTTTTTGGAAAAAGAGGGAATTTACGAAGGACAGATTTGCACGGAAATAAGCGAAAATACAACAACACTGTTAGGTACCGCATCAAAATTTATCAATACAAATAGTATTTCCTTTGAAGGATTGGAAAATACGGGTATTTTGTACAGTGTCGGCATTTCCGATTCTTCGTTGTTCGCCAACATTGAAATTTGTATTTCCGACATAAGCGTACTTACGGTTGATATATTGTGTGACGAAAACGGAGAAGTGCTTTTTACCATTCCCGAAATGACGGATTTGTGGGTATCGCTTGGAAATATAGACAGATATTTCGTTAAAACTGTTTTTTGCCGTGACGAATTGAAAGATGCACTGCCCGACAGGAATGCTTTTGAAAAAAATCTAACGAAATGGGTTCAGAAAATTCTTCTTTGTGTAAAAAATGTGCGAAAAGAAGAGGTCCCTTTAACCGTTGACGAATTGACGGTTAATTCGGTGAGACTGGTGACGGAATTTGATTATGATAAGCTTAATTCACTTGTTGAGGAATTTTTTGACGATACCGAAATAAAGGGTATTGCAGAAAGGGTTTATAGTGTTTATTTCGGAGAAAAGGGAGGATTTGAAAGTTTTTGGAAAAAGGCGAAAAAGAATTTATACGCCGTATTAAATGAATTTGAAGAATCCAACCCTTATGTTGCTTTTTTTGTCGATGAACACCATGAATTTTGCGGTATATACTTGAACATTTCCGAATATGAAATTTCCGTTTTTTTCGTTAAAGACGGTAAAAAAACCGTTCAAAAGTTTTCACTTTCGAGCGATTTTGACGGTGAAATATTCGAAATAAATATTTCGGGAGAGGTTACGGATAAATATAGTGCCGAATGTCTGTTGAAAATTTTCGGTAAAAAAGCTTTCAGAATAAAATTATCTGATTTCGACAAGGATTTTTCGAACGGACTGATAAGTATAATTCCGGGCAGCGAAATTGCACAGCTGATAAATTTAGAAGGACTTTCCAATATCATTACTTCTTTTTTAAAGATGGTTTCTTTTGAAGGAAATTATAAATATGGTGATGAGGGACTTTATCTGAAATTTGATATTAAAAACGGCAATACGATATTTTTTTCAACTTCATTTTCCTGTGAAAATATCTATAACGGGACAGCAGATATTGCGATTCCGGTTAGTGTGACAAACGATGTTAGTGATTGGATAAAAAATCTTGACGATGAAGCTGTCGTTGAAAATCTGAAAAAGCTTGCACTTTCCGACGGCACGATAGAACAATTTTCAAAAATTATTGATTTTTTAAGGAATTAAAATGCAAATAGAAATAAAAAATGTATCAAAATCTTTTGGAAAAAAGCAGATTTTAAAAGATGTTTCTTTGAGTGCATCTTCCGGGCAGTGTATAGGGATTCTCGGAGCAAACGGTTCCGGGAAATCAACACTTTTGTCCGTGCTTGCCGGAATAAATAAAGCAGACAGCGGTGAATTTCTTTATGACGGACACAATCTTTTCGATTATGAAAAAGTGAGAGCTGAGATTGTGGGGTATGTTCCGCAGGGAACGCCGTTGTTTGAAGAACTTTCGGCACTTGATAATTTGCGTATGTGGTACAGTGAAAAATCTCTAAAAAAAGAGCTTGATTGCGGAATTTTATCAATTTTGGGCGTAAATGATTTCTTGCGAGTGCCTGTTTATAAAATGTCCGGAGGAATGAAAAAGCGTCTTTCGATCGGTTGTGCTGTTTCAACTCATCCTCCGATTCTTCTTTTAGATGAACCCATGGCGGCACTTGACCTTTCATGTAAAAAAAATATTTCGGATTATCTGAAAAGGCATAAATCTCTCGGAGGTGTCGTTTTTATTGTCACCCACGATGTTATGGAAATGGAACTTTGCGATGAATATTACATTGTCAAGGACGGTACCGTTAATAAGTATTTTTATAACGGCGACCTTGACGCTCTTATAGGAAGTTTATAAATGATTGGTTATTTTACGGCACAATGTAAGAGATTGTTAAAATTTTTTCCTTACATTTTTGCATTAATGCTGATTTTGTTTGTGAGTTTTTTTGTTGCTTTTAGGGCTGCAGAAGAAAAAATTACCGAAGAAGATTTGAACACGACTATGAAAATAGGCGTTACGGGAGATACTGACAATAAATATTTTCAATTGGGGTTACAGACTCTGTCTGCTATAGATTCATCAAGATTTACCGTCCAAATAATCGAAGTTGAAGAAGCGACTGCGAAAAATCTTTTGCTTAAGGGAGAGATAAGTGCATATGTCGTGATTCCGGAAGGATTCATGAAAGATGCCATGCACGGAACAATCAGACCGATAAAATATGTAACGGGTTCCGGTGGTTCCGGGCTTACTGAGATGTTTAAAGACGAAATTACCGAAATATTGAAGAAAGCGGTGGTCTCTTCTCAAAACGGAATTTTTTCCGTCGAAGATATTCTGACAGAGAACGGACTTTCGGCAGTAAGGCGGGAACATTCCGATAATGTGAATTTTGAATATATAGATCTTGCAATAAGCCGCGTTGAAATGTACTCTGTGGAATATACGGGAGTATCGGCAGGTGTATCGACTGTGGCTACAACCGCTTGCGGAGTTGCATCACTTTTTTTATTCGTTTCCGGAATCGGTTACGCTGTTGTTTTTGTGAGAAAAGACAGTTCTCTTAATCTACTTTTTGCGTCACGCGGAAGAGGATTCAAAGGGCAGATACTGTGTGAATTTTTTGCTTTTGTTTTGAGTTACATTCCGACTTTACTTGTGGTTTTTGGCATAGGCATAATCTTTTTGAAAGAAAAATTCATGTTCTCTCAGATTTATTCGCTTGCTCCGACTGCATTTTTGTGTATTTCACTCGCTGTTTTCTTTAATCTTTTTTTGTTTGAAATAAGTGACGGAATTGTTACCGGAGTCCTTTTACAGTTTGTAACAACACTTTTTATGTCATATGTTTCGGGGTGTTTGTATCCGGTATATTCTTTACCGAAAATTTTACAGAAAACAGCCGCTTTGTTTCCGTCCGGAACGGTTAGGGTATGCCTTGAAAATGCAATAAAAGGTCAGGCTGTAAATACGGCATTTTTCGGTGTGGTTTTTTATATATTGCTTTTTGCCTCACTCACATATTTTGCGAGATGTTACAGAGCGGGGAGAAAAATATGAAATTAAAACAGATTTTTTTAATGACAAAAAGACTTTTTAAAAAGCCAACATTTATTTTACTTTTAATGATGATACCGGTTATTGCATTGTCTCTCAGAGCCGCAGAAAAGAACGAAGGGGGATTTTTAAATATAAAACTTGCCGTTGACGGCACTGAGACAAGCGAAACTGAGGAAATTTTTCAAGAGCTTATTATGTCGAGCAAACTTATAAATTTTGAAGTTGTATCCGTAAAAGAGGCGATTGAAGCGGTAAAAATGGGCAGAGCTGATTCTGCGTGGATATTTCCGAGTGATATACAAAAACGAATCGATACTTTTTCCCAAAGCCGTGATATTTCGGATTATATAGTTACAGTTTATGAAAGAGAGCCAAATCTCGTTTTGCAGCTTGTACATGAGAAACTTTCGGGAACGCTTTATTCTCGTGTGTCAGAGAGGATATTCATAAATTATTTGCGGGATAATGTTCCTGAACTTGAAAAAATATCCGACGAAACACTTTTTGAAAAGTATTATTCATACGGAACTATTGACACTTTATTTGAGTTTTCCTATCCTGACGGAAGCGATGCAGGCAGTGTCAAAACAGGATACATGACAGCACCGTTAAGGGGACTTTTGGGAATTGTTGTGGTTTTGGCTGCTTTATCGGGGACGATGTATTACATCGAAGATGTACGGGCGGGAAGATTTTTCAAAGTTAAGCCGAGAGCCGTTTTTGCATTGGAATTTTTTTCGGTTTTTATATGTTCTTTTTCAGCCGGTATATTTACGGCGGCGGCACTGTGTCTGTCCGGATTGTCGGGATCATATTTAAGAGAATTATTTCTCGTTTTATTTTTATCTGTTTCTTCGACTTTATTTTCGATGGTGATTAAAAGGCTATTTTTTTCAAAGATAAAGATAATTTCGACAGTTTCGCCGCTTTTGGTTTGCGTTATGGCAATAGTTTGTCCTGTATTTGTGGATATGGCGAGTTTTCGTGCATTACAGATGATTTTTCCCGTAACTTATTATATTAATTCTTCAAACAACAATCATTATTTTATCAAAAATTTGATTTACATAGCTTTTCTCATACTTTTGATTTTACTTTTGTTTGTAATTGAAAAAATATTCGAAAAACATTACAGAGGCATAAAAAAAGACTTGCAATGACATGCAAGTCTTTTTATTTCACATTAAATTAAGAGATGAGAGAACTTCAAAAATAATACTGTTTGAAACACGCCAACCCGATTCGGTCAAAAATAAGTGATCTTCGCTTTCTTCGGCAAGCTTTGCTTCAATAAGCTTTTCTTTAAGGCACAAAAAAGATTTTGTCTCAAGAACACCGTATTCCTTTTCAAGCTTATCAAAAGATATTCCGTCCGACAATCTCAGTGACAGCATTATATATTCCAATGCTTTTTGAGAACCGTTTATGGATTCTTCATTTTCTCTTTTAAGAGGATCGTTTATGAAAGCACCGATATTCTTAGGAGATGAATACCTTACGGAATCGATATAGGAATGAGCACTTGCACCTACGCCTAAATACTCTTCGGTACGCCAGTATTTGAGATTATGCCGTGAAAAGTAATTTGGTTTTGCAAAATTTGATACTTCGTAGTGTTTAAACCCTTCGCGGTGCATTACTTTACAGACTTTTTCCCACATTAGTTCTTCATCTTCGCTTTTTGCGAGATCCAGGCTGTCTCCTCTTTTTATTTTTGCACCGAATACGGTTTTTTCTTCGATAGAAAGATTATAAAAAGAAAAATGTTGTGGAGAAAGAGAGACGGCTTTTTCCAATGTTTCGTCCAGAGTTTGCAATGTTTGAGAAGGAATGTGTACCATAAAGTCGAGAGATATGTTATCAAAACCGATGCTGCGTGCTGTTTTTACGCACTGTACGGTATTTTCCGCTGAATGTCTGCGTCCGAGCTTTTTAAGCTCGTTGTTGCACATACTTTGGGCACCGAGACTTAATCTGTTTACACCGAGCTTTTTAAAAAATTCGAGCTTGTTTTCAAACATTTTTTCTTCAGAAGGATTTGCTTCAAGAGTTATTTCCGCATCTGAAGATAAGTGAAATGCGGTGTGAATTGCGTCAAATATTCTTTCTGCACCTGTATATGACATGAGAGACGGAGTGCCTCCGCCGAAAAAAACGGTGTCAAAGGAAAAATTTCGATTTTTCATGGATAGAATAGCTTTTGCAAGAGCTTTTTCATATTCGTCTTTTTTTCTCATGTCCGGTACGGAAAAAAAGTCGCAATACGGACATTTTGCATCGCAGAACGGGAAGTGAATGTATAACCCCTTATTCATCGAGTTTTAGTACAGCCATGAATGCTTCGTGCGGGACTTCTACGCTACCCAATTGACGCATTTTCTTTTTACCTTCTTTTTGCTTTTCAAGCAATTTTTTCTTTCGGGTAATATCTCCGCCGTAACATTTCGCCAGGACATCTTTTCTCATTGCTTTAACCGTTTCTCTTGCGATTATTTTCCCGCCGATTGCTGCCTGTATCGGAATTTCAAAGAGTTGTCTGGGAATATTTTCCTTAAGTTTTTCAACAATTTTTCTTGCTCTGGCATATGCCTTTTCCGAATGAACGATAAACGAAAGTGCGTCAACCGTATCACCGTTTAAAAGTATATCCAATTTCACAAGATTTGATTTTTCATAATCTGCCATTTCATAATCCAAAGAGGCATAACCTTTGGTACGGCTTTTTAACGCATCGAAAAAGTCGTAGACAATTTCGTTAAGAGGAAGTCTGTAATGGAGCTCTGCACGGTCCGTTGTAATATATTTCATATCGACGAATGTACCGCGTCGGTCTTGGCATAAATCCATAATTGCTCCGACATATTCCGTCGGAGAAAGAATTGTGGCACGGACTATGGGTTCACAAAGTTCTTCGGCTTCATCGGCGGAAGGGAAATTTTGCGGATTGTCAATGTATTTTATTTCGCCGTTTTTCATCGTTACTTTGTATATAACTCCGGGTGCCGTTGTAATGAGGTCAAGATTAAATTCGCGTTCCAAACGGTCTTGAATTACTTCCATGTGCAAAAGTCCGAGAAAACCGCAGCGAAATCCGAATCCCAAAGCGGCAGAGCTTTCCGCTTCAAAAACCAATGCCGAATCGTTTAGACGGAGCTTCTCAAGTGCATCTCTTAGATCTGTATATTTTGCTCCGTCTGCCGGGTATATACCGCTGTAAACCATAGGAAGAACTTTTTTAAATCCCGGAAGAGGCTGACTTGTAGGGTTATCGGCAAGAGTTACCGTATCGCCGACTTGTGTATCATCAAGCGATTTAATTGCGGCGGTAATGTAGGCAACTTCGCCCGAATAAACAGTTTCACGCTTTTCCGGACCGAACGGACGCAAATGGCCGACCTCAACTACTTCAAATTCCGCTCCGGTATTCATCATTCGTATATGGTCTTTGACGGAAAGAGTTCCTTCTACGATTTTTACATAAACAATAACTCCGCGGTATGCATCGTATACAGCATCAAAAATCAGTGCTTTTAAAGGTTTTGAAATATCGGTTTTTGGCGGAGGAAGATATTTTACGACTGCGTCAAGTACATCTTTTATGTTGAGTCCCGTTTTTGCCGAAATACAAGGAGCTTCATCGGTCGGAATACCTATGATTTCTTCAATTTCGTTTTTTACGCGTTCGGGATTAGCGGCAGGGAGATCGATTTTATTAATTACTGGTAAAATTTCGAGATCATTGTCCAGTGCAAGATATGTGTTTGCAAGCGTTTGTGCTTCCACTCCCTGAGAAGCGTCTACTACGAGCAGTGCACCCTCACAGGCTGAAAGCGAACGGGAAACTTCATAGTTGAAATCGACATGACCGGGTGTATCAATGAGATTGAATGTGTATTGATTTCCGTCATCGGAAGTATAATCAAGCTTGACTGCACGGGCTTTTATGGTAATACCGCGTTCTCTTTCAAGTTCCATATTATCGAGAATCTGGTCTTCCATTTCACGCCGTTCGACCGTGTCGGTTATTTCAAGAAGCCTGTCGGCTAAGGTGCTTTTTCCGTGATCAATATGGGCAATAATACAAAAATTTCGGATATTTTCGGGATTATACATCAGATAAAATTCCTTTTATTGAAAATTTGTGCCACAGGTTTCCCTGTGGCACAGTGCCATGTTAGGCAATATGTCTTACTCTGCCTTGGGAGCTTCAACAGGACAAACGGACGCACAGGTTCCGCAGTCAACACAGCTGTCTGCGTCGATGCAAGCCTTGCCGTCTACTTCGCTGATACAGCCTGTGGGACATTCGCTTATGCAAACGCCGCAGTCAATACATTCGTCGGAAATTTTGTAAGCCATTTCAGTATCCTCCTTTGATTTTGCATGATTTAACAATTTCGGTACTTTTCGCACAATACGCAAAAAGACCTAAGCTTTCGCCATTCGCTATTATAGCATAACTGTCAATAAAAGAAAACAGTTTTTTAAAAAAATTTAAAATTATTCTTCAATTTCAACATTCATGCTGTCATCTTCAACTTTTCCTTTTGCAAGAACTTTTACATCTTCTCTCACAAACAGAACGGGAAGGGCTTCACGGTTTGCATCAAGTACAACTTTAACAATTCCCGCCAGCGGATTTGCTTCCGATACTACGCCTTTTCCTTGCGGTGTGGAAACAATATTTCCGACTTTAGGCGTTTTTGAAATTTCTTCGCGGTAAACATCGTTCTCATATCTTAAACAGCACATCAGTCTTCCGCAAGTACCCGAAATTTTCACGGAATTGAGAGAGAGCCCCTGATCCTTTGCCATTTTTATGGATACTTGTTCAAAGTCGCAGAGAAATGTTTTACAGCAAAACGGTCTTCCGCATATACCGAGTCCTCCGATTTGTTTTGCTTCGTCACGCACACCGATTTGCCTTAATTCTATTCTCGTTTTAAATATCGATGCCATGTCTTTTACAAATTCGCGAAAATCAACACGGTTTTCCGATGTAAAATAGAAAAGCAGTTTTGAATTGTCAAATGTATATTCGGCATCTATAAGAGTCATGTCAAGGTTATGTTTTGCAACTTTTTCCGCAAAAATCGCCTTAGCTTCTTCTGCAAGTGCGGTGTTTTCTTCATGCTTTAAAATATCTTCTTCGGTGGCATGTCTCAAAATACTTTTGAGAGGCTGTATAACTTCATTTGAACCGACGGTCTTATTTGGTATTACAACCGTGCCGAATTCAACGCCGCGTGTTGTTTCCACAATAACTCCGTCATGTTCTTGAAATTTAATTCCGTTGGGATCAAAATAGTAAATTTTTCCGGCTTCTTTAAAGCGTATTCCGATTATCTCGTAATCATCTTTTTCAGGTATGCCCTGTATGTTGTTTTCCATAGTATTTTTCCTTTATTATATATCGCTTGCAAAAAATGTATTAAGGTAGGATATGGCACAAGCAAGATTTATTGTGTTTGCTCTTTTTATCATATCGGCACAGACATCAAACGCTTTGACGGTTTTTTTAAGGCCGAGTTTTTCGGATATTTTTTCGGCAACGGTTTTGTCGTCAAAAAAAATCAGAGAAACCTCGCTTTTTGTCGCACAAAGTGAAATATCGCGAAGTGCAAGAGAAAAATAGCCGAGTGCCGAAATAAACTCTTCTCTTGCCCATACTTTAAACGGTGAGAAAAAATTGCTCAGAGTAAAAAGAGTTGCACCTTGAGCAACATTGTCCATATATTCCGTGATAAGAGAGAGCATTTGCGGAGAAGAGTTTTCCGAAAGAAAATTTTCTGCCGCACCGATAGCTCCGCCGGAAAGTTTTATCGCTTTTGAAATAAAATCTTTTTTATCCGGATATTTTTCTCTCAAAAAATTTTCAATGACATCATTAGGCAAATTTTCCGTTTTTAAAATTATTCCGCGTGACAGCAGAGTCTTCAAAAGTAAATTTCTGTCGGTTGTCAGAAGAAAAAATACAGTTTTCGGCGGAGGTTCTTCAAAAACCTGCAAAAGAGCATTTTGTGCCGCCAAATTCATTGTTTGAGCGTTATCGACTATAAAGACTTTGTATTCCGCTTCCGACGGTTTAATGTGAGAGCGTTCAATAATCAGTCTTACATCGTCAATTTTTATTTGACCTGTTTTTTCACGGTGCAGTATTTCAAATACATCCGGGTGAGTGCCGTTTAAAACACGAATACAATCGGGGCATATCAAGCATGAATTCGGCGACTTTTTGCATATAAGCATACTTGAAAGAGTGCGTGCAAGCGTAAGCTTTCCGCTGCCTTCAACTCCCTCGATTATAAAAGCGTGAGGGAGCCGAGCATTTTCCAAATCTTTTTTAAAATTTTCTAATGTTGTGCGATTGCCTAACAACTTCATCAGATATGCTCAAAGTGTTCTACATCGATAATGAATATGGTTGCTCCTCCCACCGTTACTTCGATCGGAGTTGCGGCACCGCCGAGAGTTGCCGAAGAGACGACATCAAGAGGAGTGGTGTAGGTTCTTTTTTTGCTGTAACGGCGTATAATATCGACGACTTTCTCCGACTTTTCGTCCTCGGTACCTACGATGAAGGTTGTGTTTCCTTTTTTAAGAAAACCGCCGGTGGAAGCCATCTTTGTAACTTGAAATCCGGCTTTGATGAGCTGTGCGTTTACGATAGCTCCGTCATCGTTGTTTACAACGGCAAAAATCATTTTCATATAAGTATCCTCCTAAAATATATTAATAAAAATTATTTATAAATCCATCAATATCGGAAGTATCATAGGCTTTCTCTTGGTACGGCTGTATAAAAATTTTGTCAAATCGTCTCTTAAGGAAGTTTTGAATGTGTTGGCGTCTTTTACACCGGCATCAAGGCATTTATCGATTGCATCATAAGCAACTTGCTTCATTTCGTCGACCAAAGCTTCCGATTCTTTGACATAAATAAACCCTCTCGATACAATGTCGGGTCCTGAAAGAAGGTATCCGGCATTTATATCGATTGCCGCGACAACGGTTACGATACCGTCTTGAGCAAGGTGGCGTCGGTCACGCAAAACCACACTGCCGACATCACCGACTCCCAATCCGTCTACCAAGACAATTCCCGATTGGACAGTCCCTTGAATTTTAATTGATTTTCTGTCAAGTTCAATTATTTTTCCGGTTTCCGGTATAAGAACATTGTCCGACTGAACTCCTACAAGTTCGGCAAGGGATTTATTTTGAACAAGATGTTTGTATTCTCCGTGCATTGGAATAAAAAATTTAGGCTTAATGAGCGAAGTTACAAGTTTAATTTCTTCCTGGCAAGCGTGACCGGATACATGAACATCGGCAACTTGGTTGTAAACAACCTCAACCCCTTTATGAAGAAGTTCATTTATAACTCCCGAAACAAGTTTTTCATTTCCCGGAATTGGATTTGCCGAAATAACGACAAGATCGTCGGCACCGAGACTCACTTTATCGTGCCCGGAAAATGCCATTCTCGAAAGTGCACTCATGGGCTCTCCCTGACTTCCGGTTGTTATGAGAGTGAGCTGATCCGGACGGTAACGCTTCATTTCTCCGATGTCAATCAACATTCCCTCCGGCATATGCATATACCCCAAATCCATAGCGGCTTTTACAACATTTATCATGCTGCGTCCGGTTATCGCAATTTTCCTTCCGAATTTTTCGGAAGCATTGATTATTTGCTGAACTCTGTGAACATTTGAAGAAAATGTCGCAATTGTAACTCTTTTTGAGGTGGAAGCGAAAATCGCGTCAAGACTTGTTCCGACAATTCTCTCAGATGGAGTGTAACCGCTTCTTTCGGCATTTGTCGATTCACAAAAGAACGCCAAAACACCTTTTTTTCCGAGTTCTCCAAATCGGGTTAAATCCGTCATTTCTCCTTCTATAGGTGTGACATCTATTTTAAAATCTCCGCTGAAAATAACAACACCGATGGGAGTTGTTACGGAAAAAGCAACGCTGTCTGCGATGGAATGATTTACGCGAATTGCTTCAACAGAGAAGCAGCCGAGTTTTACCGTGTCTCCGGCACTTATGCAATTAAGTTTTGCAACTTTTTCCAATCTGTGCTCTACAAGCTTGTTCTGTAAGATACCTAAAGTCAGTTTTGTGCCGTAAACGGGAACATTTACATCTTTTATGAAATAAGGCAATCCTCCGATGTGATCTTCGTGTCCGTGTGTTAAAAAAACTCCGCGAATCTTGTCGGCGTTTTTTTCAAGATAAGTTGTGTCCGGAATAACAAGGTCGACTCCCAGCATTTCGTCATCCGGGAATCCAAGTCCGCAGTCAATAACTATAATGTCATCACCGTATTCCACTACCGTAATGTTTTTGCCTATTTCTCCGATTCCGCCCAATGGAATTATTTTAAGTTTCTGTTTTTTACCTTTTGCCATATTTTCCCTTTCTGAAACGGAAACAAGTCAATCGTCTATGGAAATTTGGGTATCTGATGAATTTTCTTTTTTCAGTCCCAAATGTTCGTATGCACTTGTTGTGGCAATTCTTCCTCGCGGAGTTCGTGCAATAAAACCGATCTGCATGAGATACGGTTCCAAAACATCTTCTACCGTAACGGCTTCTTCTCCTATTGCCGCCGCAAGTGTTTCCAGACCGACAGGTCCTCCGTTAAAATGTTTAATCATTGACAGAATCATTCTTCTGTCTGTGTTATCAAGCCCAAGATCGTCGATTTCCAACATTGTAAGTGCACTTGAGGCTGTTTTTTTGTCGATTATTCCGTTGCCCTGAACTTCAGCAAAATCACGCACACGGCGTAAAAGCCTGTTTGCAATTCTCGGTGTACCGCGACTACGCCGTGCAATTTCGTGTGCACCGGCATTGTCAATCGGTATTTTCAGAATAGACGCTGAACGGGTAACGATAAGTGAAAGCTCTTCTTCCGTGTATAATTCCAGACGCAATATCACTCCGAAACGGTCACGCAAAGGGGCTGAAAGTTGTCCCGCACGGGTAGTTGCACCGATTAATGTGAAATGTTCCAGCGGTATGCGTATAGACCTTGCGGCAGGACCTGTTCCGACTATTATATCGAGTGCATAATCTTCCATGGCAGGATAAAGTATTTCCTCTATTGAACGGTTTAATCTGTGTATTTCGTCAATAAAAAGAATATCCCCTGCCGAAAGATTTGACAGAAGTGCGGCAAGGTCCCCCTGCTTTTCAATGGCAGGACCCGATGTTATGCGTATGTTTACGCCCATTTCATTTGCAACAATTGCCGAGAGGGTGGTTTTACCCAGACCGGGAGGGCCGTACAGCAATAAATGGTCAAGACTTTCTCCCCGAAGCTTTGCCGCTTCCATGAAAATTTTCAGATTGTCTTTTGCTTTTTCCTGTCCTATATATTCATCAAGTTTAACGGGACGCAGAGAGTTTTCCCCGATTTCAAAATTTTTGTCAATTTCGGTTTCGGCTGTTGAAATAAGCCTGTTGTCAAAATCATCTGAATCGTCGTAACGGTAATCGTTGTTCATTATGTTTTCCTACTTTGTCAAATTTTTCAGTCCGTTTCGAATAAGTTCTTCAACGCTCATGTTTTCGCCGGCATTTGTTTTCAATGCTTTTGCCGCTTCCGCACGCGAATATCCGAGAGCAAGGAGTGCTTCGAGTGCTTCCGAAAATGTTTCGGAATTTGAAGAAATTTCCGGAATAGCTGTCGATTGGGACAAATGCGACAAATCTTCTTTTTTGAGCTTGTCTTTTATTTCCAAAATTATTTTTTGGGCTGTACGCAAACCAACTCCCTGTGCCGAAGCAATTTGTTTTGCGTCATCTGAAACAATTGCAAAAATCAGTTTTTCAACCGGAACGGCTGAGAGTATTGACATTGCGGCTTTCGGTCCGACACCGGACACGGAAATTAGCTGTTCAAACATCTTTTTTTCTTCAAGTGTGTAAAATCCGAACAGCTCCTGTGCATCTTCTTTGACATTGAAGTATGTGTACAGAAGAGCTTCTTCGGAAGAATCGCGTCTGAGCAGAGAGAGAGTCGTATCGGATATTGTAATTTCGTAGCCTATGCCGCCTGCATCAATAACCGCTTTTGACTGAGACAAATAAGCGATTTTCCCGGAAATATAATAGTACATTTTTTAAAACCCGCCTGTTTTTTTCGAATCTTTAATCGTGCGTATGCCGTAAAGTTTACTTTGGGAAGAATGACCGTGACAAATAGCAAGAGCGAGAGCGTCCGACGCATCATCGGGTTTTGCCACTTTATCGAGGTGAAGAAATATTCGCGTCATTTCCATAACTTGATGCTTTTGAGCTCTTCCGTAACCGACGATAGACTGTTTAACCTGCAGAGGTGTGTATTCGTAAACGGGGACGGAATGTTCCTCTGCGGTAAAGAGAATAATCCCTCTTGCCTGTGCAACATTTATTACGGTTTTTTGATTGTTTTGATAAAAAAGTTCTTCGACTGAGATTTCATTCGGGGTATAACGCTTTATGATGTCGGAAAGTGCTTTATGAATGAGGAACAGTCGCCGTTCAACCCTCATTCCCGCAGGAGTTGAAATAATTCCGCAGTCGATATAACGAAACTCTCCTGAGCTGTATGCGACCACTCCCCATCCTACAGTCGCAATGCCGGGATCTATGCCTAATATAATCATTTTCGGAAGTCCGTATTCTCACTATTTTTAAATTTATGATTGTCACAGACATATTTTAACACAGAATAATTAAAATGTCAAAAGAAATTGTGCATATTTAGCTTAAAGTTGAGGTATGTTTGCAAAAAAATGTTAAAGTTTTAATAAAAATGGTTTTTTTTGCATTAATTTCTTGACTTTACCGCAAAGTTATATTATCATATAAATGTAAATTATCAAACAAAAAGAAAAGGATGGTGTCTGTTATGGGACTTATCAATACTAAAGAAATGCTTAACAAGGCGTATCACGGCGGATATGCTGTCGGAGCATTTAACATCAATAACATGGAAATTATTCAGGCTATTGTCGAGGCTGCTGCGGAACAGAAGTCTCCTGTAATTCTTCAAGCGTCGGCGGGGGCGAGAAAATACGCAAAGCCTGCATATCTTATGGGGTTGGCAAAAGCCGCTGCTGAAGATTCCGGAATTGATTTCGCTCTTCACCTTGATCACGGGGCTGATTTTGAAATTTGCAAGGCCTGCATTGATAACGGGTTTACATCTGTTATGATTGACGGTTCTCATTTTGATTTTGACGATAATGTTGCACTCACACGCAAAGTTGTTGAGTATGCACACGCACACGGCGTTACGGTTGAGGGAGAACTTGGCAAACTTTCCGGAATTGAAGACGATGTAAAAGTGTCGGCTGAAGATGCGATGTATACAAATCCCGCAGAAGTTGAGGCTTTTGTTGAAAGAACCGGTGTCGACTCTCTCGCAATTGCCATTGGAACCAGTCACGGTGCTTACAAATTCAAGGGAGAAGCAAAGCTTCGTTTTGATATTCTCGAAGAAATCAGCAAGAGACTTCCCGAATTCCCCATTGTTCTTCACGGTGCTTCCAGCGTAAACGAAGAATTTGTAAATACCATAAATCAGTACGGAGGAGCTATGGCAGACGCAAAGGGCGTTCCGGAAGATCTTCTCAGGCGTGCGGCTTCTATGGCTGTATGTAAAATAAATATCGATTCGGATATCCGTTTGGCGTTCACTGCGGGTATACGGGAAACTTTCGTTAAAGATCCGTCAGTGTTTGATCCCAGAACATATCTTTCCGTTTCAAGGGATAATGTACGCCGTCTCGTTACTCATAAGATTGTAAATGTACTTGGCTCAAAAGATAAGGCATAAAGATAAGAAATAAAAAACGGTTTTGCTTTTCGGCAAAACCGTTTTTTTGTCAGCAAATGTACGATACCCGACACACAGTATAAATTTTTTTGCCTGAACAAAATTTTTTTGAGTCAAGCTCAAATGCAACTTCTCCGACGCATGAAACTCCGAGCAAAACATAAGTTTTGCCGGAAATGCATTTTTTGCACTTTAAAAATGCCGGTTTGCCTTTGAAATCGCAGGGGACGGCAGAAGAACTTAAAAATTTTGCACAGACGGAAACCGGATCGAGACGCCATTCTTCAAAACCGTTTTGAAGAAGTTCCGGAATATCATCAAGTTCACAGTCACATATGGGAACATTCACCCAGCAGAGATTCCTTATATCATGTCCGTCAAGGTCACACGGGGAACATCCGGCGTTTCGGCACAGGCAGGAAACATTTTCTCCGCTTTGTGAACATGAGGGACAAGAATTTGACTGACAGTATGTGCTTTTTTGACAGCATACGGGACACACGCCTAAAAGGCGGCATAAAAGTCGCTGTATCATGACGGCTCTCCTTTCTGCATAAAATTCGGTACACGCTGTAAAAATTCGCATACTCGCTGTTATTATATGCCGAAAATCTGTCGCAGTGAAAGCTTTATTCTAAAAAAACGGATACAAAATCCGTACTTTTTGTACCGTAGTTTTAAAAAATGTTGTTAATTTTGCCAAAATAACGAAAAAATTATTGTGCAAATAGAGGAAAGTTTAAAATTGTGATTGATAAAAAAAGGCTTTTGTGTTATAATGGACGGTGAGATATTATGAAAAGTATTTAACAAGTTACGGACATTTCACAGGAGGTTATTAAATGAAAAGAGTAGTAGCGTTGGCACTCGCAGTACTTTTTGTACTTTCGGTTTTTACCGGATGTTCTAAGCGTGACAGCAATGACAAAGGTGCGGTCATTCCGATATATGTTTCCAAAAATATAAGAAACTACGATCCGGTTCCCATGATTTATCAGGCAGAGACGGTTCTTAACACGGGAATTTTGTATCAGGGACTTACTTATCTTGATGATGACGGCGATGTTAAGAAAGGCTTGGCAAAGAAGTGGTATACCAAGATAGATGAAGAACGCGGAGAGTATTATATGTTTTTCGAGCTTGACGATGAAACAAGCTGGGATGACAGAAGACTTGTTCAGGCAGATGATTTTGTTTATGCGTGGCGTCGTGTTTTGTCGCCGTCCACAAACAGTCCTGCCGCGTGTTTACTTTACGGTATAAAAAATGCCAAAGAATTTAAATCCGGAGAAGTTACGGCTGACGATCTCGGAATATATGCCGAATCGTCTACTCTTTTGAAAATAGAGTTTGACGGACCGTTTGATGAAGATCTTTTCCTTGAAACCGTTGCAAGTCCCGCACTTGTTCCGATGCGTGAAGATCTTGTTTCGGGAAATGAAAGCACATGGGCACAAAGCAGTGATAATTTTTCATCAAGCGGACCTTTGACTATTAAGAATTTCGTTACAGATGCCGGTAAGGAATCCGTTACTTTTCAGCGAAACGCATCATATATGCGTGATCCCGAAGGGGATTCAAAGGAATGGAAAGTTGTAAAACCGTATCAGTTCCCGATTGATTTTTCTCAGACGGAAGAGGAAAGACTTCAGGCTTGGGAAGACGGACTTCTGTTTTATATAAGTTCTTTTTCCAAAGAAGCGTATGATGAATATGAAAAGGAAATAGATACGGAAGATTTACTTTCCGCTTATACTTATCTCTTCAATACAACAAAAGCTCCTTTTGACAATAAGTCGGTGAGACAGGCGCTGAGTGTTGCACTTGACAGGGACTATATAGCACAAGAGCTTGTGGGGAAAGGAACCAAACCCGCGACAGGACTTGTTACTTACGGAGTTCATGACGCAAAGTCGAGTAAATCTTTCCGCAAAGTAGGCGGAGATGTCATAGATACTTCGGCCAACCTTGAAAAAGCAAAACAGCTTCTTTCGGAATCCGGCATTAATCCGTCCGATTATTCGTTCACCATCTTGCATACACAAGACGAAGCCGATATTGCGATTGCCGAATATGTCAAGAGCGTGTGGAGCGAACTCGGATTTAAAGTTTCCACTGAAGGCAAAGGAACACAGCTTTTCCAAAATGCATTGTATGCGGGACAGTTTGATGTAGTGGGTATCGACTATCAGGGACTTACGACAGATGCGTTTTCTTTCCTTGCACCGTTTGCTCGTGAATACAGCGGTAGTGTTATCAATATCGAACAGACAACAGACACAAGCACACCTCACATTACAGGTTTTGACAATGCCGAGTACAATGCTCTCATAGATGAAATTTTTAACACAGTCGGAGATAACAAAACCAGATGCAGTCTTCTTCACAAAGCCGAAGAAATGCTTCTTGACGAATGCCCGATTGTCCCGCTGACTTTTAATGTTACGAATTATATGCAGTCTAAGAAACTTAAAAATGTAGAATCTTCGATTTTCGGGTACAAGATTTTCACAAAAGCGAAACTTTCCGGATATGAAGAGGTTAAGACTGCTCTTGAGGAAGCAAAAGCATCTTCTGAAGCGAATTAAGAAATTTTCAAAAAAATGTTGACAAAACTCGCATATATGTGTATAATGTACTTTGCAGTTTTTCGCACATGACCGAAGGAGGATATATGGATAGTACAATTCAAAATTCTTCTTTGTTAGATGTTACAGGGTTGCTCCGTGGGGAAATCCGTGAATTAAAGTTCGATGTTGTTCTGTCACCCGAGCTGGATGCAGAGCAAATTGCGGTAGAGAGTCCCGCCTGTATCAAAGGTCATGCGGTTAATATGTCCGGCTATATGGAGCTGGATGCCGAAATGACTGTTGAGTACAGCACTCATTGTTCGAGATGCCTTGCACCCGTTGAGCGTGTAATGCGTCACAGGATAAAGGCGCCTATTGCCGAGACTCTTGAGAATATGGACAATGATGAGTATATTATCCCTGAAGAAGGGAAAATCAACCTGTCAGAACTTGTCAGAGAGAATTTCTTTCTGAATTTGCCGATGTCACATTTGTGTCGGGATGACTGTGCCGGGCTTTGCCCCGTTTGCGGTATTGACCGAAATGTTGCGGAGTGTAAATGTGTTTTGCAGGAGAAAGATCCTCGTTGGAAGGTTTTGGAAAGCTTTTTTGATGAGGAGTAGATAGTTTAAAGATTTATTAGTATAGTAGAATGAGGAGGTGTCAAGTAAGATGGCAGTACCGAAGAGAAAAGTATCAAGTCAAAGACAGAACAAGAGAAGATCCAGTGTGTGGAAACTTAAGGTTCCGGGAATGTCCGTATGCTCAAAGTGCGGAGAATACAACCTTCCTCACAGAGTTTGCTCAAACTGCGGTTCTTATAATGGCAAGGAAGTCATTAAGCAGGACTAATCCGCAAGCTTGGTTTGAATGACAAAGGATGTGCCATGCCTTTTTGGGTGTGGCACATTTTTTTAAACGGTAATTATAAACAATTACAGTGTTAAATTGTTTTGAGTGTAAATACTTTCGGGCGGTTTATACAAGAGTGTAAGTAAAGAGTGAAAATCAAAAAAGGAGCAGCTGTTGTGGTTCGAATTTTTAAAGTTGTGTCGGGATCGTTAGCCGAGCGCGCCGGCATTATGGCAGGCGATAGCCTTGTTTCAATAAACGGTAACAAAATACGAGATGTACTTGATTTTCGATTTTATTTATACGAAAAAAAATTGAAATTGGAATTGATTAGAGCAGACGGATTTTCTTACAGCACAAGTATAAAAAAAGGCGAATACGATGATATCGGGCTTGAATTTGAAACATTTCTTATGGATAAGCAGCAAAGATGTGCCAATAATTGTATTTTTTGTTTCATCGATCAAAATCCGCACGGAATGAGAGAGGGAATTTATTTTAAAGATGATGATACACGCCTTTCTTTCCTTTTCGGGAATTATGTCACCCTTACGAACGTGAAAGATGAAGAATTGCATCGGTTATGCAAAATGCATATTTCTCCGGTAAATGTATCGGTTCAGGTAACGGATCCGGAGATGCGTTGTATGATGCTTGGAAATCGTTTTGCGGGACGCATACTTGAGCAGATGCAAATTTTGTATGACGGCGGGCTTGAATTGAATGCACAGATAGTTTTGTGTCGCGGGGTAAACGACGGAGATTATCTGAAAAGAACCCTCAGAGATCTTGAACGGTTTATTCCCCGTCTTACAAGTATTGCGATTGTACCTGTAGGGCTTACCAAATTCCGTCACGGTCTTTATCCGCTTAAACCTTTCAGCCGTGACGAAGCAAAAGAAGTTATAGAAACGGTAAATGCGATAGGAGATGAATTTCTTCAAAAATATAGCGTACGGTGTGTGTTTGTTTCCGATGAGTTTTATCTTACGGCAGGACTTGAAATTCCCGATGAAGAATATTATGAGGGATATCCTCAGCTTGAAAACGGTGTGGGTATGATCAGATCTATGCAGAACGATGTACTTTCCGAAATCGAATTTTTAAAGGAGCAAGGTGGAAATTTCGATTCCGAACGCTGTGTCAGTGTGGCTACCGGTGTTGCTGCCGGTGAACATATTTCTTTTCTTGTCAAAAAGATTTGCGAAACATTTAAAAATATTGACTGTAATGTTTATGTTATAAAAAATAATTTTTACGGTGAAAGCGTTACCGTATCCGGACTTTTGACCGGTACGGATATTATAGAACAGCTTAAAGGCAAAAATCTCGGTACGCATTTGTTTATTCCGTCTGCGGCACTTCGTCATGAAGGAGATATTTTTCTTGACGGATTAAGCACGGAAGATATGGAAAAGGCACTTGAAGTTAAGGTTGTACCGACCGACAGCGACAGCGATTTCCTTTATAAAATTACGGAATGGGAGTGAGAAAAATGGCAAAACCGGTTGTGGCGATAGTGGGCAGGCCGAATGTAGGAAAAAGTACATTTTTCAATAAAATATCAGGACAGAGAGTCGCTATTGTAGAGGATATTCCTGGAGTAACAAGAGACAGAATTTATTTTGAAACAGAGTGGTCAGGCAGAAGTATGACCATCATAGATACAGGCGGAATAGAACCGAAAACAGATGATGTGATTTTGAAACATATTTTTACTCAGGCACAGATTGCTATAGACTCTGCAGATGTTATTATCATGATTACCGATGTTACAGCCGGAGTCACAGCACAGGATAGGGAAATAGCTTCGCTTTTGAAAAAGTCGCAGAAGCCGGTCGTACTTGCGGTGAATAAATGCGATCGCATAGGTGATCCGCCTCTTGCTTTTTATGAGTTTTACGAGCTTGGATTTAATACGGATCCTATTGCCGTTTCTTCGATTCACGGAACCGGTACGGGAGATATACTTGACGAGGTTATTTCTTATTTCCCCGAAAAAGAAGAGGAAGAAGATAATGACGATTTCATAAGGGTTGCCGTAATAGGAAAGCCGAATGCGGGAAAAAGTTCTCTTGTAAATCGCATACTCGGTGAGGACAGAGTTATAGTTTCGGAAATAGCCGGTACAACGAGAGATGCGGTGGATTCCGAAATTGTTAATGAATACGGAAAGTATGTTTTTATCGATACAGCAGGCATAAGGCGTCAAGCAAAAATTGAAGATGCCATAGAAAAATACAGTGTTCTCCGTGCAAATTTGGCACTTGAAAGAAGTGATGTCTGCATTATAATGATAGATGCTGCAGAGGGAGTTACAGCACAGGATGAGAGGATAGCCGGACTTGCACATGAAGCGGGTAAGGCGTCGATTATTTGTGTAAACAAGTGGGATACGGTCGAAAAGGATAATTCAACTCATAAACAGTTTACGGAAAAAGTTTATAATTCTCTCTCATACATGACATATGCTCCGATTCATTTTATTTCGGCAAAAACCGGGCAAAGAGTCGATAAGCTTTTCGGAGAAATTAATTACATTCATATGCAAAGTTCAACAAGAATTTCTACCGGAATGCTCAATGAAGTTTTGTCTGATGCAACAAGCCGTGTTCAGCCGCCAAGTGATAAAGGCAGATTTTTGAAAATATATTATATTACGCAGGTAGGTGTAAAGCCTCCTACATTTGTCATTTTTTGTAACAATGCCGAGCTTTTTCATTTTTCATATCAAAGATATATAGAAAATTGTTTGAGAAAAACATTCGGATTTGCGGGGACACCTATTCGTCTTATTATTCGTGAAAGAGGTGACAGGGAATGAATGTGGCATTGATAAAAAGTTATGGGCTGGTGCTTTGGCATTTTATAGAAAAGTACGGTCTACCGTATGCTTCAAAAAATCCGGAAACAGGAGAATTTGTGAGGCAGTTTACTTTTGACAATATGTTTATAAGGGCAGCACAGTTGGAAGGAGGGTGGATCGTTGTCGCAACACTTCTTTTTTCGGCTTTTTTCGGATATCTTGTAGGAAGTTTGAATTTTGCACTTATACTTTCGAAACTTGTTTATAAAGATGATGTGAGATTGCACGGCAGCGGAAATGCCGGTGCTACCAATATGTTGCGTACCTATGGAACAAAAGCAGGCGTTTTGACATTGATTTTCGATGGAGTCAAAGGAGCAGTATCGGTATTGGCGGGTATGATTTTAATGGGTGAAGGCGGTGCATATCTTGCAGGGCTATTTTGTATACTCGGTCATATTTTTCCGATATACTATAAATTTCGCGGCGGTAAGGGAGTAGTGGTCGCGGCGGTGACAATTCTTACGCTTGAACCTACAGTTTTCGTATTTCTTTTGGCACTTTTTGTATTGATTGTTGCGTGGTCAAAATATATTTCTTTGGGTTCGGTTATATGTGCATTCTTTTTTCCGCTTTTGCAAAATGCGTTTTCGCAGAGTAACGGATTTCTTTCAATTACTGTTTCCGTTTTGATTGCGGTTATTATTATTGTCATGCACCGTTCGAATATCAAGCGTCTTATGAACCGTACCGAGAACAAAATCAAATTTGGTAAAAAGAAGGAAAACTAATGCATTGTATAAAAATGCGTGCTCCCGCAAAAATTAATCTTACTCTCGAAATCGGTGCAAAGCGGGATGACGGATATCATTCTCTGACATCGGTTATGTCACATATATCTTTGTTTGATGAGCTTTTAGTTTCAAAAACCGATGAAGGTGTCATAGATTTTCAATCAAATGCTCCGTATTTGAAAAACAATGATAAAAATTTGTGCGTTTTAGCCGCAAAAAAGTTTTTTGAATTGTGCGGAATAAAAAATGCGGGTGTTAAAATAGAATTAAAAAAAATAATTCCGACAAACAGCGGAATGGGCGGAGGAAGTACGGATGCCGCCGCCGTCATAAAGTGTATGGAGAATCTTTTCGGAAAACTTGATGAAAAAAGCCGTGAAAACCTTGCCGCCTCTTTGGGATCCGATGTGCCGTTTTGCCTTACGGATACAAGTGCTGTTTGCGAGGGAAGAGGAGAAAAAATAACACCGTTTTCGTTCGAAAAAAAAAGAATTTATGCAGTTGTGGCAAAAAATGCCGTAAAAGTTTCAACATCATCTGTATATGCAGATTTTGATGTTAATCCGGTTGAATTTACCGGTTCACATTCAGGCGTTGTTCAAGCTTTGAAAGACGGAGATAATGAATTTCTCCGAAAATCTATGTGTAATGTTTTTGAAAAAAATATCTTTGCGGCAACTCCGGAGGTTGAAAAGCTTCGTAATAAAATATACTCTCTCGGTGCATTTGCATCTCAGATGACGGGAGCCGGTCCGACGGTATTCGGGCTTTTCGAAAAGCGTACTGATGCCGAAAATGCTCTTGAAGTTCTCAGAAAAGAGAAGGTGGTTTCTTATTCGGCGTATATACTGTGAAAAAAATGATGAAACTTGTTTAATCTATTGTTGATACTTGACAACAATAATTGTACGGGTTATAATTAGATAAGAAAAAATTGTGAATATTTGAGGTGACGGTATGTTAAAAATGTTGGCTATAGATCTCGGTGCTTCCAGCGGAAGAGGAATCGTCGGATCTTTTGACGGGGATCGTCTTTTCTTGCGGGAAAATCATCGCTTTCCAAATGAGCCTGTTTTAATTAACGGTGCGTTTCGTTGGGATATAATGAGGATTTTTCACGAAATTAAGCTTGCTATGGGCAAATGCGCCACAAGTGACGACAACGATGTGGCTTCTATGGGCATTGATACATGGGGAGTTGACTATGGATTTATCGATCGCAACGGTCAGCTCATGGATAATCCGTACAACTACCGTGATTTGCGTACGGCAGGTATGCAGGAGAAAGCTTTTGAACTTGTTCCTCGTTCTGAGATTTATAAAACTACGGGAATTCAGTTCGCTAATCTCAATTCCCTTTATCAGCTCCTTGCGGTAAAGTACAGTAAACAGTCTTGGCAGTTTGATGTTGCCGATAAATTGTTGTTTGTTCCCGATTTGTTGAATTACTTTTTGACAGGTATCCCCGCTTGTGAATATACAATTGCCTCAACATCTCAAATGCTTGATGCGAAATCTCGAAATTGGGCGTGGGATATGCTTGAAAAGCTTGGACTTCCGACCGGACTTTTGCAAAAAATCGTTATGCCCGGAAATATTCTCGGAGACATTCTCCCGGCAGTTACCGATGAGATAGGCATGATTCATGCAAAGGTCGTGAATGTTGCGTCTCACGATACGGCTTCGGCGGTTGTCAGCGTTCCGTCAAATAACCGCGATTTTGTTTACATAAGCAGCGGAACATGGTCTCTTATGGGTTGTGAATATTCCGAGCCGATGATTAATCCGCTTACGGAAAAATACAATTTTACAAACGAAGGCGGTTACGGTAATTCGATAAGGCTTTTGAAAAATATAATGGGGCTTTGGCTTGAACAAGAGTCTAAGAGGCAATGGGAGCGCGAAGGAGAAAAGACAACATACGATCAACTGTCAAATATGGCAATGGCATCGACTCCTCTGAAATGCTTTATTGATCCCGATTCCCCCGAATTTACACCTCCCGGAGATCAGCCGCGTAGGATAGCCGATTTTTGCCGTCGCACCGGTCAGCCGGTACCCGAAACCAAAGGGGAAATCGTTCGCTGTATTTTTGAAAGTCTCGCAATGAAATATCGCTATGTAGTCAAAGCAATAGAAGAAATACGGGGAACCCGCGTTCCATGCGTCAATATTGTCGGCGGAGGAACAAAGGAAGAGCCTTTGTGTCAGCTTGCCGCCAATGCTTGCGGTGTACCGGTATATGCGGGGCCTGTTGAAGCTACTGCAATAGGAAATCTTCTTGTTCAGGCAATTGCAATGGGAGAAGTACGCGGACTTGATGAGGCCCGTGAGGTTGTACGCCGTTCTTTTGAAATTAAGTGTTACGAACCGAAAGATACCGCTGCTTTTGATGATGCATATGAAAGATTTCTGTCGATTCTCGGGAAATAAACAGAATATGTAAAATGTAATAACCTCTTGCTTTGTAAAATAAAACAGGAGGTTATTTTATGAATATTTTTATATTGATGCAGTATGATTTATTGTTTTAAATCTTTTCCCATGATGTAATCTTTCATAGCTTTGTTTTTCAACATTAGAGCAAAGAGTATACAAATTATCAAAACGCACCCTGCAATGTAAGCACCGTTGTAAATTGCCGAATAAATCCAAGGGCTTGTCATTTTCAGCCCGAAAAATTTTTCGGGCATCCATTCGCCCCAAATGAGTGCACCGGAAAAATAATGTGCGAGAAAACGCAGTGCGGATCCGACAAAAGTGGCTGTAAAAGGCCTTTTTTTAAAAAGTCCTGCACCGAATCCCAAAAGAGTGTAGGCAACAAGATAATCAAGTACGATAGTCCTCCAGTCTATTGCGAGACCGTTGCCTTCAATGTATTGTGTTATTGAATATACAAATCCCGCAAGTGTTCCCCATGCTACTCCGTGCCTTACCGAAAAGACTATGATTGGGAGCATGGCAAATCCTATTGCACCTCCGTTTAGAAATCCGGGTGAAATTTCTAAGTACACACTTATTATAAAGGCAATGGCGATTAGGATTGCACCTTCGCAAAGAGTGCGTGTGTGACTGCGTATGTGACTGCGTGTGTGACTGCGTGTGTTCATTGGTTTTTACCTCACTTCAACAATAAAAAATCGCAAAGGGGAAAAACCCTTTGCGATTAAAATATCTTAGTAACAGCGTGTCTTTTTCTTTTAAAGACTTGTTCCTACGACGGCATTATCCGCATCAGGTTCGAGGGTCAGGACCGCATTTCATGTCCAATCTCAGCCTGCTTGTCGCAAGCACCCCTTTGTGTTGCTTTGATTGTATCATATAAGATTTGATTTGTCAAGACAGAGTTTCAAGAATTTCAAGATTCCCGCGTACAAAATTCTCAAGTTCACTTTCGGTGAGAGAACGCTGTGAAATAATGGCAAGCATATAAATCTCATGTGCCATCTTTTCGCAGAGGTCGCGTTTTGTCGGATCGGCAAGCATGGATTCGATTTTGGAGACAACGCTGTTTTTAACATTAACCAGGAGTTTTTCCTGAGAATGAGGCATTGAGTCTATACCGTCTCTTGAATACATTTTCATCATATCGGCAAAACGCCTGTCCTGCTCGGAAATAGTAAGCATTGCGGGAGTTGCTTCATCTTTAAGACTTACAAGTTCAACCTCTCCGTCTCCGACAGCTTTTTTGAATACTTCGACTAACAGCTCGTTCGTTACGGTTTCTTCGTCTTTTTTCAGACTTCCCGCAAGTTCGGCATCACATCTTGCAAAATGTATTGCATCGTTTTGCGATTCCAGGAAAGAGATGAATTGAGTGTCCATCATAGTGTCTAAAAGCAGGACATCTATTCCTTCATCGTCAAAAAGTTTGATATAGCGGGATTGCTGCGTTTTATCGGTTGCGTAGAATATTTTTCCTTCTTCTTTAGTATTTTTTGAGGTGTATTCGTCAAGAGTCATGAATTTTCCGTCAACGGTTTTGAAGAGTATGGCATTACGGACTCTGTCATAAAACTTTTTGTCACGCATTGAACCGTATTCGGCGAAAGGTTTTATGTCGTCCCACATTTTTTCGTATTCTTCGCGGGAAGCAGTCATGAGAGAATTGAGTTTATCACAAACTTTCTTTACAATGTGAGCTGAAATTTTCGATACATAACCGCTGTTTTGCAAATAGCTTCTTGATACATTTAAAGGAAGTTCGGGACAGTCGAGAACGCCTTTCAAAAGAAGTAAATATTCGGGGATTACTTCTTTTATGTTGTCGGCGACAAAAACCTGATTGTAAAAGAGTTTTACTTGTCCTTCAAGGTTTGAATATTCGTGAGACAGTTTCGGGAACCATAAAATTCCCTTGAAATTGAGAGGATAATCGGCGTTGATGTGAATTGAGAAAAGAGGCTCTTTGTAATCGTGAAAAAGCTCTCTGTAAAATTCACGATACTCTTCATCTGTACATTCCGAAGGAGCTTTTGTCCAAAGAGGAGTTGGGTTATTGATACACTTTTCTTCTTTTTTCTCTTCGTCTGCGGCGTTGGTGAAATATATTTCCGTCGTCATGAAAGCACAGTAACGCAATAATGTTTCACGGATTCTTTCGGGAGACAGAAATTCTTTTTCTTCATCGGTAATGTGCAGAACAATTTCTGTACCCCTGTCATTTTTGTTGCAGGTTTCCATCTCGAATTCTCCGGATTCGCTGCATATCCAGTGAACCGCCGGTGCGTCGGAATACGATTTTGAATAAATTTCCACGCTGTCAGCAACCATAAATGCCGAATAGAAACCGAGACCGAAATGACCGATTATGCCGCCTCCGTCGGTTTCCTTTTCGTATTTTTCTATGAAATCGAGTGCACCGGAAAGAGCTATTTGATTAATATATTTGTCAATTTCTTCTTCGCTCATTCCAAGACCGTTATCTTTAACTTTGAGAGTCTTGGTATTCGGATCCAGAATAACATCAATTCTGTAAGGATTACCGTCATCGGATGCTTCCGAAAGGGATACCAGCCTTTTTTGCTTCGTTATTGCATCGCAGGCATTGGAAACAAGTTCTCTCAAGAATATTTCCTTGTCGGAATAAAGCCACCTTTTTATTATGGGAAATATATGTTCCGTTTCAACGGAAATACCGCCTTTTTTCTTATTGTCCATTAAAAACACTCCTTTTTTGAAAACTTATTGTTTGAATAATTTTACTACTATTTTGCAGCTTTGTCAACAGAATTTTTGGCACTCAATCGCACTGAGTGCTAATAAATTGTAAATATTTTATGAACGATAAGCATTTTTTTGTTATAAAACACTTTACAATAATCAGATATTATGATACAATGTAAAATGCCTAAGAAGGCATAACCGTAACCCAGTGTGGGAAATCAGGGTTTCTTTAGCGGAACTTTCACCCCCTGCACCGAGTTACAGGCGAAAAAAATATGGAGGTGAACATAATGCAGAAGGATATGAAGCAGAGTATCATCGAGAGCTATCGCACTCATGAGAAAGACACCGGCTCGCCCGAAGTACAGATTGCCATTCTTACAAACAGAATCAACAATCTTACCGAGCACTTGAAGTCCAATAACAAGGATCATCACAGCCGTCGCGGACTCCTTAAGATGGTAGGTCACAGAAGAAATCTTCTCAATTATTTGCAAAAGAAAGATATCAACCGTTACCGTGAAATCATCGAAAAACTCGGACTTAGAAAATAAGTTCGTTTGTTAAGTGCGGTTACACCGAGAAAAAAGCTTAAGTTTTTTCTCGGTTTCCGGCTTAACGACCTGCCGCATATGGTTCGTCATATGTGGAATTTTTTTAAAGAAACACCGCCTGATGAATTAGAATTAGCAAATAAAAGAGTGCCGGATTTTCCGACTTTCCTTTATTTGCTAATCTGTCGGGCGGTAAAGAAAGGAAACAAAATAAGATGTTTGAAAAATTTAAAACATTTAAAACCACCCTTGCGGGCAGAGAACTTGTTGTCGAGACAGGCAAAATGGCACAGCTTGCGAACGGTTCCGCTCTTGTACGCTACGGCGAGACCGCAATTCTTGCCTGTGCCACAGCATCGGCTAAACCACGCGACGGTATCGATTTTCTTCCTCTGTCAGTAGATTTTGAGGAGAGACTTTATTCTGTCGGAAAAATCCCGGGTAGCTTTTTGAAAAGAGAAGGTAAGCCAAGTGAAAAAGCGATTTTAACTTCCCGTGTTATTGATCGCCCGATAAGACCTCTTTTCCCAAAAGATTTGAGAAATGATATATGTCTTTCCCTTACGGTTATGTCGGTAGATCCCGATTGTTCTCCCGAAATTACCGCAATGATAGGTGCGTCAATAGCTCTTTCAATTTCCGATATTCCCTGGAACGGTCCCATAGCGGGTGTGTTTGTAGGACTTGTTGACGGTAAATTTGTCATGAATCCTACTCGCGAGGAGCGTGAAAGAAGTGACCTGGAACTCACTGTCGCTTCCAGTGAGAAGAAAGTCGTAATGATTGAAGCCGGTGCACATGAAGTATCCGACGACGATATGTTCGAGGCTATAATGAAGGCTCACGAGGTAAACTGTGAGACCATACGCTTTATAAACTCGATTGTTGGAGAAATCGGAAAGCCTAAGTTTGATTATCCGTCCTGTGAAGTAGATCACGATTTGTTTGAGAAAATTCGCGAATATGCTACAGATGCCGTAAAATCGGCACTGGATACCGATGATAAAACGGTCCGTGACGAACGGCTTCAGACTGTATACGCAGATGTGTTTGAATTTTTGTCACAGGAATATCCGGAAATGTCAGATGAGATGACGGCACAGGTTAACGAATGTATGTATAAACTTCAAAAACTTGTTGTACGCCGTTGGCTTTTGGACGAGCAGAAGCGTGTTGACGGAAGACGAATGGATCAAATGCGTCCTCTCGATGCGGAAGTTTCTCTTCTTCCCAGAACACACGGTTCCGGTATGTTTACCAGAGGTCAGACACAGGTTCTTACTACCGCAACTCTCGGTCCCATTTCGGATCAGCAGCTTCTTGACGGTATTGATGACCAGGAATTTAAGAGATATATGCATCATTACAATATGCCGGCCTACTCGGTAGGTGAAGCTAAGGCTTCCAGAGGACCCGGACGGCGTGAAATAGGTCACGGAGCACTTGCCGAGCGTGCTCTCGAACCGGTTATACCTTCCGTTGAAGAATTTCCTTATGCACTTCGTCTTGTGTCGGAAGTTATTTCCTCAAACGGTTCGACCTCTCAGGCGTCAATATGCGGATCAACCCTCGCACTCATGGATGCTGGCGTTCCGATCAAAGCACCTGTTGTCGGTATTTCGTGCGGTCTTATCACTGAAGGAGAACGCTGGATGACTATGATTGACATTCAGGGCCTTGAAGATTTCTTCGGTGATATGGACTTTAAAGTTGCCGGAACAAAAGAAGGTATTACAGCTATTCAAATGGATCTCAAAATTGACGGTCTTACGCCTGAAATTATAAAGAACGCTCTCGAAACAACTCACAAAGCGAGAAATTATATAATCGATGAAGTTATTCTTCGCGAAATTCCCGCTCCCCGTGACGATGTATCCAAGTACGCTCCGAAGATGATTACCACCAAGATTGATCCGGAAAAAATCAGCGAAGTTATAGGAAAGGGCGGAAAGGTAATTCAAAAAATTGTTGCCGATACCGGTGCAAAAGTAGATATCGAAGATGACGGAAGCGTGTTTATTTCTGCCGTAGACAAAGATGCCGGTTATCGTGCACTTGATATGATTAATGCAATTGCGTTGGATCCTGTTATCGGTACTGTTTACACCGCAACCGTAACACGCCTTATGACATTTGGAGCATTTGTTGAGTTTGCTCCGGGCAAAGAAGGACTTGTTCATATTTCTAAACTTGACCGCAAGCGTGTTGAGAAAGTAGAAGATGTGGTTCAAGTCGGAGATGTTATTAAGGTCAAGCTTCTTGAGATTGACGATAAGGGAAGACTTAATTTTTCTCGCCGCGACGCACTTGCCGAAGAAGAAAAAAGTGACATGTGAGAATTTATCCGTTTAGCTATATCCGTTTTAATAAAAGTCAAAGGGCATAATCTTTAAGGTTATGCCCTTTCTCTATTTTAGATAAAAAAATATCACATTCTTTCTTATAAATCGTTCGATATAAATGTTTTGGTATACGGAAAATTTATCCGAAGTATTTCGGATAAAATTTTTATAAGCGGTTGTATTTTTAGGCATTTGCTGATATAATGTCAATACCGAATGAAAAGTTTGGGATTTGTAAAAGAATAAAGGAGTAAAATATTATGAACCAGGAATTTATATTGGGTGCGAATTATTGGGCGTCCAATGCAGGTACCGAAATGTGGAGGCAGTGGGACCCCGAAGCAGTTGAGAACGATTTCAAAAAGCTTTCAGAATACGGTATTAAGTATTTGAGAGTATTCCCGAATTGGCGTGATTTTCAGCCTATATATCCTCTTCACGGCGGCGGAGCTACGGTAGTTGATTTCAGGCTGCACGATGCAGACCTGCCTACGAATCCGTATTATTTGGACGATACGATGCTTGAACGGTTCGGAGTCTTTTGCGATTTGGCTGATAAATACGGAATGAAACTCATAGTCGGACTTTTGACCGGGTGGATGAGCGGAAGGACTTTTATTCCTCCGGCACTTTACGGAAGAAGACTTATTTCCGATGCTGTCTCTCTTGTTTTTCAACAAAAAATGGTTTACGGCATGGCAAAAACTTTTAAAGATAAGCCTGCAATTTATGCATGGGATTTAGGAAACGAATGTAATGTGCTTGTTTATACAAATGACCGGTATGAAGCGAAAAATTGGTCAATCGTTATTTCCAATGCGATAAGAACCGCTGACAGCACTCACCCGATTGTTTCCGGAATGCACTCTTTGAAAGCGTACGGTGTATGGAGAATTGAAGATCAGGGAGAAGCGACAGATATTCTTACGACCCACCCATATCCTTATTGGTGTGAACATTGCGGAGAAGCGGAAATAACATCTGTTCAAACACTCATGCACGCTACCTGCGAAACAAAATATTACGAAAATCTCGGAAAAAAACCTTGTCTTGTTGAAGAAATGGGAACAACAGGTCCTATGGTGTGCAACAATGATATTGCGGGAGATTTTCTCAAGGTTAATCTTTACTCCAATTGGGTAAACGGAGCACCGGGCGTTATGTGGTGGTGTGCAAATGAACAGATACATCTAATGTTTCCTCCTTATGACCGTAATATGAATGAAACCGAACTCGGCATGTTTGACCGTGACGGAAATGCGAGACCTGTACTCAAAGAATTTAAAAAGTTTTCCGAATGGCTTAAAAAGGTTGATTTTACTCTTCCCGCAGCAGTTGATGATGCCGTATGTTTGGTAACCGACGGTCAGGATCAATGGGGTGTCGTATATTCTTCATATGTTCTTGCAAAACAGGCAGGTGTAAATATCCGTTTTGCCGACGCAACGAAAGAAATACCCGATTCTGAAATTTATCTTTTGCCGAGTGTAAACGGAATTTATGTAATGCCGTCTCAGAAATATGCCGAATTGAAAAAGAAAGTGCAGGAAGGAGCAACCCTTTACATTTCCATAAACGGCGGAAGTCTGTCCGAATTCAGCGATTTAACGGGGCTTGCGGTAAAGACTTCTCATACGAATACAAACGGTGGGAAATTTAAACTTAACGGAACTGAAGTTACATATAACCGTTCCAGGAATTTCACAATGGATTTGAATGGTGCCGAAGTTATTGCGTCCGATGAAAACGGTATGCCGATTTTCACAAAATACAAATACGGAAAAGGAACCGTTTATTATTTGAATTTCCCGCTTGAAAATAATTTAATCGGCGATATAGACGGTTTTGACGGAAATCAGCATGAGGTGTACCGAGAAATATTTAAGAACGAAAAAGAAAAATTTGCCGTTACTTACGATAACAAATATATCGGAATGACAAGGCACAAAGATAACGATGCGGAATGGATTACGCTCATAAATTATTCATCTGAAGAGCAGAGTGTAAACATGAGTATTAAAGATAATCGCAAGTATGAAATTGTTAAGGGTGATATTGAAAAAATCGCACCTTTTGAAATGACAATATTAAAAATTTATAATAAGAACTAAAAAAAATCCGTCCTTTTAAGGACGGATTTTTTGCGTCATGATTTGTTAACGTGTGTTGCGGTGAAAGTATTTCTGTATTCTGACGGAGTAATATGTGTGTGATATTTAAAAAACTTTATGAAGTGATTTTCGCTTTTAAATGACAGCATTTGAGAAATTTGACCGATTGGATACAGCGTTGTATTTAAAAGGGTTTTGGAATACTCTAATTTACGGCAATCGATATATTTTTTCAGTGTTATTCCGTAAGCGTTTTTAAAAACACGGCTTATATGGTTTTCGTGATATCCGAATTGTTTCGCAATGTTTTTGATACATATTGATTTTTCCGTGTTAAGAGTGATGTATTCTTTTATTTGCGATGCAAGATAATTTTGTGAAACAAAATTTTTGGTTCCGTATATAATTTCTTCAATATACAGTGCTGTATAAAGATCGGCACATACATTGTCGTAAATCGGAGTATTGACAATATGCAAACATTGCGAAAACAGTGCTTTTAATGCCGTCGAATTTGAGATATGAAAATATTTCGGTAAATTTTTGTATTTTTCACAGTCCGTATGAAAATGTATCCATGAAAACGAAACAAAATTTTCAGATGTTCGGAAACCGTAATGTTCTTTGCTCGGTTCAAGAAAAAGCATATCGTCTTTATTTAAAATGTATTCTGTTCCGTCTTCACATATCCATGCCGTTCCCTCATACATGAAAATGATTTCGTATGTGTCGATTATCTTCGTGGGTGACACCAAAGAAAATCGGATTTAAAAAGTCCCGACGAAACATATTCTATATTACCGCTTTCGTTTAATGTTATCATGTTTGAAATTCTCACTTTATTTCAAATTATTTCACTTGTTAAAACTTTCAATTTTTATTATAATGATAAAAAATGTTTTGTCAACAGGAAATTAAGGAGGAAGAACTGTGAAACATATCGGATTAAAAAATGTTTCCATAAACAGTGGATTTTTTCACGAAAAGCAAAACTTGAATAAGGATATTACGATTAATGCGGTATATGATCGTTTTTACGAAACGGGAAGAATAGAGGCTTTTCGTTGCGACTGGAAAGAAGGTATGGACAAAAAACCTCACTTCTTTTGGGATTCCGATGTTGCAAAATGGATTGAAGGTGCAGCATACATTCTTCAAAAGGAAGATAATCAGGAACTTGAAGACAAAGTCGAAAATATAATTGACAACATTGAAAAAAATCAGGGAGAAGACGGATATTTCAATATATATTTTACGGTATGCGAACCGGAAAAACGCTTTACGCAGAGACCGATGCATGAACTTTATTGTGCGGGACATCTCATTGAGGCGGCAGTCGCATATTATGAATGTACGGGTAAAGACAGATTTTTAAAGCTCATGGAAAAATATGCCGATTATAATTATATATATAAAGTTTTCGTCGATGAAAAATCGGCAAAGTTTGTTACTCCCGGCCATGAAGAAATAGAGCTTGCTCTTATACGCCTGTGGCGTGTGACTGGTAACAGAAAATATCTTGATTTATCGGCATTTTTCATTAACAATCGAGGTGTTTGGGACGAAGGTGTGAGTACGAATATTGACAATCAAAGCCACGCCCCCGTGAGAGAACAGACTGAGGCTGTCGGACATTGTGTAAGAGCCTGTTATTTGTATTCGGCTATGGCCGATTTGGCATACGAAACAAACGATGAAGAACTATATAAAGTATGTAAAACAATTTTCGATGATATTGTTCGCGGAAAAATGTATATAACCGGCGGTATCGGTTCGTCGCGTAAAGAAGATTTTTGTGTGCCGTACGATTTGAGAAACAGTACCGCATATACCGAAACTTGTGCCGCAATTTCTCTTATGTTTTTTGCACACCGTATGGAGATGTTTGAAAATAAATCCGAATATGCCGAAATTACGGAAAGAATTTTGTACAATGCCATGATATCCGGACTTTCTTTGGACGGTAAAGCTTTTTTCTATGAAAATCCGTTGGAAATAAATCTCAGTGACCGTAAACGCAATGGTGAAATTTATGCCATAACTACCAGAGTTGAAGTGTTCGGCTGTTCATGCTGTCCGCCTAATTTAAACAGAGTTCTCTCTTCGCTCGGAGATTATATTTACGGTTATGAAAACGGCACGATATATGTAAATCAATTTGCCGGATCTGAGGCGAAAATCGGAGAGATGAGCATTTCGCAAATAACCGATTTTCCGAAAAGTGACGAAATTACATTTATTGCAGAAAATGTAAAGAAACTTTGCATAAGAATACCTTCGTGGTGTCGTAATTTTTCTGTAAGTGCCGATTACAGAGAAGAAAATGGGTATGCCGTAATAGAGAATCCCGAAGGAGCAATAAAAGTAAAATTACCGATGGTTCCTTTTCTTATACAAAGTAATTCCAATGTATCGGAAAATTGCGGTAAAGTTGCCGTTGTTTGCGGTCCGTATATTTGTGCCGCTGAGTCTGTCGATAATATTGAAAATCTGCACAGCATTTTTATCGATAAGAATTTTATCGCCGATTTTGAGTATTCCGACGAGATGGACGGATTTAAAGTTAATGTAAAATCATTCAGAAAAATTACCGATGAAAATCTTTATTCAAAATATGATGAGGTGTTTGAAGATTTTACTCTTCGTATGATTCCGTATGCCTCTTTTGCAAACAGAGGGGAAAGCAATATGTGCGTTTGGTTTAATATCAGATGATTTTGAACATTTGATGTATTTAATATCGTTATTTCGTGTAAAATTGAAATTGAATGTTTAACGATGAGCTCGGTCGAAATACCGAGCTCGTTTGTTTTTTTAAAAGGGATTTTTGCCGTTAAACAAGAAAAATGGAAAAATTTGGGAAATATTATTGACAAATAATGGAAATTGTGGTAAAATAACCTCAAACCGACGGCGGTGGAACGCCGTCAAAATGCTCACGCATTTGAAAAATTTAAAATTTTGTTTGAGAACATTGTATCATTAAACCGGTCGCACTGCGGTGCGACGACGGCTACGCCGATTCAAAGGCTATCGCCTTTGGGTTTATGGTATAATAAGTGCGAAAAGACGGAAAAAACCGTCGAAACGGCTTTGCTTGATTTTTGAAGAGTAAAAAATCAGGCGGTTCAAAACGGAAGTGATAAAAGGAGGAAGAAAGATGAAGGCAAAAGGCGATATGCGTGCTATTGACGAACTCGGGAGAATTGTGATACCAAAAACATTTCGTAAAATTTTAGGTATCGAATCCGGTGATATGCTTGAGATGAATTTGAACGATGACGGAGAAATAGTTATAACAAAGAAAACGGAGACTTGTGTTTTTTGTTCTCGGGCGGAAGATTTAAAAGAGTTCGGGGACAAACACATATGCCGTGAATGTATTCGAAAAATATCGGAAAATACCGATAATTGAGCCTGTGTATAAGAGATTATGCAAAAAATTGTGCAGCTTACGGCTGCACAATTTTTTTATAAATCAAGGCGTATTTTCCGTATTACGAACATCTGCCTCTTTTGTATTATCGTTTGATGAAGTGCGTTTTCGCAAATCGTGGCGAAGAATTCTGTAAATGCTTGCGGTAAGCGGAACACCGAGCAACATTCCCAAAATCCCCATAACGCTTCCGCCGACCGTAACGGCAACAAGCACCCAAATTCCCGGAAGACCTATTGATGTACCGACAACTTTCGGATAAATAATATTTCCCTCAATTTGCTGAAGTATAATCAGAAAAACCAAGAATATGAGAGCTTTTGTCGGCGAAACCGTAACAATCATGAGTGCCCCGACCGCAGCACCGACATATGCACCGGCAATGGGTATAAGAGCGGTAACAGCGATAAGAACACCTATCATTGCGGCATAAGGCAAGCGAAGAATTAACATTCCGAGTATACAAAGTACCCCTAAAATTAACGCTTCGGTGCACTGTCCTATTACATACTTTCTGAAAGTTTCAATAAAAACATGGCAAACATAAAAAATTTTGTGAGATACTTTTTGCGGAAGATATGCCGTAATAAGTCTTTTGGATTGCCTTGCGAGTTTATCTTTCGATGCAAGAAGATAAAATGCGAAGATGATACTTAACAGCGTCGTGACAAGCCACGAGAAAACGCTTGTTATGGTGGAGAAAATCAGCTGTACGGTATTCCCGAGACCGTTTGTCAGTACGGAAATGATTTGTTCTATTTTTGAATTCCAGTCTGTGCCGGACAGGGCAGTAAGGATATTGTCCGGAACAATTTCAAAATGAGAAAGCTGTTCGGTTATCCATTTCATGACATTCGGAAAAAGATTGATAATAAGTTTAAGGCAAGAAAAAAACTGCGGTAAGACAATGCTGAACACAGCAACGATCATTGCGATAACCGTCAGAATTGCCGATACGAGAGACAATGGGCGTATTGCTTTCGCAAATGACGGTTTTTTTATTTTTTGAAAAATTTTGTTTTCATAGAAAGACAAAAGAATATTTATAAAAAATGCGATTATGGCACCTACAAAAAGGGGAATTAGAGCGGAAATTATTGTGATCAGAAGATTATACGCCAAGTCGATATACTTCCACAGAAGGCAGAAAACGAATACGACAACGCCGACTTTCCACAAAGATTTCCATTCAAATTTCATAACATACCCCTTCTATTTTCTCTTTGAATTTTATTATAACCGACATATTGATTTTTTTCAATAGGTTGACGATAAATTTTTAAATTTGTAAATTGTTGAAAAAAGTAAAAAAATATGTCGACATCAGAGTGATTTTGTGATAAACTGAAAGAGTAGTAATTTCATGGGGTTATAAAAATGAAAAAAAGGAAATTAAAATCCGGGCGTCTTACCGTTTTGCTTGTTTTATTTTTTGCTGTGGGTTTTTTCGTATTTAAAGGTTTTTTTGATTTGATTGACGCATTTTCAAGAAATGATAATGAAGATTTGGCTGACAATTCGGATAAGCTTGTCAGATATTCGGTTTCGATTCCCACTTTCCATACAAGCGATTTTACGGTCGAAAACAAATATATTCCCATTTCTCCGAAATTTCTTGACACATCAACTGTTGCCGGAAACGATATAGAATCAGAATACGCAATACTTGTTTGCACAGATGATGAATCCGTAATTTCTTCTAAGAATTCGTCGATGCGTATGTATCCCGCTTCCATGACAAAAATTATGACTCTTATCGTTGCCG
Organism: uncultured Oscillospiraceae bacterium; assembly: GCA_964558655.1. Taxonomy (GTDB): domain Bacteria; phylum Bacillota; class Clostridia; order Oscillospirales; family SIG627; genus RGIG6353. Next base: position 20,179 of record CAZLEX010000004.1, on the reverse strand, counting down.
TTGAGAATATAGAAAATCTTTATGATGAATATACAATGAGTTATGAGGTAATCAATCCTCTTGTTGAACAGCAGGCAACGCGTACCGGGCTCGAATCCGGAGAAACCGTTACGATACTTGACTTACTGTACGGAATTATCTTGCCGTCGGGAGCCGATGCTTGTGTTTCGGTTGCGTTGTATGTATCGGGAAGCGAAGAAGCGTTTGTCACGCTGATGAACGAAAAGGCTGAAGAGTTAGGGCTTGACGGAACTCATTTTACAAATACAAGCGGTCTTCACGATGCCGAACATTATACAACGGCTTACGATATGGCGGTAATAATGGATTGTGCAATGAACAATGAACTTTGCCGTAAAATTCTTTCGGCAGAGGAGTACACAACAACTTCTACGGCTCAGCACCCCGATGGGCTTCTGTTAAAAAGCACCATGTTTGAGAGGGTATCAAAAGACAGTATTGACGGAGTTAATATAGTAGGCGGGAAAACCGGATATACCGTACAATCGGGGCATTGCCTCGCAAGTTTAGCCGTTAAAAACGATAAAACTTACATTGCCGTAATCGGCGGCGGGACGAGCAGATATACTCCTGTTTACGACACTTTGAAATTTTTTGAAGAATACATATAAAATTAACCGACGCATTAAAAAAGTGCGTCGGTTTTTTTTAGCTTTTTACGGTATATGTAGAAAAAGAACAGAAAATTCGCAATAATTACCGGTAACCAGGAAAGAGGATAACACATGAACAGTACATTAAATGTGTGAATCCGTTTGAACACGGTAAAAATCCAAACAATTCTCACTCCGCATACTCCGACAATCGAAATAATCATTGATGCCAATGAATATCCGGAACCGCGTAAAACTCCGGTAGATATATCCATAATTCCGCAAAGAATGTAGGTCATTGCTACAAGGTTGAAACGCTGAATACCGATTCTTATGGCAGCCGGTTCGCTTGTATAAAAGCCGAGAAGGGTTTTCGGAAATGTAAGTACGACAGATGTGATAACAAACCACGATATAAATGAAAGGAAACAGGAGGAAAAGATGATTTTCGGAATACGGTTTGCCTTGTGAGCTCCGATGTTTTGGCTTGTAAATGTCATTGAAGCGTGATAAAAAGAGTTCATAACGGTATAAATGAAACTTTCCACATTACTTGCCGCAGAGTTTCCCGCAATTACAAGAGAGCTGTCGAAAGAGTTTACCGCCGATTGCAAAATTACATTTGAAACCGAAAAAGTCATTCCCTGAATTGCGGCCGGGATACCGAGTTTTATTATTTCCGCAAATTCACGGCGGTCGAAGCAAATGGATTTAAAGCGAAAAATTAAATATCCCTGCCCTTTTATCAAAGCAATGACAACGAGTATTGCAGATACATATTGGGATACCGCTGTCGCTATTGCAACTCCGGCTACATCGAGATGAAAAACAATTACGAAAATAAGGTTCAACACGACATTTATAATTCCGGATATCGTTAAAAACCACAAAGGTCTTGTTGTATCTCCCGCCGAACGAAGAGCGGCACTTCCGAAATTGTAAATGATTGATGCGGGTACGCCTATAAAATAAATTTTTAAATAAAGAGTTGATTTATCTATGACATCAGAGGGAGATCCCATCCATTCAAGTGCCTGATGCGAGATGAAAAAACCTATGATAAAAGAAATCAGGCCGGAAAAAACGGCAACGGTAGCTGCCGTGTGAAGTGCTTTATCGGTACGCTCGGGATCGTCGGAACCTATATGACGGGCAATGATGACATTAACACCTACCGAAAGTCCGATAGCGAAATTGGTTATCAGCGTGATAAGAGAAGATGTTGAGCCGACGGCGGCAAGAGATGTGTGTCCCGAAAAGCGTCCGAGCACAATAATATCAGCCGCATTGTAAAGAAGCTGAAGTATCCCGGAAAGCATGACAGGAAACGCAAACTTCCAGAGATTTTTGATGATTGGACCGTCTGTCATTTCAACGGTACGGCGTTTAAACATTCTTATTCTCCGTTTCGGCGGCAAGGAGAGCCTCTCTCACTGCGATAGCAAGTTGGTCGGGGCAGGAAGTGGATTTGAATCCGCATCGGATACCTTTTATTCTGTTTTCTATTTCTTCAACCGTTAGTCCGTTAACGAGAGAAGCAACTGCTTTCAGATTTCCGTTGCAGCCGCCTTTGAAATTGACATTGTAAATGTGTCCGTCGTTTAATTCGAAAGATATCTCGGACGAACAGGTGCCCTTAGTTTTGTAAGTATATTCCATAATTAAGCTCCGTTTTTTAAACAAAAATCCAATATTCATTATACACACATTTTTACAAAATGCAATAGTTAAATCGAGTGTGCGGAAATAAAATTTTTAACCCAAAATTTTGTATAATCATACAGATCGTCAAGACTTTTTTTGGAATATCCTCTGCATAGTTTTACATATTCGCACAGAATACCTTCCAAAAAAATCAGAATTTCAATATCTATATAATCTTTCTTTTTTATACGAATGTCGTTGTTGCAAAGTTCCAGAAGTTTTTGCGTAACAACAGCCATCAATTTTTTTGTGGCGAAAAAAAGATCGTTTGATTTACACAGTAAGCGGTAGTTTTCGTCGTTTTGCCTTATAAATTCAAATATCGAATCTATGAATTGCATAATGTCTTTTGAGCCGAACAGGCGGGTACTGTCGAAAAAAGCGTCTATGAGTTCGTTTTCGTAATCTTCGGCAACGCCGTAAATATCGTCGTAATGCGAATAAAATGTTCCGCGACTTATGTCGGCACGAGTACAAAGTTCGCACACTGAAATTTTTCCGGGAGCTTTTTTTTCCGAAAGCATTTCGGCGAATACCTTTTTTATGAGTTTTTTCGTTTTTCTTGATGAATTATTCAGGTTTTGTACTTTCATTTTTCCTCCGAATTTGAACAAATTTCGCACTTGTGTGTAAATTTTGTCAGTGACAGTAAAACTGTACTTCTTTTTTTCTGTTTACAGTATTATAATTCAACAAAGTCAAAATGTCAACAGTGTTAAAAAAGAAAGGAGAAAAATATGATATTACAGAATACCGGCGAAAAAGGAAATTCAGCTGTAATAGAAACCTCTCATCTGACAAAAGATTACGGTTGCGGCAGAGGAATTTTCGATGTCACCATACATGTTGATAAGGGTGAAGTTTTCGGATTTTTGGGGCCGAACGGTGCGGGAAAGTCCACAACAATACGGCATTTGATGGGGTTTTCGAAGCCTGATTCGGGAAATGCGAAAATTTTGGATTGCGATACTTTTGAAAAATACGATAAAATATTAAATCGCGTCGGCTATATTCCCGGAGAAATTGCACTGCCGCAAGGACTTACAGGCTGGGAATTTATCAGAATGATGCAGGATATGCAGAAAATTCACAATAAAGAAAAGCTTGACGAAATGCTGACGCTTTTTGAATTGAGCGATATAGTTTTAAAAGGAGAGACCAAGAGAATGAGTCTCGGAGTTAAGAGAAAGCTTGCCGTTACTTCGGCATTCATGTCCGATCCCGATGTTCTTATTCTCGATGAACCGACGAGCGGACTTGATCCGGTAATGCAGGAGAATTTCATTAAGTTTATTCATGAAGAAAAAGAGCGTGGAAAGACAATTCTCCTTTCAAGTCATATTTTTTCGGAAATAGATTCAACCTGCGATCGTATTGCCATAATCAAAGACGGGAAAATTGTTTCCGAATTTATTGCAAATGATTTAAAACACGCTTCGAGAAAATATTATACTGTGGTATTTGAAAACGAAAAATCGAAGAAGCGGTTTTTTGAAAGCAGTGTGGATATTGCCTCTTTGCAACTTATTGAAGAAAGAGCCGACAGCATTTATGTTTGCGTTGAGGATAATGATTTGAATTTGCTTATAAAACAGCTCTCTTCAGTGGGAGTACGCACTTTCAGCAATCGGCTGGAATCTCTCGAAGACTATTTCATGAAGTTTTACAAAGAAGATAAAGATTTCGGAGGTGCATTGTGATGAAAGTTATAAAAACCGAAAAACTTACCAAAGATTACGGTAATTCTTGCGGTATTTTCGATCTTGATCTCGAAATCGGAGAAGGTGAAATGGTCGGTTATGTTGGGACGAACGGCAGTGGAAAAACGACTACAATAAGACATATTATGGGTTTTATCCGTCCGACATCGGGGAATGTGTTTGTTACGGGACTTTCTTCGTGGGAACATTCAAGCGAAATTGCTAAAAAAATCGGATATGTACCCGGAGAAATAGCTTTTCCGGATTTAAAAACCGGTATAGATTTTTTAAAATGTCAAGCTGATTTTTTGGAAATTAAAGATATGTCGCGAGCCAACCAGTTGATAGAAAGGCTTCAGCTTGATCCGAGAGCGGGACTCAAACGAATGAGTAAAGGAATGAAACAAAAAACCGCACTTGTTGCGGCACTTATGAGCGATTCACCAATAATCGTTTTGGACGAACCTACAACCGGGCTTGATCCTCTTATGCGTGCCGTTTTTCTCGATATAATAAAAGAGGAACACAAACGCGGAAAGACAATTTTTATGAGCAGTCACAGTTTTGAGGAGCTTGAAAACACTTGTGACAGGGTGGCACTTATCAACAGCGGAAGAATCGTCGATGTTTGCGATATGGACGGTATAAAGCATCGGCCGATAAAAGATTTTAAAATCGAATTTCACAAGAGAGAAGATTATGTAAGATTTTTGAATGAAAAATTTGAAAAAATTCGTATTCAGGAACAGTATAATCAGGTTACGGTCAGGGTAGGGGAATATGATACGGTGACGCTTCTTTCGGTTTTGAAAAATTATGATGTTAAATTTATTTCGGAACTCCCCTACACTCTTGAAATGCACTTTAAGAATATTTTGTTTTCGCAAAGGAAAGGTTGAGGTAAAAGTTATGTTTAGTAAAGCTTTATTTAAGCAGTCGTGCAAGTCAAATGCAACTATGTGGGCAATAATCACATTTGCACTTTGTTTTATGCTTGCCTGTGTTATGCTTATATCGGGCAACGGCAATATAGGAGCGGTCAGAAATGCCATTCAGGATACAATAATTACAGAGGAAATAGATGCCGGACTTCAGCAGCGTGCTATTTCGGAATATGATAATACAGAAGCTTCTCTCACCGAGTTTGACATGCTTTTTTCACAAAATGTAAGTGATACTCTTTCTTACCTCATGTGGTATTCGAATATGCCTATTGCATCTGATTTTGACAATACGGAATTATACGGTACGGCATTACGGGCGTGGGAGAATGTTTGCCCGGAAATGAAAACCGAAGCCGGCATGGCATATGCCGACAATGTAAACAATTATATTGCGTCCATGCCCGTATCGGAGGGGTTTGACAGTCCCGAAAAGTATTCGGAAGCCATGGGAAAATGGCTGGAACAGTCTTGCTTGACTCAAGAAGCGGCTGTAAGCACGGCTTATTCCTCTGCAATTGAACAGTTACAAGCCGAAATTTTTGAAAAGGCAAAGGATTTGGGCTATGAAGAAGATTCATCCGAAGCACAGGAAATGCTCGGAGCCGTTATGTATACAGTTAATCCCGACGGTATGTTTGATGAATTTTATATTGCAAACACAGAGAGTATTCCCGATGATTATGATATTATGACACTTATAGAAAAAATATCGGAGTCCGAGATAAATGATTATATCTTATCGGAACAAAGAGAGTCATACCGTTCCGCAAGAGTATCCGAATGTGTGTCGGTATTTATTGCGGGAAATATGTCAAGCAGTGAAAGCAGGGGGACTCTCATACAGTCGCTTTCTTCTTACGGCGTGACCGAAGAAAAGTATAATTCATTCGGATATACATACGAAAACATAAAACATATGTCGAAAAATGCGATTGCTTCGTATACAGGACGGCTTGAATACGAACTCGAAGAATTGGAAAAGAAATATGAGAACGGTGAGTTTGCGTCCGACATCATTTATTCCGAAGAAATTGAGGCAAAGAAAAAGGAATTATCATCGGATATCTCAACAAGCTTTTTGTCAACTTTGCCGGATGAAGTTTCCGAAGCACTTGAAGAAATAGGGCAGGCAGACTTATATACCCTTATAGTCGGTTCGATATTCTATAAGCTTGCGGGACTTCTTTTGCCGATCATATACATGATAATGGCATCCAATAATCTTGTTGCCGGACAGGTTGACAGCGGTTCTATGGCGTATGTACTGTCAACTTCAACAAAAAGAAGTACTGTTGTGTTTACTCAGGCGATATATCTCGTCGGATCGCTTCTCGCTATGTTTTCTTTGACAACCGTTACGGGCTGTGTATGTTTGTCTGTGGTTAAGGAAGAAGTTGAACTCACTTATTCTAATCTCATTTTGCTTAACATAGGAGCATTTCTCGTTCTCTTTACTCTTTCCGGACTTTGTTTCTTCACCTCCTGTGTATTCGACAGAAGCAAATATTCCATGGCAATCGGCGGAGGACTGTCGATATTCGCACTGGTTGCCGCAATGCTCGGACTTTTCGGAAGTCCCGTAATTCCTTCCGTTGTACGCCTTGATGCACTTAACAACTTTAATTATGCCACTGTTATTTCTTTGTTTGATGTCGTATCAATCATGGACGGAAGCGATAACTTTATTATTAAATTTGTCGTTCTCGCAATACTCGGAATTATAGGGTATACGGCAGGATCAATACGGTTTACCAAAAAGGATTTGCCTCTGTAAGCTCGATTACCGAAAATACTTGCTTGAGGGACGGTTTTATACCGTCCCTTTTTTTCTTAGGGGGGTTGTAAAAAAGATAAAATTATGATATTATTTAATAAAGAAATAAAAAATCGGGCAAGCTGTCGGCTTGTCCTTTTCGGCGTCTTTTAAGGAGGATAAATGGAACTGTTTTCAAATGTGCTAAGACAAGAGAAAGAATATATCGATATTGTAAAAAATACCGAGCAAGGACACAGTGCACTTGTGTCCGGCGTGGTTTCCGGGTTAAGACCTGTTTTTGCACAGACTTTGTATAGTGATACAAAAAAAGGTATTGTTGCTGTGTTTTCAGATGAGAAAGAAGCTCTTTCCATGTGGGAACAGTTTTCCTCAAGCGATATACCGACACTCTTTTTACCGGCACGGGAGATGTTTTTCGGTGATGCCGAAGCTGCCGGACACGATTTGGAGAACGCCAGATTGCGTGTGCTTTCATCGTTGTGCTTCGGAGAAAAATGTATACTTTTTACCACTGCCGAAGCTCTCTGCCAATATACCATACCTCCGGAAAAACTAATCGAAAGTTCTTTTGTACTGACACCGGGCGAAGAATTTTCGGAAGACAAACTTGTAAAAAAGCTTTCGAATATGGGATATACAAGGTGCGATTTGGTAGACGGCAGGGGAAAATTTTCGAAAAGAGGAGATATTGTCGATATATTTCCGTCTCATCTTGACTATCCCGTCAGAATTGAGTATTTCGGTGATGAAATAGATACTGTTTCGGCTTATGACACCGTAACTCAAAGAAGAGTTGATACTTTGAAAAGAGTTACAGTTTCACCCGCATCGGAACTTTTTGCCGATTCCGCTGCCAAAATGCGTATTATCGCGTCTTATGACAAAATCGTAAAAGAGGCTTCATCAGATGCGGTGCGTGCCGTATCCGCCGAAAAGGAAAAGATAAACAGCGGCAGAAGTTTTTGCACCGAATTGTACATTTCAAAACTGTTTGAAAAAAAATCGACGGCTCTTTCGCATATACCGAACGATTATATTTTTTGTCTGTTTGACAGTGACAGAATTTTTTCTTCTTTTGAAGGAGCGTTCAGTTTGGTTTCCGAAGAAATTACCGAGTTGCTGAAGAACCGGTTGGAAATTTCGCTGATAGGTACCGATGTTCCGATGATTTCTCCGCATGATTTTATGTCATTCTTTTTGCATAAAAATTTTATTGCCGTTGACACATTGCGTTCGGCATCCGGATTGCATTTCGATCAGGTTTTTGAATTGCAGTCAAGGAAAAGTATAAGTATGTCGCAGAACCCCGAGCTTTTTTTCGACGATATAAAAGCATTTTCGGAAAACGGTTACCGAGTTGTTGTTATGGCACAGAATACGATTGCTGCGGAAAATCTTACAAATTCCATGGATGACCGTTCAATTCCTTCAATTCGCAATGCCGAAACCGATATTTCATCTTCCGCTCCCTATCCCGTAATGGTTCTTTCGGCAATGAGAGGTGATAAAAAGTGTTTTTCTCTGACTGAAGGGTTTGAACTTGTCAAAAGCCGATTTGTTTTGCTTTTCGATAATGCTCCTTCATCGGCTCTTGCTTCGTCTCGCCGTCAACGTACAAGATATAAATCCGACTCCAAAGAAAGAATAATGTCTTACAACGATTTGTCGATCGGGGATTATGTGGTTCATATAAATCACGGTATCGGTATTTACGATGGAATAAAGAGTATCGAGACCGACGGAGTATGCAAGGATTATTTGGTTTTGAAATATGCACAGGGCGATGTGCTTTATGTGCCTTGCAACAGCCTTGATTCCGTATCGAAATACATCGGTGCGGGAGAGGGCACTGCTGTAAAAGTGAACAGACTGTCCTCGAGTGATTGGCAGAAAACAAAAAGCCGTGCGAAATCTGCGGCACGGGATATTGCCAAAGATCTCATTCGTCTTTATTCGGCACGCCGCAACGCGAAAGGCCACGCCTTTTCTTCGGATACTCCGTGGCAGGCAGAGTTTGAGGGTGCTTTCGGATACGAGGAAACGGAAGGGCAGTTGGCAGCCGTCGAAGACATAAAGCGTGACATGGAAAGCGAAGTTCCTATGGATCGCTTACTTTGCGGAGATGTCGGGTTCGGAAAGACAGAGGTCGCGTTGAGAGGTGTATTTAAGTGCGTTATGGACTCAATGCAAGCGGCGATTCTCGCACCTACAACCGTGCTTGCCTGGCAACATTACAATACAGTCGTTTCAAGGTTCAGAGGGTTTCCGGTAAAGATAGCCATGCTGTCCAGATTTTCGAGTAAAAAGGAAATAAAAGAAGCACTTGACGGTATAGCCGACGGAAGTGTTGATATAGTTATAGGAACTCACAGACTTTTGCAAAAAGATGTTAAATTTCACCGTCTCGGATTTCTTGTTGTTGACGAAGAACAGCGTTTCGGAGTCACTCATAAGGAAAAGCTCAAAGAACTGTCTGCGGGTGTAGATGTTTTGACTCTCACCGCGACACCTATTCCCAGAACTCTTAATATGGCACTGTCAGGTATTCGCGATATGTCTATACTTGAAGAAGCACCGGGTGATCGTTTTCCGGTTCAAACTTATGTTACGGAATTTGACGAAAATGTTGTATATGAGGCAATACGCCGTGAGGTCAGACGCGGAGGTCAGGTTTTTTATCTTCTCAACAACACCGAAGCCCTTGAGGGTAGAGTAAAGCGGATAATGGACGCTGTTTCGGGAATAACCGTGGCATCGGCTCACGGTAAGATGGACAGAGAAGAACTGTCGGAAATATGGAGAGATATGTATGACGGAAAAATCGATGTACTTGTGTGTACCACGATTATAGAAACCGGAGTCGATGTTCCGAATGCGAATACTCTGATTATAGAAAATGCGGATAAATACGGTCTTTCTCAACTTCACCAGATAAGAGGACGGGTAGGAAGAAGCAATCGCCGTGCTTTTGCTTATCTTACTTATAAGAGGGGACGCGAGATTTCCGAAGTTGCTGAAAAAAGGCTGTCGGCAATCCGGGAGTATACCGAATTCGGTTCGGGGTTTAAGATAGCCATGCGGGATTTGGAAATAAGAGGAGCTGGAAACATTTTGGGTTCAGAACAGCACGGGCATATGGACAGTGTGGGATATGACCTGTATATCCGTCTTCTTGATGAGGCAATGCGTGAAGAAAAAGGAGAAAACGCACCGCCTGCTGAGGAGGAACTTCCGTCAATTGATATTTCCGTTGACGCTTATATTCCGAAGAGTTATATTCCTGCTGAAAAAATGCGTATAGATGCTTATAAGAAAATTTCAAGGACTGTGACAGACGACGATGAGTGGGAGTTGGTTGATGAACTCTGCGATAGGTACGGAAATCCGCCGGAGAGTGTCATGAACCTTATTAAAATTTCGAAGCTGCGTACTGTTCTTGCAGAATGTCGGATAAAAAAAGCGATACAGACCGACGACAGAATTTATATTTACATTTCTTCCGGTGACAGAAGGGCGGGAGAGGCTCTCGCATTGTTGTGGAGGGACAAACTTTCTTTTTGTTCCGCGACTTCTCCGTATTTTGTATTTCGACCGAATAAGAAAAAAATTCTGGAAGAATTTACAACACTCATCGGCGAATATAAAATAATTTCGGAAAAAGTGCGAGAACAGTAGAATTTTTAACAATTGTGTAGTATAATACCCAAAATACGCGTTGAAAGGATATCGGTTTATGATAAAAAAAATCATTGCTGTAAATTTGACAATTCTCGTATTGCTCATATCACTGTTTTCCTGTGCCGGCGACGATTCGGAAGAAGTTCTTCGTTACGGAGATGCGGCGATTAGCGAGAGAATGTTTATGTATGAGTTGTCGTATTACAAAACGCAAATGATGTCGGATCTCGGAATTACGGAAGCGAATTTTAATAACCTTATGAGTATCGAAATAACGGATTCCACAGGCGGTGCAAACACATCTCATTACACATGGGGCGATCTTATGTATCAGGAGTGCCTTGCTAATTTGCGTATAAAACTGTTTTTTGCAGATTATGCCCTTAAAAACGGCGGAGAGCTGACAGATGAACAGAAAAGTGCGATAGATACACAGCTTGACGATGTTGTAGCACAGCTTGGCTCAAAAGGTGCCGTTAACAAATATCTTGAAAAATACGGCATAAATTACAGTATGTATCGTGAGTGGCTTGAAATGTATCAGCTTTACGCCAACGGTCTTACACTTGCTTATTCGGACGGTGGAGGAAGAGCAATTTCTTTTGAAGAAGCATATGAGTTTTATCAGGAAAATTATATTACCGTTAAACATATAGCTATCGGCACGGAAATTGCGGGAACCGATGAAAACGGTAACACTGTTTATTTCGACGATGAAGAAAAAGAAGAACGGCGAAAAGTTATCGATACCGTGAGAGAACAGATTGAAGGCGGAGTCGATTTTGATGAGCTGTATAAAGAAAGTGAAGACGGACAGGCCGAACTTTATCCCGACGGTTATACAATTACTCAGGGTGCTATGGACGATGAGATGAAGGGGTATGAAGAAACGGCTCTTTCTCTTGAAATCGGAGAGGTAGGAGAATGGGAAAACGAAGGATACGGATATTATTTCATCAAGCGTGTTGAACTTTTGAAAAGCGATTTTTATAACTGTCAATCAGTCTTTTTACCCGATCTTATAGAGCTTGACAAAGCACGGGCAATAACGGAAAATTCCGAATCTTTTGAAGAAAAAAACGATATTATAAACAGTTATAATCTTCTTGCGGTTTCGGCACTTTCTTGATTTAAAGGAGAAAAAATGAAAAAAATAATTTTTTTGCTGTTTACCTGTTTGTTTACATTCGTTGCACTTTCCTGTAATAAAGGCGTTGAGGAAAATAAAACCGCCGAACCCGACAAAATTACGGAAACTCCCGTTGTGTCTTATAACGGGGTGGAGATTGACAGATCGATGTTTCGGTCAAAGCTTATTTTGTATAAACAGGATTATATTAATTATCTCGGGCTCGACGGGGATTCGTCTTACATTTGGGAAATGCCTGCCAACGACGGACGGACAACCGGTGAGATTATACTGGAACTTACATTGCATGACTGTGCCGTAATGTCGTATGTTATAGATGTCTGCCGACAAAACGGAATTGAGCTTACACAGTCAGAAAAGCAGTATGTATCCGAAGGAATAGAAGAACTTCGCGAATCTTATTCATCCGATGCCGAATATCTTTCGTTTATAGAAAGTCTCGGTCTTACCGAAGAAGAAGTATTGAAGAATGAAGAAATGCTGTTTCTTTACGAAAAGGGTGTTGATTATCTCACTTCCCGAAACGGTGGTGATTATTATGTTTCCGATGCCATGATAAAAGAGTATTTTGATGAGAATTATGTTGCCGTGAAGCATATATATGTAAACAATGTTGCCGAAAAAGAAGATGACGGAAGTTATGTCGAGATAAGTGAAGAAAATTATAAGAAGCAAAACAGCCGTATATCCGATATAGAAAAAGCACTTGAGAGCGGGGAGGACTTCGATGCGTTTTATGCACAATCCGACGACGGAGTACAGGAGTATTATCCCGACGGAATTGTTTTGGGAATCGGAGATGTTTCGTCAAAAGATTACGAAGATGCTTGCTTTTCCTTGCAAATAGGAGAGTGGAAAAGAGTAGATGTTTCAAATGTCGGAGTTTATTTCATAAAAAGGGTAGAAGTCTCCGAAGAACAGGAGAGCGAGAAAGATGACGAAATAAGATATTACATATGGTCAGATTTTCAAGATGAAATTTGGGAAGAGTATTCCGAAGAATTTACAATAGATTACGATTATGTGAATCTTTTTGATATAATGTCCGTTTCGCTTGGATGATTAAAGTAAACTTTATGGAGAAAAAGATGAAAAAAATTATTTCCGTTCTTCTTGTATGTGTATTTTGCATAAGTTTTGTATCGTGTAAAAAAGAAACCGAAAAACCTGCCGACGGTTATGTTGTATCTTACAACGGAGTCGGTGTGTCGGAAACATTTTTTCGTTCTCAGGTTATAAACTATAAAATAGGTTATCTCTACGGAAAAGGTTTTACGGACGATGCCGCTGATATTTGGACGGCACAGTCCAACGAACCGGGAATGACACTTTCCGAAGCGATAGTTCAATATTCGCTTGAAGAGTGTGCCGCGATGGCGTGGGTTGTCGATTACGCTCTTAAAAACGGTATTTCCGTAACCGATGAGGATAAGAACAATATCGAAGAAGATCTTGCAACGCTGGAAAGTATGTATCAAAGCCGCGAAGATTACCTCGCATATTTGGGAAGTCTCGGATACACGGAAGAAAAAATGAAAGAAGATGCCGAGTTCAATTTGCTTTACGAGCGTGGTATGGAACTTGTAACATCAAACAGCGGACCGTATAAAATATCGGATAACATAATAGATTCCTACTTTGAGCAAAATTATATTGCCGTCAAGCACATTTGGATTAATAATGTTTATGAATTTGACGATTCAGGCAATGCCGTCAATATAAGTGACGAAACGCTTGAAGTAAAAAACAATAAAATTTCATCAATTCAGAAAGCACTCGAAGACGGGGGAGATTTCGATACTTTGTATTCTCTTTCCGATGATGCAATGCATCTTGAATACCCCGACGGAGTTATCATGTCTTCCGGAGATACTGCGGTTGTGGCTTATGAAGACCTTGACATTGGTGAGTGGACAAAACTTGAAATTGACGGAATGGGTACATTCTTTATCTCGCGTGTTGAGCTTCCGAAAGATCAAGTAAGCGAAAAAAAGGAAGAAGTTTCGGAAAAATTGTGGACAAATGTTTTGGAACTTATTTGGAACGAATATAAGGATGATTTTTTGATTGATAAGGATTACACGGATTCTCTCGATGTGGCGTCGCTCCCGATAAATTGACATTATTTCAGAGGTGAATTTTATGCATTTGGATAAAATTTCCGACACAGGAAACGCAAAAAGGTCAAGAACGGCAAATATTCTCGATGCGGCGGTTGAATATTTCGTACAGATACTTGTAACGGGAGCTTTTCTTGCCGCTTTGCTTACGAAAAACGGTGTGCCCGATTCGCTTGTCGGAATACTTTCTTCTTTTGTATCGCTAACTTGCGTATTTCAGATTTTTTCCGAATATACATTGAAACATATTTCGGGCATCAAAAAAGCCATAATTTTTTTGGTATCAGCAAACGAACTTATATTTTTGTTTTTGTATGTTATACCGATTTTTTCCGTTTCGTCAACGGTCAAATGCGTAATATTTGTAGTTTCTCTTTTTGCGGCATATGCTCTGTATAATCTTGAACAGCCTTTCAAATTCGCCTGGTATATGTATTATGTAAGTTCCGAAGAAAGAGGGAGATTTACCGCAAAAAAGGAAATTATCTCCCTTGTCGGCGGGGTTGCGTTTTCTTTCATTATGGGATTCGTTTCAGACAAATTGAATTACGCCGGCAAGGAGAATACGGCATTTTTGGTATCTGCACTCACGATGTTTTTTCTTTGTGCTTTGCATTTTGCCATTATCTTCTTCACTCCGGAAAATTCTATGGAAGTTTCACATTACGGCAAAGGAGTTTTTACTTCTTTTCGCGTGCTTAAAATTCCTTCGATGTCGGCTATTATTGTTCTCGAAATTCTCTGGAAATCTTCTCAGATGATAACAACTTCTTTTTACGGTACTTATCAAATATCGGAATTGGCATTTACATTGACATTTGTATCTTTTCTTACGATGGTTGAATCGGTTGTAAGAATTGTTTTTTCTCCTTTGATGGGGAAGATTACCGACCGTTTCGGATTAAGGACAAGCCTTTGTGCTTGTTTTACAGCCGCTGTTCTTTGTACGGTTTCAATGATTTTCTGCACTCCGTCGACCGGGAAATTTACATACATACTTTACAGTGTTTTTCACGGAATTGCCATGTCGGGTGTAAACAGCGGACTTAAAAACATTTCTCTTTACTGTGTCCCTCAAAATGAGCTGACAGCAGCTCTCGGAGTTAAAGATGCGATAGGCGGCGTGTGTGGCTTTTTGGCGGCTACCGTTGCAAGTATATTTCTGTCAAAAATTCAGACACACGGCGGAATATTTATTTTCGGAATACGCATGTATGCTCAGCAACTCTTTTCGCTTGTCGGAGCATTGTTGATTGCCATAGCGTTGATTTGGACGGCTGTAATGCTTAAGGGATTAAAAAATAACAAAGTTTAAAATAAAGCCTCACTTTTAAGAAAGTGAGGCTTTATTTTGCAAAAAAGAGTAAAAAGAGGCAAAAATGCCCTTGACAAACTTGACAAACGGTGGTAATATAATATACTGCATTAGAATTGCGAATTGTGTGCTCTATAATAGACTTTTTTAAAAAAAGGACTTCCGGACGCCCGTAAATTCGCACAGGTAATCGCCATTTTGCGATGTATCGCCGATAATAAAGAAATGGAGTGATTTATTTAAGATGGCTTTAGAACTTAACGAAAGAGAACTCAGAGTTGCGGGACTCAAAAAGAAACAGCTCGGTCGTAATATACGAATGAGCTTTTCCAAAATTGACGAAGCTGTTGATATGCCGAATCTGATTGAAGTTCAGAAAAAGTCGTATGAGTGGTTTGTCAATGAGGGGCTTATGGAGGTTCTTCGAGATGTTTCCCCTATCGTTGATTATTCCGGCACACTGTATATTGACTTTGTCGGGTTTACTCTCGATGATAATCCCAAATATGATGTTGAGGAATGTAAGGAACGCGATGTAAATTACGCAGTTCCACTTAAAGTCAATGTTCGCCTTACCAATAAAGCGACCGGCGAAATCAAGGAGTCTGTCGTTTATATGGGAGACTTTCCCATAATGACGGATAACGGCACTTTTGTCATCAACGGTGCCGAGCGTGTCGTCGTGTCTCAGATTGTCCGTTCACCCGGTATTTATTATGATGTCGAAGTGGACAAAATGGACAAAAAAATTTATTCCGCAACCGTTATTCCTTATCGCGGTGCATGGCTTGAGTATGAGACTGATGCCAATGATATTTTTTATGTCAGAATAGATAAAAACCGCAAACTCCCGGTTACCGTTTTGGTGCGTGCACTCTCCCGCGAGTACAGCACTACCGAAGAAGTTTTGGAACTTTTCGGAAATAACCGTGTTATTCGCGACACTCTTGCAAAAGATCTTATTGACGATACCGTAAATAAGCTCAAGTCGGAGAGAAAGACTACCGGACCTTATGAAGAGGCTCTCAAAGAAATCTATCGTAAACTTCGTCCCGGAGATCCGCCTCTTGTCGAAAGTGCCGAAGGACTTTTGAATTCGCTTTTCTTCGACTCGAAAAAATATGATATTTCGGCGGTCGGAAGATATAAATTTAACAAAAAACTTGCACTTTCCAGAAGAATTGCGGGCTCTGTGCTTTCACGCCCTGCCGTAAATCCGTTTACCGGAGAAATAATTTACGATGCGGGAACGCGACTTACAAGAGCTATGGCTGAAGAAATAGAAAATGCCGGCGTTACCGAAGCGTGGTTGGAGGGCAAAGAGGAAATTAAAGTTTTCTCAAACGGTGCCGTTCATCTCGACAAAGTTGTTCCTTATGACCTGTCGGATCTTGGCATTTCCGAAATGGTTGACCGTGATGTTTTAACGGAAATTCTTTCGGAAAACAGCGATGAAAAGAGCGTCCGCGAGGCTATTTTGCGTCGCCGTGACGAACTCATTCCCAAGAGTATCACCCGCAAAGATATTCTTTCTTCAATTAATTATCTTGTATGCCTTTACGATGATGTGGGAATAAAAGATGACATAGACCATCTCGGAAACCGCCGTTTGCGTTCTGTCGGAGAACTTCTCCAGAATCAAATGCGTATCGGTTTCATGCGTATGGATAAAATTGTAAAAGAGCGTATGACTATTCAGGATATCGATTCCGTTACGCCTCAGGCTCTTATAAATATAAGACCGGTTGTTTCGGCAATCAAAGACTTTTTCGGCTCTTCTCCTCTTTCGCAGTTTATGGATCAGGGTAACCCCTTGGGAGAACTTACCCATAAACGCCGTCTTTCAGCACTCGGTCCGGGCGGTCTTTCCAGAGACAGAGCATCTTTTGAAGTTCGAGATGTCCATTATACACAGTACGGAAGAATGTGTCCTATTGAGACGCCGGAAGGTCCTAATATAGGTCTTATTTCATATCTTTCTACTTTTGCTCGTATAAGTCCTTTCGGATTTATAGAGGCTCCTTACCGCAAAGTCGACCGTGAAACCGGTAAAGTTACGGATAAAGTTGAGTATTTAACTGCGGATCAGGAAGATGAATTTATAGTTGCTCAGGCAAATGAGCCCCTCGATTCCGAAGGGCATTTCGTAAACAAGAAGATTACCGCTCGTCAGAGAGAGGAAATCGTGGTTGTAGATGCTTCCGAAATAGACTACATGGATGTTTCTCCGAAAATGGTTGTTTCCGTTGCCACTGCATTCATTCCTTTCCTTGAAAACGACGATAACTCCCGTGCACTTATGGGATCGAATATGCAGAAGCAGGCTGTGCCGCTTATGATAAACGAGTCTCCGATTGTCGGAACCGGTATGGAATATAAAGCAGCGGTTGATTCCGGTGCGACTGTACTTTGTAAGAATCCGGGTATAGTTGAAAGAGTTTCCGCAGATGAGATTGTTATTCGGACTGACAGCGGAATTCTTGACACATATAAGCTTATAAAATTCAAACGAACAAATCAGGGTACCTGCAACAACCAGCGTCCTATTGTAAGTTGCGGAGAAAGAATAGAAGCCGGAGAAGTTATTGCCGACGGTTTTGCAACCAAAAACGGCGAAGTTGCTCTCGGGAAAAATGCTCTTATCGGATTTGTTACATGGGAAGGTTATAATTACGAAGACGCAGTTCTCATTAACGAGCGTCTTGTGCGGGACGATGTTTATACATCAATTCATATAGAAGAGTATTCTCACGAAGCCCGTGACACAAAACTCGGCCCCGAAGAAATTACAAGAGAGTTGCCTTCGGTTGGCCCCGAAGCACTTAAGGATCTTGATGCCGACGGAATTGTAAGAATAGGAGCGGAAGTTCATTCCGGAGATATTCTTGTAGGTAAAGTAACACCTAAGGGTGAAACCGAGCTTACTGCTGAAGAACGGCTCTTGCGTGCGATATTCGGTGAAAAAGCAAGAGAAGTCCGTGATACTTCGTTGAAGCTTCCTCACGGCGAAAGCGGTATTGTCGTAGATGTTAAGATATATACCCGCGAAAATCAAGATGAACTTTCACCCGGAGTTAATAAGGTTGTTAAAGTATATGTTGCTCAGAAGAGAAAAATTTCCGTTGGTGATAAAATGGCAGGTAGACACGGTAATAAGGGTGTCGTTTCCCGTATACTTCCTTCTGAAGATATGCCGTTCCTGCCTGACGGTACGCCTCTCGATATAGTTCTTAACCCGCTGGGCGTTCCTTCTCGAATGAACATCGGGCAGGTTTTGGAAGTGCATCTCGGTATAGCGGCAAAAAAACTCGGCTTTAAGGTTATGACACCTGTTTTTGACGGAGCAAAAGAGGAAAACATTGCGGAATTGCAAAGACTTGCTCAACTTGACCGTGATGTAATGCCGGGCGAAAATGTCGATTGTAAGAATATATACGAAGAAGTTTTTGACGAGTACGGAAATCGCGATTTAAGACGCATTACAGATGAAGAAAGACAGGATAAGGATTATCTCGAAAGTCTTGCACAGGAAGGCAGATTTAAGGTTATTGACGGTAAGACGATACTTTATGACGGACGAACCGGACAACCGTTTGACAATCCCGTAACTGTCGGAATTATGTACTTCCTGAAACTTCACCACTTGGTCGACGATAAGATTCATGCACGCAGTACGGGGCCGTATTCTCTCGTAACTCAGCAGCCTCTCGGCGGTAAAGCACAGTTCGGAGGACAGCGTTTCGGAGAAATGGAAGTATGGGCACTCGAAGCATACGGTGCGGCTTATACTCTTCAGGAAATTCTTACAGTTAAGTCCGATGATATAGTCGGAAGAGTAAATGCTTTCGAAGCTATTGTTAAGGGACAGAATATTCCGACACCGGGTATTCCGGAATCGTTCAAGGTGCTTGTCAAAGAACTCCAGTCACTCGGCCTTGACATTCGTGCTCTTGACCATAATGATAGGGAAATTGATCTTCATGAAATTGCCGAAGAAGAAAGTGCCAAGATCCGTGCGGCAGAGGACAATATCGATCCCGAAATGTTAGGTAGCGTTGAAAACGATATGGAAGATCCTATTTTCGATGATGAGTATGATGATGCCGGTAATTATGCGGAAGATGAAGTTTCCGATGATGAAAAATTCGATGATTTTAATTAAGAAGGAGAATAAAGATGGATAATACGGAATTTGCCAAAATTAAAATAGGTCTTGCTTCTCCGGAAATGATACGCTCATGGTCGTACGGCGAGGTAACGAAGCCTGAGACAATTAACTACCGAACTTTGAAGCCGGAAAGAGACGGACTTTTTTGCGAAAGAATTTTCGGCCCGACAAAAGACTGGGAATGTTATTGCGGAAAGTACAAAAAAGTCAGATATTTGGGCAAAGTATGCGAAAAGTGCGGAGTTGAAATTACGACAAAAAAAGTTCGCCGCGAGAGGATGGGACATATAGAGCTTGCGGCTCCCGTGTCGCATATCTGGTATTTCAGAGCGATTCCTTCGAGAATGGGACTTCTCCTTGATATTTCTCCGAAACAGCTTGAAAAAGTACTTTACTTTGCACAGTATGTGGTAACCGATCCCGGTGCAAGTAATTTTGAAAAGAAACAGGTTATAACCGAGCTTGAATACCGTGAAGCGATGGAAAAGTATGAGGGGAATTTTGAGGCTGGAATGGGAGCTGAGTATATACAAAAGCTTCTTGCCGAAATGGACCTTGAACAGACTTCTAAAGAGCTTAAAGCAGAACTTCAGACGGCAACCGGACAAAAAAAATCAAGAATTGTAAAACGTCTTGAAGTGGTGGAATCGTTCCGCCTTTCCGGAAATCGTCCGGAGTGGATGATAATGAATGTTCTCCCGGTAATTCCTCCGGAAATTCGTCCTATGGTTCAGCTTGACGGCGGTCGTTTTGCAACTTCTGACCTTAACGATCTATACCGTCGCGTTATCAACAGAAACAATCGCTTAAAGAAACTGCTTGAAATGCATGCTCCGGAAATTATCATAAAGAACGAAAAGCGTATGCTTCAAGAGGCGGTAGACGCTCTTATTGATAACGGACGGCGTGGACGCCCGGTAACCGGACCGAATAACCGTGCGTTGAAGTCTCTTTCAGAAATGCTCAGAGGAAAGCAGGGACGCTTCCGTCAAAATCTTCTCGGTAAGCG
>CAZLEX010000003.1:0-87418 GCA_964558655.1 uncultured Oscillospiraceae bacterium | reverse complement strand
TCTTTCGGATAAAAAATAATGCAGGAAAAACCGTAACGGTTTCTTCTGCATTTAATGATACTTCTTTCAATAATATATAATTTTTTCAAAAACTATTGACTTTTTTGTGCCTTGTATGATATAATGAGCTGTATTTACGAAGAATATCCGAAAAAAAGAGGTGCTGAAAATGAAAAAGGACATCCATCCTGAGTACAAGGATACCGTAATCGTATGTGCGTGTGGTGCTGAATACCATACAAAGTCCACAAAGGACAATCTCCATGTTGAAATTTGCTCTAAATGCCATCCGTTCTTTACAGGCAAGCAGAAATTCGTTGATGCCGGCGGAAGAGTTGATAAATTCAACAAGAAGTTCGGCAGATAATTTCATATACGGTTTTCCTAAACGGTGCAGAAAAACTGCACCGTTTTTTCATAACAGAATAAACAAAGGAGTTATTTCATGCCGAAGAACACTTTATACGAAACAAATTCCGACACTTTGCCCGAAGCTATTCTCGTTTTTGTAGGTGAAGAAAGCGAAAGCGTCATTGACCAAAGGCTAAACGAGCTATCCGAACTTCTGAGCACGGCGGGCGGAGTGGAAAAAGCACGGCTTGTTCAATTGCGTCCCTCCCTCGATAACGCAACCGCACTCGGTAAAGGCAAGCTTAAAGAATTGAAAGAAATATGTCAGAATGCGAAAATTGAGCTTATCGTATTTGAAAACGAACTCTCTCCGTCGCAAATAAGAAACATCGAAGATTTCATCACCGATGTAAGAGTAATCGACCGTACCATGCTAATCCTTGACATATTTGCTCAAAATGCGGTAACCGGCGAAGGTATACTTCAAGTCAAGCTTGCGCATTTGCAATACACAATTCCGCGTCTTCGCGGTAAAGGCACATCGCTCTCAAGGCTCGGCGGAGGCATCGGCACACGAGGTCCGGGAGAGACGAAACTCGAAATCGAACGACGCCGTATTCGCGAAAGCATAACCGATGTACGCGAAGAACTGCGTAAAATGGAAAATCAGCGAAACATAAGACGGCAGTCACGCACCTCCTCCGGAGTTGTTAAAATAGCTCTTGCCGGATATACAAATGTCGGGAAATCTACCCTTTTAAATGCTCTGACAGGCTCGGATATTCTTGCCGAAAACAAACTTTTCGCAACGCTTGATCCGACTGCGAGAAAATGGATTCTTCCCTGTGCACAAGAAGTTGTTCTTACGGATACAGTCGGTTTTATAAACAATCTTCCCCACAATTTAATAGAGGCATTCAAATCGACTCTCGGAGAAATCGTTTTTGCCGATATAATTTTTGTACTTCTCGATGTTTCAAATCCCGAAATCGCCATGCAGTACAGAGTAACCGAAGAAACAATCAACTCTTTATGCGAAAAGAACAATACGGACAGAAAGCCCACTGTATATATTTACAACAAAGCCGACAAAATCGATACTGTACCCGAAAGCTTAATAGGTCTCCCAACGCAAAATTCGGTTTTTATTTCGGCAAAAACGGGAAAAGGGCTTGACAATCTTACACAGCTCACGGAACGCATAATATCGTCGTTAAAAAAAGAGACGGTATTTCTTATCCCTCATGACCGTGCAGGTCTGCTCGATACGCTTTACAAAAACTGCACCGTCAGAGATGTAGAATATACAAACGGCGGAATAGTTGTGAAAGCCGATGTAAACGACAAAATTCTCGGACAAATGAAAAAATATATTAAGGCGGACGAATAATAAATGAACGAAACTTACCAAACGGTGTCAGGCGAAGGTTGCGGCATATACGAAGAAAAAAAATCGGTTTTCTATTCCTACATTTCCCCGATAGAAACCGAAACCGAAGCACTCGACTTTATCGAATCCGTAAGAAAAAGGCGGGACAATATGAAACATGTTTGTTACGCTTATATAAACCGCACGGGAAGCACTGTGCGTTTTTCCGATGACGGAGAACCTCAGGGAACGGCGGGAGTACCGATTCTCGAAGTATTGCAAAGAGAAGAAATAACCGGTGTTGTCTGCTGTGTTGCCCGTTTTTTCGGCGGTATACTGCTCGGAGCGGGAGGTCTTGTCCGTGCGTATTCAAAGGCCGCAAAACTTTCCCTCGACAATGCCGGAAAATCGGTATTCGTACGGTACGGAGTGTTTAATCTCACTTTTGATTATTCATATCTGTCAAAAATAAGGTACGAACTTTCGACAATGAAAATTCCGGAAGAAAGCTGTAATTTCGGGGAAAAAGTTACTTTTACCGTGTTCGCTTCCGAAAATGAAGAAGCCGAAATACGAAAAAAGCTTGCCGATATTACGGCAGGGCGTGCGATAATTGAAAAAATTTCGGAAAAATTTGCTCCTTTGCGTGACCTATAACTCGACTTTCTGCAAAATCGGCCGCTTTAATTTAGCAAAAATTTATATTGTAGACTTCTTTTTGTATAAATAATTAACGGTATAATAACCTCAAACCAACAGTGTGGAATGCCGTCAAAATGCTGACGCATTTGAAATTTTTTTAATTTTGTTTGAGTTATAAAATATTAGAGATTTTATAAAATCTCTTTTGCTTTTTATAAAAGTTAATTGATTATATTATAAAAACTGTTATAAATGCTGATTTGACAATAAAGCAAACACTATTTACAATTTTTACCACTTATTATATGGGTGTCATTTATAAATTCGAGAAATCGATAAAGATTTTCCGGCCGTAATTTTTTTTTATTAATTTTATCACTCTGTAATAGTTAAAAACCGATAAATATAAAATGGCAAATTGTTGAAAGTGTTAATTCAAAATAAAAAGTAAAAAGACTTTGTTTTAAAATTGATTTTTTTACAATTTAATGGTATAATCAGAATGAATTGTTGTATATCGATGTAGCAAGGAGACCCCAATTATGAATTTTATGGATTTTTGTTCCGGTATAGGTGGAGGCAGATTAGGACTTGAAAAAAACAATCTTAAATGTGTGGCACATAGCGAAATAGAAAACAGTGTTATAAACTGGTTTAAACAAAATAAAACTTTAATATTAAATGATATTATCAAAGGTAGAGGACGGTTTTCTGCTGAATGGGTTCTTGTTGCACAAAGACGGCAACAAACAGTAGATGGGTACTAAAAAACATAAATGAAGTTTTACAACATTATGCAGTCGGAGAAGTTAAAGTATCTCCAAGAGGAAGTATTACATTGGGGAGTGTATTGATACAAAGAAAAGGCGGAGACGGTGGCAGAGAAACTGCAAATATGTTGCAGTTTAAATTAGATCCATCAAGTTTATTTGATATATAAACAGATATCTAAAATTCAATTTCTGTACAAAATCTCAACAAAAAAATTATTCCACAGAAAATAAAGTCATATATTGCGTGATTTTTGATTGACCGAAACGACTATTAATGGTATAATATTCAAAGATACCGCTTTAAACTGCTGTCGGGGAAATTCCCGTACAATAATTTTTCAAACGGAGGAAAACGAATGAGTCTTGCCGACAAAATTTTTATAGATAATTGCAGAAATATTCTTGAAAACGGTGTATGGGACAAGGAGTTCGATGTTCGGCCACGCTGGGAGGACGGCTCCCCCGCTTACACAA
Organism: uncultured Oscillospiraceae bacterium; assembly: GCA_964558655.1. Classification (GTDB taxonomy): domain Bacteria; phylum Bacillota; class Clostridia; order Oscillospirales; family SIG627; genus RGIG6353. Next base: position 83,809 of record CAZLEX010000003.1, on the reverse strand, counting down.
AAAAATGTTTCGCAATTGTAAACCGATACAATCTCGCAGAAGAATTCCCCATAATGACACTTCGCCGCACAGCTATAAAAACGGCTGTCAGAGAGTTATTGTGGATATGGCAGAAAAAATCGAACAATATAAACGACCTTGACGCTCACATTTGGGACAAGTGGGCTGACGAAAGCGGTTCCATCGGCAAAGCCTACGGATATCAGCTCGGCATTAAGCATCAGTACAAAGAGGGAGAGTTTGACCAAGTAGACAGAGTTATATTTGACCTCAAAAATAAACCTAACAGCCGTCGCATCATAACAAACATTTACAATCACGCCGACCTTTCGCAAATGCACCTTTACCCGTGTGCATACAGCATGACATTCAATGTGTCGGGAGGCAAACTTTCGGCAATACTCAATCAAAGAAGTCAGGATATGCTGGCGGCGAATAATTGGAATGTCGTGCAATATTCGGTTCTTGTACACATGCTTGCACAGATTTCCGGGCTTGAGGTCGGAGAATTTGTCCATGTAATTGCTGACGCGCACATTTACGACAGGCACATTCCGATAATAGAACGCCTTATAGAGAGAGAAACTTACGACGCTCCCAAATTCACGCTTGACAAAGCAGTGAGCGATTTTTACAAATTCAACGAAAACAGTTTCACTCTTGAAAATTACAAATACAATGAATTTACCGACAGAATAGAGGTAGCCGAATAAGGAGTTATTATGAATCTTATAGTTGCAATAGACGAAAACAGAGGTATAGGAAAAAACGGAGCTTTACTCTGTCATCTTTCATCAGACCTCAAACATTTCAAAGAACTGACTGTCGGAAAAACCGTCATCATGGGATATAACACTCTGATTTCACTTCCTAAATCTTCTCCGCTCAAAAACAGAACCAACATTGTACTTTACGAAAAAGACATAACGGTCGAAGGAGCAATCGTTCTTCACGGAATTGACGAACTTTTCGAATATCTGAAACGGGAAAATATTACCGACGCTTTTGTAATAGGCGGAGCAATGGTTTACGAAACTCTTATGCCCTACTGCGACAGACTTTACATCACTCACATTCACAAAGCTTTTGACGCCGACAGATTTTTCCCCGAAATCAAAGACAGCGAATGGAAACTCTCAGATATATCGGACACGCTTCAAGAAAACGGAATTGAATTTCACTATGCGGTATACGAGAGAATATAATGGCACTTTATAAATATGCGGCAACCTGTATTTTCGGGCTTGAAAAATTTGTCGGAGAAACCGTTGACACTCTCGGATACAAAAGGCTCTCCACCATTGACGGTAGGGTATACTTCGAGGGTGACGAAACTGCCGTATCCCGATGTAATATTCAATTCAGGTGTGCCGAAAAGCTCTACATCATAGTAAAAGAATTTCCCGCAACGAGTTTTGAAGAACTGTTCAACGCCGTCGAAAATACGCCGTGGGAAAAATATATAGGCAAAAATAATGCTTTTCCCGTTACGGGACATTCGATAAAATCAAAACTTTTCAGCGTTACCGACTGTCAGAAGATAATAAAAAAGGCTATTGTCAAAAGGCTTTTCAGCGCGTATAAGATCGCCACTCTTACCGAAACCGATTACAAAATTCCGATAGAATTTTTCATTTTAAACGACAATGTCGCAATAATGATAAACACAAGCGGTGAAAGTCTTTACAAAAGAGGATACAGAAAAAAAACAGGTGAAGCACCGATGAGAGAAACGCTGGCGGCGGCACTTGTACAAATCGCAAGGGTTTATCCCGACACGCTTTTTTACGATCCGATGTGCGGTTCGGGTACAATTCCCATTGAAGCCGCAATGATACTCAAAAACATCGCACCAGGCATGAACAGAAAATTCATATCGGAATCTTTCGCCTTTTTGCCCGCTCGAATATGGACAGATGCACGGGAGGAAGCCCGCTTGCAGATAAAGGACATACCGATTAACATATGGGGAAGCGACATTGACCCGGAAATGATTGAAATAGCAAAAGAAAATTCAAAATGTGCCGGGACGGAAGAGATAAACTTTTTTGTGCGTGACATTGCCGATATCACGACAAATTCGGAGCGTGCGACAATAGTATGCAACCCGCCTTACGGAGAAAGGCTTCTTGACATAAAAGAGGCCGAAGCACTTTACAGAACTATGGGGAAAGCGTTTTCACGGGAAAATTTCAGAAAGTATCACATCTTCACCTCAAGCGTTTACTTTGAAAAACATTTCGGAAAGAGAGCCGACAATGTAAGAAAAATGTACAACGGTATGCTTCGCTGCTGTTTTTATCAATACTACAAATAATTTTTAAAGAGGATTTGCCATGAATTATACAGAACTTGCCGATTTACTGTTTCCCGACATTACGACATCGCCGGAAGAAATGGAAGAAAGATTTCCCAAGCGTAATCTGCCCGAAGGTGCGGCAGTTACGAGATTTGCTCCAAGTCCTACCGGATTTGTTCATTTCGGAGGACTGTTTCCCTCCACGGTAGGAGAGCGTCTCGCACATTTATCGGGCGGTGTTTTCTATCTTCGGATTGAAGATACCGATGCAAAAAGAGAAATACCGGGAGCCGCTCAAGGCCTTATAAAAACTCTTTCCCGTTACGGAATAAATTTTGATGAGGGAGCCGTTCTCGACAGTGACAGCAAGATATCAAGTCTCGGAAATTACGGTCCTTACAAGCAAAGTGAACGGGGTGAGATATATCGTACCTTTGCGAAAAGTCTCGTGGCGAAAGGTCTGGCATACCCTGTTTTCACGACGGAAGAAGAGCTTGAAGAGCTTCTCGAAACAGACAAAAAAGCTCAGCTTAAGAATACGGACTGGACGCAGGCGACGCTTGAAAGAAAATCGATTCAGCAAAGTGCACGCAATTTTACTTTGGAAGAAGTCAGAGAAAATTTAGAAAAAAACAATCCTTTTGTTTTGCGAATACTTTCGGACGGAGACGGAGAAAAAAAGATAAAAGTAACCGACCTTATAAAAGGCACTCTCGAAATTCCCGAAAACGACGAGGACTTTGTTTTGCTCAAATCCGACGGAATACCGACTTATCACTTTGCGCACGCAGTTGACGATCATCTTATGGGCACGACTCATGTCATAAGAGGAGAAGAATGGCTGCCGAGCCTTTCAAAGCACATTCAGCTTTTCAGATATCTTGGCTGGCGGGAACCGAAATATATGCACATTTCTCAGATTATGAGACTTGACGAAAACGGGAACAAAAAGAAACTTTCAAAGCGTGACATGGGTGCAAACATGGACGATTATACGAAAATGGGATACATTCCCGAAGCCGTATGCGAATATGTCATGACGCTTTTAAACTCGAATTACGAAGAATGGCACGCACAAAACCCCGAAAAAAATTACAAAGAGTTTCCGTTCAGCATAAAGAAAATGTCCTCTTCCGGCTGTCTGTTTGACTTTAACAAGCTTAACGATGTATCGAAAAATGTAATTTCAAGATTATCGGCAGAAGAGGTTACTCATAAAGTTACTCAATGGGCTTTGGATTTTGATGAGCCTTTCGGACGAGTGCTTGCCGAAAATCCCGAATACGCAAAAAAGATATTTGCCATAGGACGCGGTACAAAAAAGCCGAGAAGAGACCTTGCGACGCTGGCAGACGCAAGGCCTTACATGAGCTTTTTCTACGATGAATTTTTCAAAATCGAAGACGGATATCCCGAAAACTTCGACACTGAAGATATAAAGAAAACCCTTTTGTCATTCAACCTGACCTACGACGAAAAAGACGATATGAACACATGGTTTGAAAAGGTCAAACTAATCGCCGAAGGTCTCGGTTATGCGTCGGATATGAAAGCCTACAAAGCAAATCCGCAGGACTACAAAGGAAGCGTTGCCGATATAAGTATGTTTATACGGGTTGCCGTTACGGGTAAAATGAACGCTCCCGACCTTTACACCGTCATGCAAATACTCGGACGGGACAGAACCGTCACAAGAATTAATAATATGATAAATTCTCTCTGATAAGGAAGATACAAAATGGAAGAAAACAAAAATTTTATTCAGGAAATAATCGAAAGCGACATTAAAGAGGGACGGGTGGAAAAGATTCATACCCGTTTCCCACCGGAACCGAACGGATATCTTCATATAGGCAGTGCAAAAGCCATATGGATAAACTCCTCTGCGGCACGCGATTACGGCGGACTTTTCAATCTCCGCTACGATGACACGAATCCCGCAAAAGAAGATGACGAGTATGTAAAGTCGATATACGAGGACTTGAAATGGCTCGGAGCTGAACCTACCGGAGGCATTTATTACGGTTCGGATTATTTTGACAAGTGCTATGAATATGCTTTAAAACTCATCCGTGACGGAAAAGCCTATGTATGCGACCTTAACGCCGAACAAATGCGTGAGTATCGCGGAACCCTCACTGAGCCGGGCAAAAACAGCCCCTACCGTGACAGAACCGTTGAAGAGAACCTCGCTCTCTTTGAAAAAATGAAAAACGGTGAATTTCCCGACGGTGCCTGTACCCTCCGTGCTAAAATCGATATGGCGTCTCCCAATATGAATTTAAGAGATCCGGCGATTTACCGAATTGCACACACCTCTCATCACAGACAGGGAGATAAGTGGTGCATATACCCTCTCTATGACTTTGCGCACCCCATACAAGACGCTCTTGAGGGGATAACACACTCGTTATGTTCAATTGAATTTGAAAATCACCGTCCGCTCTACGACTGGGTAATTGACAATATCGGCTTTGAGCATAAGCCACATCAATACGAGTTTGCTCGTCTCAATGTGACATACACGGTTATGAGCAAAAGATATTTAAGACAGCTTGTCGAAACGGGAATCGTCGACGGCTGGGACGATCCGAGAATGCCGACACTTTGCGGACTTCGCAGACGCGGATACACTCCGTCAAGCATTTTTGAATTTGTTAAAAAAGCAGGCGTGGCAAAAGCTTACAGCATAGTTGACCTTTCTCTTCTCGAATTTTGTATCCGAGATGAGCTTAATGCTTCTGCACCGAGAAGAATTGCCGTTCTCGATCCCGTGAAGCTCATAGTGGAAAACTACCCCGAAGACAAAGTCGAATATTTCGAAGTGTCAAACAATCCCAACGATGAAAATTCAGGCACGAGAAAAGTAGCTTTCACAAAAGAGCTATACATTGAGCGAAGCGATTTTCTTGAAGAAAAAGCTCCCAAATTCCACAGACTCTACCCCGAAAACGAAGTTCGCCTCATGGGTGCTTATGTCGTAAAATGTACGGGGTTTGACAAAGACGAAAACGGCAGGATAACTGCGGTATACTGCACCTGCGATCCCGAAACGGCAGGTAAAAACCCTTCCGACGGACGCCGTGTAAAAGGCACTATTCACTGGGTAAGTGCGTCACACTGCATAGACTCCACCGCCGTAATATACGACAAACTCTTTACGGAAGAAAACCTCAACAATCTTCCGGAAGACAAAAGTTACAACGATTATCTCAACACCGATTCCAAAAAAGTGCTTACAGGTATCAAACTTGAAAGTTCACTTGCACAGGCACTTCCAGGTGATAAATTCCAATTTGTCCGAATGGGTTATTTCTGCCTCGATACGAAAAACGCAAACACTTTCAACAGCATAGTACCGCTAAAGGACAGCAAAGGCAAATAAAAGCACAAAAAGCCGTAAAGAGAAAACTCTTTACGGCTCCTTTTTTTCGGTTTTAAATGCCCGTCTTAAAAGGTGATAATCGTGCAGGCTTATACAACCGATAAGACGCATTATGAGAGAGTATACGAGTATTGTCAAAACTATTGCAACTGCAAGGGCAAGAGAATTTTCCCCCACTGTGCCGTGAAGAAAAAAGAGTCCGTTTTTTACCAAAATCAAAGCACAGCTTACGGCAAGTGACGGAAAGATGAACCAATTAAACAACCTTATTCTGACCCTCGTCTCTTTAACGAGGCTAAATGCCGACAAAGTGCAATTCAAAACTTCTCCGAACCAAACGACAAAAATATACCCACCTATTCCGAACTTTGGAACAAGACGCCAAACAAGCACAACACTCAGAACCGAATCAATAACATTATATCCGACAACCGACAGCTGTTTGCCAAGTCCCTTTAAAATTGCGTCGGCGAGGTGGTCAAAAAACATAAAAATCACAAGCGGTGCGAGCATTTTCAGATAAAGTCCCGCGTCATCGTTTGCATAAAGCACTCTTCCGAGTTCTTTTGAAAATCCGAAAAGAATCCCGGCAACCCCTACGGAAAAAAAGCAGGTAAGCTGCATAACCTTGTTGGTAAGACGCAATGTACGGCGGGAATTTTTACCTGCATTGCAGGCGGCAAACTCCGGAACCACAAGGTCGGACGCCGCATATAAAAGCGACGACGGAAAAAACAAAACGGGAAATACCATTCCGGAAATTATTCCGTAAAGCCCCAAAGCCCGTGAAGAATCAACGCCGTATTTGCGAAGCCCGGAAGGAATCATCATATGCTCTACGGTAAGCAATCCGGAACGTATATAGGAGCTTAAGGCAACGGGGAGTGCGATAGAAAAAATACGCCGTCCAATTTTTGTTTTTTCACTTTTTCCGCACTCAAGTCTCTTTGAATCTTTTGCGTAAAAAATATAAGTGAGAAGAAAAGAAAAAATTTCGGCAAAAACCCCGCCCGTCACGACGGCAAAACAGCCGTATTCCAAATTTTCTCCGTTGAAATTACGCAGTAAAAACATTGTGGTGCCGACACGCACGCACTGTTCGAATATCATGCACACAGCCGGCTTTGAAAGCTGTCTCACGCCGGTGAAATAGGCGTTTATAACAGAGGACATAACAAGGAAAGGCAGGCTCACCGACATTATTTTTACAGAGGGAATACACCTTGCGTCGCCTAACAGTTTTTCACTTAAAAATTCGGACGCCGAGAAGAAAAAGACGGAGGTCGCAATTCCGAGAATCAGAGAATAGAAAACGGATTTTTCAGCCGTGCGAAGTGCCTCTCGGCTGTTTTTCTTTTCAAGCTCTTCTGCGATTATTCTTGTTGCCGCAAAAGATATTCCGCTCGACGCAAATGTAATACCGAGACGGTAAACGGAATTGGTAAGACCGTAAATTCCCATTCCCTCTTCCCCTATCTTTCGGGCAAGCCAAACGGAAAAATAAACGCTCACTATTCTCAAAAGCACCGATACAACGCTCATGAGAGAGGCGTTGACCAAAAACTTCTTTAATGTATTCATAATTCCCCTCATAAATTCTCTTACAAAATTTTATGAGGGGAATATCACAACTATGACAAAAGGGCAAATAACTTGCCCTCTTTTCAATATTCTTTTAAAATTTCGGGAAGTGCATAAATCACATCGCGTGCAATGACGCCTCTTTCTCCGAGTTTCTCACCTGCCCGTTTACCTGCCTCTCCGTGAAGAAAAACGGCAGCCGAGAGAGCATTTTTTACAGTCATTTTCTGTGCGAGAAATGACGCCGTCATTCCCGCAAGTATATCACCCGTACCGCCGGTTGAAAGAGACGAATTGCCCGATGAACAGATGACTTGCTCTCCGTCGGCAAAACGAATGTGGGTAACATTGCTTTTGGCGACAACATTTATGTGTAAAAGTGAAAAATGTTTTTCCAACATATAAAAAACATCGCTCTTTATTTTGCATATATCTTCCCCGACAAGCCGTGAAAGTTCGGCAAGGTGAGGCGTTAATACGGCATTTTCGGGAATACGGGAAAAAAGTTTTTTGTTATCGGCAAGTATATTGAGTGCGTCGGCATCTATGACAAGAGTTTTTTCACAATAAGAAAAGACAGTATCGAGAATACTTTCCTGTATGTCTCCCCTGCCGAAACCAACGCCCACAAGAACGGCGTCGGCCCATTCAAGAGACGCTCTCAGACATTTTTTATCCGCATCGCCCTCCCAGAACGAGAGCACAGCCTCAGGCACCGAAATCTGCATGGGTATTCGGTTTTCGGGGTGTACATAAGCCTTGACAAGACCGCACCCCGAACGGTAAGACGCTTCCGAAGCAAACGCCGCCGCACCGCACATACCGATGTCACCGCCTATGACAAGGACTCTTCCCGCATCGCCTTTGTTGGTGATATTTTTTCTGTCGGGCAGAGAAATTGAACTTTTTTCGATTTTTCTCATTTTTTCCTCACAAAACAATTGAAATCGCATGATTGAGATTGTCCACCGAAATTTCTCCTTCGCTTTGCGCGTGTTCGCCGTCGAGCGACCAGTCAAGGCGGTCTGAAACTATCTTAACTTTTTCCGTATGAGCAAAAACGACATTTTTGTTATCGTTGCTTCCCTTTTGCAAAGAGGAAAGAATTTTCGGAAGTTCAATAAGCTGTTTCGGCATACGCACCAAAATCAATTCAAATTTTCCGTCGGACAGGTCGACTATTTTGTCGTCAAGCTTTACAATACCCGCAATGGATTTTGAATTGCACACGGCACCGAAAACAAAATCGTCTTCAATCACATCGGCGTCGGTTTCGACACGAACTCTGTACGATTTCAGCGAGGAGAGGTCTTTTATCCCCTCAAGAATGTAAGCGAAATGTCCGAGAGCGTTTTTCATTTTCTGATTGGCACTGTAAGAAGTGCTTGTAAACGCACCGAAGGAGGCAATATAGGAAAAGTAGCGATCGGAGCCGAATTTCCCGACATCAATGCTTCGGGGACTGCCGTCGACAATCTGTGAAGCTGCGGCTTTGTGTACGGAAGAAAGCCCTATCGTTGCGGCAAAGTCGTTTGTGGTACCTGCGGGTATATATCCTACCGGAACCGAAACACCCGACCGCAAAACGCCCGTAATAACTTCGTTATAAGTGCCGTCTCCCCCTCCGCAGACAATCAAATCGTAACTGGAAGCGGATTCTTCGGCTTTTCTCTCACCGTCGGCACGCTTTTTTGTGAAATATATATCGGCTTCATAACCGCCCTTGTAAAAAACTTCGTCAACTTCGGGCAGGTCATTTAAAAGTTTCATTTTTCCCGCATGTGGATTTACTATGATAAGTGCTTTTTTCATACATACTCCTTTATACTTTACCGCTTCTCTCAACGGCGATAATGAACGGAGAGAGCGGAGAATTAATCATTTTACACTGTAATATCGAATAATCTCGGCGGTCAAGCAAAGAGAACATTTCGCAAAGCCGTTCCCCTTCGAGTGCACCCTCTTCATGTCCCGGATAAACCAAAACCGTAAGCACTCCGTGAGGCGCAAGAAGTTCGAGAGCCGAAGACACGGCAATAAGCGTTGAATCCGTCATGGTATGGATAGTCTTGTCTCCGCCCGGCAAATAACCGAGATTGAACATACCGGCGTTTATCGGAACTTTTACATAATCTTTCACATTGGCGTGAGAAGAATTAATAAGCATGACATTTTCAACGCCGTTTTCTTCAAGGCGGCGTCGGGTTGACAGGAGAGCCTCCTTTTGTATATCGAAAGCGTAAACTCTGCCCTGCGGGACAAGCCGTGACAGGAAAAGTGTATCGTTTCCGTTACCCATAGTAAAATCGACGGCGGTACCGTCGGGTGAAATTTTATCTTTGAAAAAAGACTTTGCAATATCCGAAAGTATCAAAACATTTCCTCCGATGTTTATTCAAGTCTATTTTAAACCGACTAAGGCAAAATGTCAAGAAAATATCACATAGAAAAAATGTTTTACCCTTTACAAAAGAAAAAATATGTGCTAAAATGAAAAAAACGAAAATTGAGGTGATTGTCATGGCAACATTTCTCTGCAACAAATGCTACTACATAACCGAAGCCGAAGAAGCACCGGACAGGTGTATCGTTTGTTCGGCCGATAAAACGGCTTTTACCGAAGTTAACTGTGCGAAAAAACAGTATATCCCTGTTTACTGGGCAGAACACTTAAAAGAAAAAATCCAAAAAATTCACGATAACCAGATAAAAGCGGGCAGACATTCTTTCTCGTTTGCTCTCATTTCCGATATACATTACGGTCCCAACAAAAAACACTCGGCGGCACTGCTTGAAAAAGTTATGGACGACTGTGCGATTCCGTATGTATTCAATGCGGGCGACACGGTTTCCGGTGCGGGACTTTGTCCTCCCTCCACCATCATTTCGGAACTGCAGACTTACGGCGAAGTTTTTAAAAATCTCGAAAGCCGTACTCTCATGGCAATAGGAAATCACGATCCCTCCTATTCGGAAATGGAAGCACCGAATTATTACAAGCAGAGTCTCACAAAAGGCGAAGTTTTCGAATATATATTCCGTTATGAGACGAAATATCCCGACCGTGTAATGAGTGAGGACGGTTCCTATTTTTATGCCGACAAAAAAGACGCAAAAGTGCGTCTGGTGGTTATGAACCCGTATGATGTCCCCAACGATGATGTAAACGAGGACGGCAGTGCGAAATACAACAAGATGTTTACCGTAGGATACAGACAGGAACAGTTGGAGTGGTTCGCAAATGTCGCTCTCGATGTCCCGGATAAAGACTGGACGGTGGTTCTTTGCACTCATACCTGCCCGTCTGCAAGAGAATTTTCACGCAATGAAGAAGTGATTCTCGGACTTATCAACGCCTACCGAAACGGTACTTCTTACGAAAAGGAAACCGAATGGGATATACCGGAATACAATGTAAAAATCTCTGCCGACTATACTTCACGCGGCGGCGAATTCGCAATATGGGTAAGCGGTCACACTCACGCCGACAGACTTTCTATGATTGAGGGAACCCTCTGCACATCGATTATAAGCGACTGGAATCATCAATCGGCCGAACTTACCTTTGAAAGAACAACAGGTACAACGATGGAACACGCCTTTGATGTCTACACTATGGACATGAAAAATCACAAACTGTATGTTGTGCGTGTGGGTGCGGGAGAGGACAGAGTGCTCGATTACACTCCGAGAGCATAATTCTTTTTTCGCTAAAAAATACGCCTCCCCGATATACCGCAATGAGCGGAATTTCGGGGAGGTTTTTGCGTTATTAAGGCACAGTTTCAGACGGTGGAAAAAAGTCTTTTGCAAAAATTGAGATATAATTTTATGTGTCAGTCTTTGTTTTTGCGGTGTGTAATGCCGTAGAGAAAACGGCGGATAAAGCGGGGCGGACAAAAAGTGTAAATTTTCATATATTTCTCCTTATTTGCATTTTATAAATAAAAAGCCTGCGGTAATTATTACAAGTGCCTCAAGTGCGACAAGAACAGACTCGGGCAGAAAAAGTGCGGTAAGTATACCGAGACCGAATGCCGTAACGGTAATTCCCATGAATGTTCCGTTTCCCCTCATATGCGTTCCTCCCTTTATTTCATAATATGCAAAGATAAAGAAAAATGTCAATTATTTTATAAATGTGCTTGAATTCATTCAACTTTTATTACATAGCCGTTTTTTAATATGCAAAAGAAAAATCCCGCACCGAAAAATCGGTGCGGGAAAATGTTTTAATAACCAATTCTTTTGATTAATTATTCTGCCCGGTCTTTTGCGTATGCTGAAGACACTATAACATAATCACTGCCGAAAGTATTGAATGTTGCCCATCCGTCTTCAACCGTTACAGACTCTTCTGTTCTGAGACGGTTTACACGCTCGTTGTAAGAACGGAGGTCGACCTCATATCCGTCAAGTTCATCGCCGAGATAAACAGAGAATTCGGCAATTTCAAAGAAGTAACCGTTGAGGGATTCAAAGTGAACACCCTTGATAAGTTCTTTTTCGTCAGCTACTGCCGCCATCTTAGCATACATTCTGTCATATGCGCTCTCGCCGTCGAATGTAACCTTCATATCGAAATAATGTGCATTGCTCAGAGAGAGGTTGATGTCGGAGGCATTTACAACAATCTTGTAATTTTCACTTTCAAAAGTGATTGTCGAATTGGGAGATTCGTGTACGATATTGGAAAGTGCGAGACGGCTTATAAAGCGGGTCTCATCAACATCGAACACATACTCTGCTTCGGCAAAAGTGATATCTTCGGGGAGAACGACCTTATCGACATTTACGGTAACACGGGTATCGTCGGGATCGGACTCTGCGATGGTTACGATAACATAGTCACTGGACATAACATCTGCATTGTTTGCTGCGGCATATACACGAATTGCATAAGAGCCGGCGGGAACATTGAGACGGGTGGTTCCTTCGGGAACGGGCGTCCAAGCACCCAAAACGCCGGTATCGGGATCATACGATGCGGTCTGGTAGGTAACATCGGCATCGAGACCGATGATTTCACCGCCGTAGGTTCCTACCGCGTCAACGGAGGAAACAGAACCCATATCAACGCTCGTCTTGAGAGTGATAAAGTTGGAGTTACGCATAATATTGCAGTTTCTGTCACCGACCATGATAACCGGATAATCTCTTCCGCCGGTAACGGTAATTCCACTATCGTCAGAGAGGAAGAAGATTTCAATTGCTCTTACATAACCGGTAGGTTCAAAAGAAGCATCTGCTTCGACTTCGTCGTCCCAGATGGAAGCGACATTAATTGTCTGGAAGCTTCTTGCTTTGTAATGAGTATAAGGAACATCGTAATAATCCTTCTCTCCGCCGGTAACATAAATTCTTATCTTAGCGGGGAATGTATCGCTGCTGAGCGGATTGCCAACAGAGAAACCGATGTTAAATGTGAGGTAACCGAGTTCATTCAAAGTAAATGTTTCGTCGGCTGTAAAGAGATAACGGAAAGAGTAGCTCGTCAAAGCGTCCTGTTCGGGAACGACACTTGTGGCAATCTGTCTCTGACCGGAAGCCTTGTTGACATCCATGTAAGCGTATCCGTCGCTCGAAACTGAGGAATTAAATGTCCATGTGCCCTCGGTAAAGTTTCGTGTTGAGCCCGCATCTGTGGTAACAGCTACGGTAGCCTTATTGGTGCTGTCGGGATCTACTGCGAAAATATAAGTTGCGGCACCGGCAACTTTATCGCCGTTTGCGGCATAGCGTACCGCATAGAAACCTTTGGTTACGGTTTTGGAAGAGGTCGAAGAGGATATTGTATCGGCGTTCCATGTAATCTTACCGTCGTAAGCAACTGTACCTAACTGATAATTAACGGTATTAAAACCGTCGGGAAGATTCTTATCAAAGCCCTTTATGCTGCCGGAGGACAGGTCGTAAGAGAGTGTACCTGCGGTAATTGCGGGCATTGCACCGGAAATTGTTACTGAAGCTGTCTGCGACTGCTTTTCCTTTGCACTTTCTTTAACATATACATAGTATGTTCCGGTACCGGTTACTTCAACATAAGAAGAACCTGCGGGTACATCGGTAAAGGTGTTATTGTCGGAAGAAATCGCATAAGATTTTGTGCTGTCAAGGCCTTCAATGCGGAACTTTGTCGCGTCGGCCGTACCTGTTGCGGTGAGTACGGGAGTTGCGGCAACCTTTTTAGCGTCGAGGTCAATTCTGTTTGTGGTTGCATTTGCCGTACCGAATGTCCAGAGCTGGTAACCGTAAGCTGTATCGGCGGTATTTCCGATTGGGTAAACATCTTCCGGGTTGGGATATGTAAGTCCCTGATCGTCTACGGGATCGCCGTCACACACATCAATCGCGATGCGGTAAATATATCCGGTAGCATTCGCACCCGCTGCCGCCGCCAAATCTACGGTAGCTACACTTTTATAACCGCTTGCACTCGTGTACCAGTAAAACGGAAGCGTATAAGACACTTTATCTCCGCCGTATACATAGAAGGTAATCGCACCTTTAACTTTAGTGGAAGCCGTTCCGAAAGCGGCAGAACCGTCATCTTTCGTCTCAGTATTCTTGATGAACGAACCCATACCGTTATGCGACATACTTACGGTGAAAGTAAATAAGTCTGACACGGGAATAATTTCATCATCGGTAAGTTCGTAACCGAACTGACCGTTGATGTACATTTCACGGTCAACCCATTGAACTTCCTGAGCGAGCATATGACCGGTGCCTGAGGCGTTGTATTTAACATCTATGTAGTAATAATTCGTTGTTGTGTATTTTGCACGGTACTTGGTGGACCAGAAAGTCCATTTACCGTTTACGAAACCGTTACTGCCCGCAGAACCGTCGTTAAAGCTCAAAGTGCCGGCCTTTTCACCTGCGGAATAAACGATAACATAGTCGGACGCGGTGCCGTTGGAATCGGCCGCAACACGAACGGCTAAAAGACCGCCCGGAAGGGTTGTGCTCGATGTGTAAGTCGTGTAGGCGGTACCTACCGTAAAGACGGGAGACTTAAGCTGCTGATACTCATAAGTCTTCGAAGCGTCGAGACCTACGAATTTGCCGAAAGACACACTGATTCCCTCAGGCTTTGCATGTTGTGCGGTGGAAGTTGCAGAAGAAAGTGCCGCTGTTTTAACCGTTATCGGATCGGACTGAGAAAATGTATATTTGTTGTCGCCGATAGACTGATACCCGAAGGTTACGCAAAGGCTGTATTCCGTATTGGGAAGAAGACCGGAAATAGTATAACTACCGTCGGAAGTAACATTATTGGTGGCGTAATCAACATTTCCTGTCTTATAGAGTATTTTATCACCTGTACTAAATCCGGTAACGGTGATAGAAGTAGTTGTTACTTCGCTTACTGTATGACGGCTGGTAAATTCAGTCCCGTCCGAAGCCGAAGTGGTCTCTGATGTAACACTGCCAGCAGTATATACAATCCGCGGTGACTTTGTGCCGGAATATACAGCGGCGGAAGCCATAACACAAACAGCGGACAGTACAAGAGCTACTGCAAGAAGCGTCAGTAAAAATCTCTTTTTCATGTCTTTTATTCCTTTCTTCGCCCGTATTCCATATTTTCCGCATTTGCGTTCGGAATACACAATGGGCACTTATACATTAAGTATTATACACACAAAAAAGTATTTAGTCAATATGTTTTTGTGCTTTTTTTCATAAAAGCACAAAAAAGCTTTTCGCATTTAGTGAAAATTGCACATTTTTCAAAAAGTTTTTTCGGGCAATAAGTACACAGATGAGTTGACTGTGAGAAAACAATGTTGCAATAAGTTTTTATCCTATTATTGATTTTGACACAATTTCGTGATAATATAATAATGTACTGTTAACATCGGAGGATTGAAGATGTGAAAAGCGTCGGTATCATTTCGGAATACAACCCGTTTCACAACGGTCACAAATTTCAAATCGGCAAGGTTCGGGAAAAGTACGGAGAATGTACGGTAGTTTCATTAATGAGTCCCAATTTCGTACAACGGGGAGAACCGTCTCTTTTCGACAAATATTCCAGAGGGTATTCAGCCGTCGCGGGAGGTGCCGACTTATGTCTGTGTATGCCGACGGTCTGTGTAAACCTGTCGGCAGAGGGGTTTGCCTCGTCGGGAATTTACGCCTGTGCGAAGCTCAACTTGGATGCCGTTTGTTTCGGTGCCGAATGTGACGGGCGTGACGCTCTTTTCGAAATTGCCGAATACACCCTGACGGAAGAATACCGCACGGGTGTTAAGGAGGAATGTCAAGCCGATCCATCCCTCTCCCTCATGCGTGCGGGGGAAAGACACATTGCTAAGACAATGGGCAAAGAGTATGCCGAAATTATATCACAGCCAAACAACATTCTCGCCGTCGAGTACATAAAGGCACTTAAAAAGCAGAATTACAACCCGGAAGTCATAATAATAAAGCGCGAGGGTGAGGGATACAAAAGTCTTAGGGAATCTCCTCTGCCGTCAGCGACTTTTCTTCGGGAGAAAATTCTCTCTCCCGCATTTTCGGCGGAACGGTTCGTGCCGCAAAAGTGCGGTGAAATATACAGTGAGCTTGCCCGAAGCGGTAAATACGCCGAGAGTGGAAAGTTCCGTGACATTTTGAGAGCAACGCTCCTTTTTAAAAGCACAAACGAAATCGAAGAGTGCGTGGGAAGCGGAGAGCTTGCATCCCGCATTGCAAACGCAGTAAGATGTGCCGAAAATTTCGACGCTTTTATTTCGGAGGTGACGAGTCCGAGAATTACACGGGCGAGGATAAACCGAACTCTCCTGTCCTGTTTGTTCGGCACAAGTCACAACGAATTTATACATGAGTCCCCCGCTTTTCTTCAGCTTACGGCGGCAAATCGGCGAGGGTGCGAATTTCTGGCAGAGCGGCGTCGGTCGGAGTTTCCGATAATCGTCAAAAACGCCGACAATGAAAAATTTTCGGACAAACGAGACTTTAAGCGTCAGTGGGCGTACGAGTGCCGTGCTGACGAGGTGTGGGCGATGTGCCGAAAAGCTCCTTGTCCGCCGAACATCTTTTTAAAACAATCACCATATATTATAAGGCAGGACTTTTGAAATGAAAAAGAAACTTCTTTTTATCGGAATTACAATGAGGTGTGCGGGAAGCGAAAAATCTTTTCTTTCCTTTATAAATACGCTTGACCGTGAAAAATACGAAATAGATCTGCTCCTTGCGAAAAAAGAGGGGCTTTTTCTCGAACAGATACCGAATGATGTAAATATAATCGAAATGAAAAAGTACGGCGACCTGTTTCTGTTGTCGGGCAAAAACGCCGTGTCCTGTATTTTCAACACGCTCATAAAGAAAAATCCATTAACGGCGTTTCGGATACTTCCCTATTTTATAAAACTTATAACACAGCCCTCCAAGCGAGAGTCTGTCGCCACGAAAATGTGGATATCGCTCATGCACCTGATGCCCGAAGTCGAAAAGAAATACGATGTTGCGGTGTCTTATTGGGGTGACAGGACGATGTTTTACATGATTGACAAAGTAAGTGCCGACAAAAAAATCACCTGGCTTCACTTCGACTACTCTTTTCCGAAGCGTGACAACGAAATATATCTACCCTACTTTGAAAAATGCGACAAAATCGTCAATGTATCGACCGCCGTTGACGACGCACTTAAAAGAGAGCTTCCCTCTCTTAGCGAAAAATGCGTCGTTATGGAAAACATCAACTCTACCGAGCTTATATGTAAAATGGCCGAGAGCGGAAAGACTTTCGACGACGGTTTTGACGGGAAGCGAATTTTGACGGTGGGAAGAATCGCCGACCAAAAGGGGTACGATTTCGCAATTCCCGCATTTGCACGACTTTTGCGAGACTCGCACAACCTACGCTGGTATGTGCTGGGTGACGGAGACGAAGATTATGTAAACTACATAAAAGAAATCGTAAAAAGAGAAGGCGTTGAGGACCGGTTTATTTTCTTAGGCACGACTCCCAACCCTTACGGATACATGGCAAACTGCGACATATACGCTCAGCCTTCGAGATATGAGGGCAAGCCGATTTCGGTGGAAGAAGCGAAAATTCTCAAAAAGCCGATTTTCGTCTGCAATTATCTTTCGGCGAAAGAACAGCTTGAGTGCGGAAAACTCGGCAAAATCTCCGAAATAGGAGAAGAGGGCGTTTACAGCGGACTTTCCCAAATGCTAAACGACGAAAAAAGCGTTGAAAAGTACATTGAAAATCTCTCCTCCCGCAGTTTTTCAAACGAGAGCGAAATCGAAAAGTTTTACGGAATGATTTAACCATGTTCGGATACATAAAGACAAAAAAGGAAGAGTTACTCGTCAAAGACTTAGCTCTGTACAAATCCGTCTATTGCGGACTTTGCCGTGAAATAAAGAAAAACATCTCATTTTTTATTCCATTTTCTTTAAGTTACGATTTTGTTTTTCTGGCAATGGTGCGGGACATTCTGACCGAAGGGAAAATTTCGACGGAAGCCGGACGCTGTCCGTACAATCCCGCAAAGAAGAGGTCGTTTATAACATCGGACGGAATAAAATATGCGTCGAAAGTTTCATTAATACTGATAAAAGACAACATTGACGACAAAAGGCGGGACGGCGACCGTCCTCTGCTCTCTCCGTTTTTGGCACTCGCTTCCCTTTATTTAAAAACGAAATGCCGAAAACACTTGAAAAGCGAAGAATGGCAGAAGCTTTGCGAAAACATAAAAATTAAGATGAACCTTTTCTCAGACACGGAAAAAGCTCACGGCAACGCCGACGACCTTGCCGCGTCGTTCGGAGAGGTTTTGGGAGAGGCGGTGGCATTCGGGCTTGAGGGAAGTGCCGAACGGATAGCCCGCTCGGTCGGGCAGTCGGTCGGAGCGTGGCTTTATCTTGCCGACGCCGTCGACGACCTCGAAAAAGATTACGCTCGAAAAAAATTCAATCCGCTTTTGGAGGAATACAAAACGCCGGAAGAGGCAAAGTCCCATTTTCGCGATATTGATGCGGTGATTGCCGCACACGCCAGAGACGCTCACACGGCACTTTCACTCTCCCCCAACCACGAATATTGCCGAATTACCGACAACATTCTTTCGATGGGGCTTGGGTGGGAAATTTACGGAATAATGAATTCTCAACGGAGGAAAAAATGAAAGACCCATACAAAGTTTTGGGAGTATCTCCCGGCGCAAGCGATGACGAAATAAAAAAAGCGTACAGAGAGCTTGCGAAAAAGTATCACCCCGACAACTATGTCAACAATCCGCTCAAGGACCTTGCAGACGAAAAGATGAAAGAAATCAACGAGGCGTACGACCAAATAACATCGGAGCGTCAGTCGAAAAATTCCTACTCGGGTTCGTCTTACGGTTCATACGGCAGTTCTTACTCCGAAATACGGCAGATGATTGCGAACGGGAACCTTAACGGAGCCGAAGACGCACTCAACCGCGCCACCGACAGAAACGCCGAGTGGTACTACCTCAAAGGCTGTGTTTACATCAGTCGCAGGCAATACTCGCAAGCCCGTTCCTATCTTGAGCGAGCGTGCGCGATGGATCCCGACAACACCGAATACCGCACCGCTTACAACAATTTCATGTCAAGTCAAGGCAAGTACGGCGGATTTAACACGCAGCATTCGGGAGACTGCGATGTATGCGATATGTGCACGGGGCTTCTCTGTGCCGACTGCCTTTGCGAATGTATGGGCGGGGATTTAATAAGGTGTTGCTGAAATGAGAGAAAGAAAAAGAACGCACGCCGTCGCATTTTGCGGTATCATGAGTGCGATGTGCGTTGTACTTATGTATATCGGTTCGGTAATAGATGTACTCGATTATTCGGTGGCGGCTCTGTGCGGAATACTCACCACTCTTGTCATTGTCGAATTCGGAGACCGTGCGGGTATAAGCGTCTGGATAACAAGCTCGGTTCTCGCACTGATTTTACTTCCGTCAAAATTTTCTTCCCTGCTTTTCGTCGCTTTCTGCGGGTGGTATTCGCTTGTGAAGAAGGTACTCGAAAGGCTTTCCCGTGTCATGTGCATATTGCTTAAATTCCTTATTTTCAACGCCGTTTTAACCGTAATCTATATAATAACCGTCAAAGTTATCACAGTCGAAACCCTGACGCCGATACTTACTGTGGCGGTGTTCGTACTCTCAAACATTGTCTTTGTAATTTACGATGTGCTTCTGACAAAAATCATATTCCTGTATGTCAATCTCTGGAGAAAGAGACTTAAATTCTTAAAATAACGAAAAAAAGGCACTTGCTCGTGTGAAGCAAGTGCCTTTTTGTTTATTCTACTGTGTTTATCGCAATACGATTCATCGGGATTTCTCTCTGTTCGTAAACGCAATCCGTCTTGCCGAGAGTGACGGCAGAGCACGGAACGAAGCCTTCGGGCAGATTCAATTCTTTCAGGATATCGGGAGCGTTGAGCATTGCCATTGTGGCACCCCAAATGTGACAGACACCGACACCGAGCTCGGTTGCGGCAAGTGCCATATTCTGCACGATAATCGCCGCGTTGGAATAGGTGACATTTTTCATTGCCTCTACCGGCGGCATCTTTGCCGATACCAAAATAAGCATCGGTGCATTGTAAAGCGGGTGAATGTCCGGCTTGCCGAACATTGCCGCACCGGCGGCATCGATTTTTCCGAGCAGGTCTTTGTTTGTAATGAGTGTCAGATGAACGCCCTCATACTGTCCCATACCGACGGGAGCGGCATTGGCGGCTTTGAGAATGATATCAAGCTGTTCCTTTGTAATCTGTTCGCCCGTATAGGTGCGGACGGATTTTCTCGCACAGATTGTTTCCATTGTTTTCATAAGTATACCTCCGTTTATTCGTTATTCGGTTACCGTCTTGACATTATAAGCGTAAAGGCGACATAACCGAAATCCTGTCGCCTTCCCGAAAAAATTATTATACTGTTTTTTATATTTGCGAGAGAGCCTGTTCTATATCGGCGATGATATCGTCAACATTTTCAAGTCCCACAGAGAAGCGAACCATGCCCGCTTCGATTCCGCAGGCTTTGAGCTGTTCGTCGGTAAGCTGGCGGTGAGTTTCGCTTGCCGGGTGAAGCACGCAAGTGCGTATATCGGCAACATGGACTTCGTTGGAAGCAAGGTGCAAAGAGTTCATAAACTTCATTGCCTTTTCTCTTCCGCCTTTTATTACGATTGAAATAACGCCGGAAGCACCCTTGAGATACTTCTTCGCGAGTGCGTAATCTTCATCGTCTTCAAGCCCGGGATACTTAACGCTTTCTATCTTGTCGCTTGCCTTAAAATACTTTGCAACACGGAGTGCGTTTTCGCAATATCTATCCATTCTTATCGCCAAAGTTTCAAGACCTAAGTTCAGGAGGAACGCCGAATGTGCCGCAGGATATGTGCCGAAGTCCCTCATGAGCTGCATTCTCGCCTTGATGATATAAGCCGCTTTGCCGTAAGTTTCAACATAAGATATGCCGTGATAAGACTCATCGGGTTCGACAAGTTCGGGGAAGCGACCGTTTGTCCAGTCGAAATTACCGCTGTCAACGATAACTCCGCCTACCTGAACGGCGTGACCGTCCATATATTTTGAGGTAGAATGGATTACGATATCTGCTCCGAATTCAAAGGGACGGCAGAGAGCGGGAGTTGCAAAAGTGCTATCAACTATGAGAGGCACTCCGTTTGCGTGAGCAATCTTCGCAAAGCGTTCGATATCCAGAACTGAAAGTGCGGGATTTGCGATAGTTTCCCCGAAAACCGCTTTTGTATTGGGGCGAAACGCACTCATAATCTCCTCGTCGGAAGCGTTTTTGTCAATAAAAATGCACTCAATTCCGAGTTTCTTCAAAGTGAAGGAAAAGAGATTTACGGTACCTCCGTAAATTTCGGAAGTGCTGATAAAGCTGTCGCCGGCGCTGCATATATTCAGGATTGACATAAGAGTTGCCGCCTGTCCGGAAGAGGTACACATAGCACCCACTCCGCCTTCCATGTCGGCGATTTTATTCTCCACCGCCATAACCGTCGGGTTGGCAAAACGGGAATAAATCAGGGACTTTGTCGGTTCGTCAAACACGGACGCAACTTCTTCGGTCGAGTCGTACACATAAGTCGTGCTTTGTACTATGGGCACAACACGCGGCTCGGTATTTTTCGGAGAATAGCCCGAATGAAGACATTTTGTTTCAAATTTCATTATATCACCCTACTTTCGCAATGTCGGCTTTACGCCGCTTTTTGAGAGTATATTATAACACTGTACACAGTTAATGTCAATCGGTATTTTTTAAATTTTAGAACGAAAGACGCAATTTTTTCTCAATAATTCTCGTAAGTATCGCCGCACTTTCCGCACGGGTTATATCGCTGTCCGGAAAGAATGTATGTGCCTCGTCACTGCCTGCGAGTATACCTGCCCTGTAAAACATATATATCGGTGCGGTTGTTTCGCTTTCGGCGACATCGGGAATTGCCGAAACGCTGTTTTTTTCTCCGAATTCGCTCTCGGGTACAGACGCCGAAAGTATACGGACGAACTCGGCACGGGTGGCGTTTCTGTTAAAATCGGTATACTCTCCCTCACGGATTATTCCGTGAGATATGCAGTAATCAACATAAACTTTATACCAGACATCTCCCTGCACAAATTCGGCCTCACCCGTGTTATAAATGGAATTTAAGCGGGCAGCCATTGTGATTACCTGAGCGACGGTGAGGTTGTCTTTCGGTGCAAAGCCGTTTTCCTTACCGTACATAAGCCCTTTTTCGTATGCGAAAGAAACATTTTCAAAGAACCAGTCATTTTCCTTCACATCGGGGAAAACCGAGAGGTTATATTCGTTGACCGATTTGAAATTGTCCATTCCGACATTCTGCCCGATACTGTCATGAGAAAGAGTTATAAAACGGTATTTGCCGTCTTTTAAGGCATAAAATATTTTTCCCGCATTAATCACACTTCCCGCATCGTCGAAGTGTTCGGAAATCTCGTTAAAATTCTCATCGACGAAAACATACTTTCCGTCATCGGCGAATACGGCCGCTTTACCGTCTGAAAAAGGAGTTACCGCCTCATATGCACAGTTGACTTTCTTTCCGTCGAGAGTTACATAAAAGTAACTTCCCTCTTCTCCCGCCATGATATACTTTTCCCCTGCGTTATATCCGGCAATGTTATCTATGACCTCGCCCGTTTTGCCGTTTGCGACAACGGTATAATCGATATCGAATGTTGTGGGGTTTTCGGTTAAGTAAATATACACTCCGTCTTGCGAAAGTGTGCCTATCATATTTTCGTTTTCAATGGAATAAAAAGATGCAATGTTCGCTATGGGAGAAGAGATCCGTTTGAAATTCGTGCCTTTTGCAACATCGTTTTGCGAGAGGCAAATTCTTTCTTTTTTTTCAAGGTCGACAATGTAATAGGACTCGGTTCCGCTTTCTTCGTCAAATATCGAAAAAGGAATTTTACCGTCACCGCAAAGTGCGAGTGTTTCAAATTCTCCCTCGCCCGTATAGACTTTTTCGCCGCTCGTATTTATTACACAAGTATTGGAATATGTTCCGATTACGGCATATCCTTCGGAAAAGGGGGTGGCGTCTTTCACATTGTCAAAGCCGAAAAGCAATTTCCCTGTGTCGAGGGATATATAGTCAACACTGTAAACTATATGCCATTCTTCGTCAAAAGAGACATTCGATATGGCAAGGATAATGCCTTCGGATACAAAAGAGACGATTTTGCCGTTTGAAGCATAGCTTGAAGAATACATTAAATTGCCGAAGCAGTCGAAAACTTCGGTAACAATATCCGTGCCGTCAAGTTTGTAAAGGACAGTCTGCCCTTCGGCGTTGGGAGAGGCGGCGTAATAGTAATCGAATGGTACAACGGTATTTCCGTCAAGGTCAACCACTCCGTATTTTCCGTCCAGCAAGACCGTAACGACATTGCAAGAGGACGGCAAAACCGCGTCAAAACCCGCTTCGGAATATTCTACGGAAGACAGTGCCGACGCACCCGCAGTAAAAAGTGCTGTAAACAATAAAAAAGCAAAAATGAGTTTTTTCATAAATTTACACTCCTTGATTTAGTATAAATATTTACTAAAGTCAAAAAATTTTCAAAAAGCGAAAAAGCTCCTCAAACAAGGAGCCTTTTCATTAAATAATTTCAATTGTTTTTATGACCTGATTTTTTAGAGGTTTATCTCTGAAATCGGTGTCTTCCGACGCAATTCGGTCAACTTCTTCGATTCCGTTCACAACTTTTCCGAACGCCGCATATGCTCCGTCAAGATGAGGAGCGTCGGCGTGCATGATAAAGAACTGACTTCCCGCAGAATCGGGGTGCATGGCACGAGCCATTGAAATTACGCCTCTTTCATGCTTCAAATCGTTTTTGAAACCGTTTTGAGAAAACTCCCCTTTGATTTGATATCCGGGACCGCCCATACCCGTACCGTCGGGACAGCCTCCCTGTATCATAAATCCGGGAATGACGCGGTGGAAGATAAGACCGTCGTAAAAGCCTTCCGACGCCAGCTTTTTAAAATTTTCAACCGTCACGGGAGCAATGTCGGGATAAAGTTCAAGCTCTATCACCGCACCGTTTTCCATTACGATTCTTGCCGAAACCTTATTTCCCATACACTCACCTCTTGGATTCGATGTACTCAACAAGGTCTCCGACGGTGATGAGCGAATGAACATCTTCTTCATCGATTTCAATTTCAAATCTTTCCTCGCAAATAACAACCAAATCCGCAAGTTCAAGTGAATTGAGCTTTAAATCGTTAACGAATTCCGATGAGGGTGTGATAATGTCGGCAGGAACATCAAGTTCTTCTTCAAGTGCCTCTTTGATTTCTTCAAACATAAAAAACTCCTTAAATTACCTTTTGATTTTTTTTGTTGTTGTTTTATCAAACTCGCTCTTTCTTATCTCAACGCTTCTTATCTGCTTGAACAGAGGAAGTGTCTTGTTAAGATTCTGAACATAGTCACGGAGCGTGTCTTTAATGTTTTCAATTCCCTCGATACCCTGTTCTTTCGCTTTTTCAAAATCCGGATATATCTGGGCACAGATGACGGTGGAGCCGTCCTCTGTCTTCTTCCCCGCAACAATGCACTCTGCGACGAGCGGAGAACGGTAAATGTATTCTTCAAGCTCTTCCGGGAAAACATTCTTTCCGTTGTCAAGGATTATGATATTCTTTTTTCTTCCCGTAATATATATGAAGCCGTCCTCGTCGGTGTATCCGATATCTCCCGTTGAGAACCAGCCGGACGGAGTAAGTACCTCACGCGTTTTTACGGGATCGTTGTAATATCCACGCATGACATTGGTGCCTCTCACAACAATTTCACCGTCACGGTCACTTGATTTTTCCTTGACAATTCTCACTTCAAGTCCGGGTACGGGCAGACCTACCGACCCGTATTTGTTCCATGTAAACGGACAAACCGAAATGAGCGGTGCACACTCGGTAATTCCGTATCCCTGCACCAGATTTATACCGAGATCGTTAAATCCCTTAACATATTCTTCGGACAGAGCCGCACCGCCGCAAACGACTTTACGCAGTCTTCCGCCGAAAGTAGAGGTAACCTCCGAAAAAAGCGATTTGGTGATATCGAGTTTGAGTTTACGCAACACATTGCTTACGCCTATGCCGTTCTTAAGCTTTTTGTCTTTACCGCTTTTTACGGCACTGTCCCATATACGCTTGTAAATCGTGGTAACGAACTGCGGAACGAGTATAAGAACCGTAGGACGAAAAGTTTTAAGATTTTTTACAAGATATTTCAGGCTGTCGTTTATGCAAACGGTCGCGCCTATCGCAAGCGGGGTGAGTATTCCGCAGGTCATCTCGTAAGTATGATGAATTGGCAAAACGGACATTAACACATCGTCGGGTGAAAAATAAAGCATACTGTTAGACGCATTTATTGCCGAAACGATATTTGCCTGAGAGAGCAAAACGCCCTTGCTGGTACCGGTAGTTCCCGATGTAAAGAGTATTGCGGCATCGTCTGCGACGATAGGCTCAAATTCGAGATAATCGCGATATCCGTCGTCTATAAGTTCGCGGCCGCTCTCGATAAGGCGTGCCGTACTCGTGAATTTTTCGTTTATAAAGTCTTCCCCGTCTCCGATTTCTATAAAATAAGAAACCGGCAGTATATCGGAAAGCTGTTCAAAAAGTTCGCGGAATGAGGGAGAAAAGACTACTGCACGAACTTGTGCCAATTCTATAAACTTGCCTATCTCCTCTTTGTGCAGTTCACGGTCAAGCGGAACCGCAACACCGCCTCCGGCAATGCAGGCAATGTAAGAGGCAATCCATTCGGGGCAAGTGTTTCCGATTATCGCTATATGTTCCCGTGCGAGTCCCATAGCGTAAAACGAAGTACCCAAAAAATCGACCATTTCGTCAAACTCGGTATAAGTCACATCGATGAATTCATCGGGAGCTTTGCCTTTTGAGCGAAGATAGACACGGTCGCCGTATTCTTCCGCCGCCGATTTTACAAGCTGTTTAAAGTCGGTTGTAACACGGTATCGGTGATCGGGATAACCTTTTTTCATAATTTTTCCTTTCTTCCGTTACAGCTGATAACACAAAATCACGCACGAATTTTCGGTCGTGCTTTCTCTATTATATTTACTAAAGCCCGTTTTGTCAAGTTTATCACGAATTTTTATAAAATACTTTACAAATTGCCGCTTTATGTGGTATCATTTGATTGAAAATAAGCAAGTTTTTTACACGGAGAAATAAGATGCAAACAAACGACAAAATAAACATAGTTCTTCACGAACCGGAAATTCCTCAAAATACCGGCAACATTGCCCGCACCTGTGCGGTAACGGGTGCCGTACTTCATCTCATACGCCCTCTCGGTTTCTGTCCCGATTCGGCAAAGCTGAAGCGTGCGGGGCTTGACTATTGGGACAAGCTTGACATTCGCTATTACGATAACATAGAGGAATTTTTCGAAAAAAACATCGGAAAGATGTTTTTTTTCACAACAAAAGCTCAAAGAAACTACTGCGACGCCGACCTCACGGGGAAAGTCTTTCTTATTTTCGGCAAGGAAACTCGCGGACTTCCCGCCGATTTGATTGAAAAAAGGCGTGAAGAATGTGTGAGGATACCCATGAGAAGCGACCTGCGTTGTCTTAACCTTTCCAACGCCGCAGCGGTTGCGGTTTACGAAGCTTTACGCCAGCAGGGATTTGAAAATATGCACTGAAAGACAAGGCTCAGTGCAAGCACCAGAAGCGTCGGATTAAATCCGAACAGACGGAAGGCAAAAAACGAGCCGACACAGACGCCGGCGGCACTGACACCACTTACGACGAAAAGAATCTTCCGTGCGAAAATCATTTCAAACTTTGACAGCAATAAACATTCGAGAGCTCTTCCGCCGTCAAGTCCCGATACGGGAAGAAGATTAGCCGCAGCATAAAACAGATTGGCAAAAAAGAAAAATACAACCTGTTTTGAATAAAAGAAATGCAAAAACAGCAAGCAGAGGACACACACGACAATATTGCACCCGGCTCCTCCCAAACACACGCAAGCTTCTCTTTTATACGGCACAAAAGTCATATCGGCGTGAATTTCGGCTCCCGTTATACCGAGTACAAGCTCGGTATTTTTTATTTTGTAGACCGACAGAAAGAAAATGTGTCCCATTTCGTGAAGAGCGGCGGCGGTAAAAAAGAGGAGAAGAGACTGTATTGAATTCATTAAAAAAACAAAAAACAGCGTCAGTGCAAAATCGGCTTCTATTCTAACCCTCATGTCCCGACCGTCTCGTCTTTCGGGCAAAAGACTTCGGCGGCAGCGGAATTTTCACTCAGTGCCGAGACAAGCGTATCCAAACTCTCGGATAAATCTCCCCCGCCCCCTCGAAAACGGACAGACGAAGCAAAAAGAAGAAGAGCCGTCACAATCAGGATAAAAACTTTTTTCAAAAAAATCACCTCAAAATCAAAAAAACATATACACTTTTTGTCACAGGTGTGGTATAATTATATTAATAAAAAGAACAAGTGCAAATTTTAACAACAGTTTAACAGCAGGAGGAAAAAATATGCAATCGAAAGTCAAACTTCTGAAAGTGCTGTCAATTCTTTCCGAAAGTGACGCAAAGCACCCGGTAACAGCTTCGCAAATATGTGCCGCTTTGGAAGAGCAGGGCTTTTCGGCAGAGCGTAAATCCGTCTGCCGTGACATAAACACGCTTATTTCAAACGGATACAAAATCGTCCTGTGTCACGACAATAAACTCGGTTACTACATGGAAAAAAGCGGTGCGAAAATTCCCTCAACGGCAAAAAAAGAGGTCGTAACGCTGGAATACCGCAAGGAAAACGAAGCGAAAGTCGAAAAAATTTTCGGTAAAAAGACGGGGATTGAAGATTCCGACGCAGTGCGTGCCGTTTTTCAGGTAAATTCCGATACGCTTTTTTCAAAGCTTCTTGAGGCGGGAGACTTTGTGCAAATTACCTCTCCCGAGCAAATAAGAGAAGAATTTCTTCGTCTTGTCCAAGCCACCCGCGATTATTACAACCGTCCCAAGCGGGACTCGAAAATTGATGTTTGGTTACTTTAAGTGCATAAAGGTCTTTGATTTTTGTTAAAAATCACTCATGCAATTTTTTGCGTTTTGCGGTATAATACATACGGTAAGTCTTGCGAAACCTAATTTTTTAAGACAAGGAGATACAGACTGTGTGGAAAATCGGTGATACAGTGCTTTACAGGTCATCCGGCCTTTGCCGAATAGAAGATATAAAAAAAGAAAATTTTTCCGGCAAATGCGAAGAATACTATGTTTTGCGACCGCTGCATGACAGAAACTCTTCGGTTTTGGTGCCTCTGTCAAATGAAGAACTGTGCGGAAAAATAATGCCTCTTATGACCGAAAGCGAGATCGACGCTCTTATTGACACTTTCCCCTCTCTTTTCGTGGAGTGGGAAAACAACGACAAGCTGAGAGCTCAGAAGTTCCGTGCCATGCTCGAAACAGGTGACAGACAGGAAGTTTGTGCTGTAATAAAGGCCGTTTGGGAAAGGCGTGCATATCTTGCTGCCGCCGGAAAAAAGTCCCGTGCCTCCGATGACGCAATTGCCGAAAAAGCCGAAAGGATACTTTTCGACGAAATCTCCCATGTCCTCAAAATACCGCGTGAAAATATTGTGGGCTACATGGAAGACAGACTGAAAAAATCATAAGGCTTTTATTCATTATTATGTTGACAAATACCTCCTTATGTTATATAATCATTATATAAATTTTATATTAAAAGCACGGAGATACGCTTATGATAGTATTGGCAGTGGCGGCACATCCCGACGATGTTGAATTTCACTGTGCCGGAACTCTTTTAAAATGCAAACAGAGAGGCGACGAGGTCTGGATATGCACCGTCAACAACGGAAGCATGGGACACGCCGTTATTATGCCCGACGAGCTTGCCGAAATGAGAAAAAACGAGGCTCGCCGTTCATGTGAACTTGCCGGTTTTAACTACATTACGGCTGACATAGGCGACCTTCAGTCCTATTATCAAAGCCGTGAGCAAAAAGACATAATGGTCGATATTTTCAGACAGGTCAATCCTGACCTGATCTTTATTCAAAAACCGAACGATTATATGTGCGACCATGTTGCCGCTTCTCATCTCGCTTTTGACGCTTCGTTCATGGCGACTTGTCCTCACTATGTCACGAAGTACCCCGCCATAGACAAGATTGCTCCCATTTATTATATGGGTACGGCGTCTGAGGTCGGTTTCAATCCGAGTGAGTATGTCGATATCACCGATGTTTACGATAAGAAAATCGAAATGCTCATGTGTCACGAAAGTCAGGAAGTATGGCTGCGTGAGCATGACCATGTCGACTATACAAACGAGTGCAGAATTCTCTCGGAATTTCGCGGTATGCAATGCAAAACAAAATATGCAGAAGCTTTTGAACCCTGCCTTGTGGCACACCGCATTGTTCCCCGCAGACTTCTTCCGTAATTTTACGAATAAAGGAGATTATTATGAAACAAGCACAAATACGCCTTTCGACAATTCCTCAGGTACAGAGTTTTATCAATACCGTTTCCCGCTTTACTTCCGATGTTGACCTTTCCAGCGGCAGATATGTTGTAGATGCAAAATCCATAATGGGTATTTTCTCCCTTAACCTTATGCAACCGATTACTCTCACGGCTGAAGGTGCCGATGAGGACGAGGTGATCGAAGCGATCGCCGACCTGATTGTCAAGGAATAAGTTTTTATTATACGACTTTTACGGCGCTTATCACACAAACAAAACTCCCCCGATTTTTTTCGGCCTTGCAGTCGAAAAATCGGGGGACTTTATATTTTACATTACTTTTTCGGTACAGGCGAAATTTAGTTTAAGCCGAACTCTTTAACGGGCGAAGAAGAAAAATCGACCTCAATATCTTTCTGACTGCCGTTTTGTGCGACAGTAAACACGACAGTACCGTTCCCCTGCACCCGAACGCATTTTTTGGAAACAGAGAGAACTTCGCCCTCACCGTCGGCAGTCCAAACGGCACAGCTTTCATTGCAAACGCACTTCACAAGGGTGCCGAAAGGCATTTGTACACGGTATCCGTCATCACCTATTTTCAAATACGCAGTCCGCAATTTTTCACTGTCCTGCCACCAATCGACAGCGAGAAAATACACATGACGGGTTCCGTCGGGCTGAACATATACGGCAAACTCGGTATCTTCTCCGGTTTTTGCCCAAACATCTTCCTCTTCTCCCGCCTTTTCCGCAAGGCGAATCATCATCTCCTCATAATATTCGGAAATAGCCGGGCAAGAGGGATATTCCCTGACGGAAAAGAGATAAAGCTCGCCTTTTCCGACGCGGTAGCGACACAAAAGAGGCCTGTGAGAATCGGTATAAAGCAAAACTTCGTCGGCAGGCAAAGGATTGTCACACACAAAAACGGAGTTGCCGTTAAAGGTGTCCGAAACGAAAACGGGATCGCCTTCGGTAAAAGAAAGACAGCTGTTGTCAAATTCGAGATTACCCTGTTTTATCGTGGCAAAATCCGATGTTTTTGTAAGATGTGCACGAGTCATGAGCACAGACGCTCCGTTTTTCATGCAACGGAAGAATTTACGCTCATCGCTGTCTGTCATTCGGTTATATCCCATAAAAATCAGCGACCGATAAGACTGCACGGTTTCCGTTCTGCTCTCGGCGGGAATCATGTCACATGAGCCGTAGGGAGTTGAGGTATGAAAACCGACTGCACGGTCCGTTGGGCAATTATGATAAGTCATGAGAGTTGCGGGCTTTGACTGAGGATAAAGAGCTTTGACAAGTTCCCAGCTTCTTTCGGCAGGCGTTTTCTCTCCCTCCATGCCCCAGTTTTTACCTATCGCACTCATATCAATACCGTCATCACGCCCGGAAATCAACGCAAAAGGTGTGTAAAACTCTCCGCTTCTCGTGTGTGAGCAAACATATCGGAAGAACTCCTGCTGACAGGCAAGATGTTCCCTGCAGGCGTGAGAAAAACGGTGATAATGTTCGTATCCCTCTTCAATATGCCAAAATCCCTCTTCGGTATTTATATCGGTTGCTCCGAGAATATAGGAAGCATAAAGTGCAAGCTTAAATCTTCTGAAATGTTCCGGTGCGTCATTGGGAGTTGAGGACCACTGCAAAGCGTGATGAACGCCCCACGAGGTCATTGATTTATCTTTGGCAAAACCGCGTAAAAAGCCCAAAGTCAATTCCATTGTGGAATACATTGTTTCGGCTCCGAGCCATGTATAACCCGCTTCGTACATATACTTGAAAACGGAGGCGGGGCCGGTATGACGCTTTGCTCCCGAACTTTTTGCGGCGTCAATATGTCCGACTACTGCACTTCGGCAAAGAGCATTGTCTTTCGGACGGTCGCGGTCGGAGCGGTAATATATATCATTACCTTTGTAAATGTACTCACTTTCGGAAAAAGCACCCCGCACATGCTCACGGTCTTCCTGCCATGCAAAATGTGCCATATCAAGCCACTGTTCAGTATAGAATGAATCTGCCTTTTTCTGTCCCCAGTAAAATTCGGCTCCGTCACATTCGTGGTCCTGTCTGCCGAGATATCCCCGTCCTGCCATATCCTCATCGGAAGGCTGTGCGGAAATTCCCTGAAGTTCTCTTCCGTCGGCAATCATCACCCACTTCATGTCAAGCTCATCCATAAGCTTGCAAAGGCGTCTCCATAGAGGCTTGTTAAGGCACCTCGTGCCCGACCAGCGATAAGCGGGACGAATAGTTACCAGATCCCCCACGCCGTTTGAAACATACCATGACAGATACTCTTCCATGCTGTCATCGTCGGCACATATGTAAATCATATCTCCGGATCCGGTAATCACTCCGTCCTCATTCTTCACGGCTATTCTTTCAGCCACTCCCGAAACAGTCGTACTCTCCGTACTCAAAGTAAACTTCTGAGACAGTGCGGGATAAAGGCAGTCAAGCAAAATTCCGTGAAGTCCTCTTTCCTCAAAGAAATACTCACTTTCTCCCGAAAGAGCACTGTCACATTCCGAAAGAGTAACCCTCATGTTCTCATACATTGTCTTTATCAGCACGCGTAATTTACCGCCCGCATGAGAAATCTGCTGTACGGAAATAAGAGAAATATCGGCAGAGGGCTGTTCGATAAGTCCTATTTCGTAAAATGTGTAAGGCAAAGGCTCCCGGTAATCCGAAATAAGTTCGTAAGAAAGAGCGTTATTTTCTTTTATGAGTTGTGCCGGCAGAGGAATCTCCCACTCGGAATGACGGTGAGACCGCTCGAAAACTTCTCCCGAAAAAACCGTCTCGCCGTTAAGTTTAACGCGAAATTCCGGCCATTCGCGACGACTCAAATACTGCGAAGTCCACATAAACTTCTCACCGGTTTCGTCATGCGGAGCAAACGGCGGGAGCAAATTTTGAGAGTCTCCGGTCAAAAACGGCATTTCACACCAAACTTTTCCCGTATATTTTTTACCTTCGACAAAAACTCCGACATGAGAAGTATTTTGCGGGATATCTATTTCTTTTTCAAGACGGACGGGAGAATATGTACCGCATGGAAAAGGAATAACGATACTGTAATCGGGTTTGCCGGCGGTACTGTGAGGATTGACATTTTCTTTTTTCAGCCGTATATCCACACGCATCTGCAAAAATCCGTCATCTTCCACCGTAACATTCTCTCCCGAAACGGTGATGCCGGTTTTCCAAAGCGTCGGAACGGGATTCATCATAAGATAAGAGAGTACCGGCGGCCACATGACTTTCTTATAAGTACGCCTTATAAAATCTTCGCTTCTGCGTGAGGAGAAATCAAGGCAGAAAGCATCGTGTACGGCGTGTTCGGTATTCAAACTGTCGGAAAGCGAACGGTAAAGGAGAGGCCCGTCGGGTTCGTCCTTATACATGTAATACTGTTCACTTTCCCCTACCGTGAAAAGCCTGTAAGCCGTATTTTCCTGCGGTACGGCGGAAAAAGAAAATTCGGCACTGCCTTTTACACGAACGGTTTTTCCGTCGGGTTCTCCGTCAAAAAACTTCGTATACTTTTCAAAACTCATATTTAAAACTCCTTATACGATAATGTTGTCTTTCGGGGACACGAATGCAGTCCAGTGCGTCGTATATGTGACAAAACCGGGTTTTGAACCTAAGGGCTTTTTCACATATTTTATCATAGTATAATCGACGGCTGTATTGTCTCCCTGCACGGAGGAATTCTTTGCCGCAAGAGTACAGGCAAAGGTAAAATCCTCTGCGGGAGGCTCTTCTTTTGTCCCGACTTTCATAAGAACATGACTTCCGGGCTGATTTTTGACATGGAACCACCAATCGTTTTTTTCGGAAAGTTTCGTGGTGATATAGTCATTTTGCAAATTGTTTTTTCCCACATAAATTTCATATCCCGACGGAGAGAGAAAAACGGCGGGCTTAAAATCTTTTTTCTTGTCGGAAGAACGGAGCTTTTTGGCGTCCCTTTTTATATATCCCCACAAAGAAAGTTCTTCGCGGATTTCCGAAAGCTCTTTTTCCTTTTCGGCACGGGAAAGAGCATCAAACACGGTATCTATATACTCAATTTCTTTTTTTGACTGTTCTATCTGAGAGGTGAGTATTTTTTTCGCATTTTTCTTACGGTTGTACTTTTTGTAATACCTCTGTGCGTTCTGTGAGGGAGAAAGACGGCTGTCAAGCGGTATTTTCACCGTTTTATACGGTTCGGAGGAATAATCGACGGCTTCCACGCTCAAATCGCCTCTCTTTATGCGGTACATTTCCTGAATAATGAGGTCGGCAAAGGCACGACATTCTTCCATATCTTCACAGTCGGAAAGTTCCTGCGTCTGCACTTCCGTTTTCTTTATCAGGCGGTTTTTGGCATTTGTCAAAACTTTAAAAATATCGTGAGATTTCTGCCTTTGGCGGTCGTTTCTGTCACGGAGCGAAAAGAAACGCTCTATCATCTGCGAAACGCTCTCGGTTTCAAGCGTTTTGATTTTATCTTCGTAGTGCAATATCGGATAAACCGAATACTCAAACGCCGTGTCTTTTCCGTTTTCAAAGAGCAGGCAAGGGGAAAACTCTCCGTTTTTCAAAAAAGCGATATATTTTGAAAATTCTTCCCACAGTCTCGAAGGCTGAATTTTCCCGAGTGTAACGGACACATCTCCTGAGGCACGGTAACAAATTTCCGCTGAAATAAGTGGAGCTATCCCGCAAAAAGAAAGAGTTATCGCTTTATCGGAGATAAAGGAGGGTTCAAAACTTTCAAGTTTTTTGTAAAACTCGTCTTGAGTGACAGTTGTCGGATTTAGCTTATTTTGTGACGGAGGCAAGGCATACTGCGTACCGGGAATTATCCTGCGTGTAAGGGAAGATGTTGCGTCTACCGTCCTTACCGCACCTAAAATTTTCATTTTATCGTCGCAAAAAACTATATTGGAATATTTTCCCATTATTTCGCAGACAAGATATTTTTTGGAAGAAAAGCCCATCTCGTCTTTGGTGTCAAACTCTATTGTGCAGACGCGTTCAAAGCCCGACTGCGAAATTTTTGAAATTACCGCACCCGACAGTTTTTTTCTCAAAAGCATACAAAGCGACGGAGGCGTGGGGGGATTTTCCTTTGAACTCTCGCTAATCAAAATTCTCGCATTATTCGGACTTGCCGACAGGACAAGCCTGTAACTTGCGCTGTATGTGCGAAGTACCAGGTGTATTTCGTCTTTTTCCGGCATATATATTTTTTCGACTTTGCTTCCGTTTTGCATATTATCCTTGCCGAGAACCGTATTCAGCTCTCTCACAACGGCACAAAGCATACCCGCATCAAAAGCCATTTATTTCTCCTTACAAACAAAAACTCCGGGATTTTTGCCCTGATATTTCAAGACGCTCTCCGAAGCAACTCCCGCACTTTCGAGAAAAGGCAAAAAAGCTTCGGTGAATATTTTTTCCGTGCCGTAATGTCCCGCATCGACAACCGTAATTCCCGACGGAACCTCACTCATGACAACTCCGTGCGACATATCCCCCGTAACAATGGCGTCGGCTCCGGCAAGGCGTGCGGGAAGAACAAAGTCCTTTCCGCCTCCTCCGAGTACGGAAACTTTTTTTATTTTTTTGCCTGCACTGTAAAGAACCGTATCGGTATCCAAACATTCGCAGACATAGGCGGCGAACTCTTCGGGAGAAAATTCAAAAGACAGCTCGCCGATCCTGCCCATTTGTTCAAACTCGCTTATATTTTCAAGTCCCAAAGCCTTAGCAAGTGCGTCGTTCATACCGCCTTTTATGTTATCGAAACGAGTATGGTATGACAGGACGGATATTTTCCGATGCACAAGCATCTCTATCATTTCGGCTTTCAAAGACTCGTCAATGCTGCAAAGAGGTTTGAAAATGAACGGGTGATGACTTATTATAAGCTCAGCTCTGCTTTTCTGTGCGAATTCGATACATTCACATGTTACATCGAGCGTGAGAACCGTCTTGCTTATCTGTGCATTGCGGTCAAGGCAAAACATCACTCCGTCATTGTCCCATTCTTCGCTCAGTGATTTCGGCAAAAGCTGTTCCAAATTCAGTATTATATCGTTAAGTTTCATTAATATTTCCTTTCAGCGTATCTGTAATTCTTTTAAGCTCGGACAAAAAAAGCTTTTCGCTTTCAACGGACATTGCAGAGCTTTCCCTGCCTTTTATTCTGTTGACGGTGTCCTGCATAATTTTTTCGTTCTCTTTAACAAGCACCCTAACGCCGTCACAGTCCAAAGAATTTATGACATCGCTTTTCCCTATATATGTTTCGATATCTGTATAAGAGATTTTTTCTCCGACATAGCGAACGGACAGCAAAGTATAACAGTGTCCTGCATCTTCAATATGTTTTTCTTCGCCGATTGCGTATCCGTTATCCCAAAGAAAAGCTCTGAGCACTTCTTTTTTCGTCATAGGCTGAAGCACAAGATGAATTTCTTTTTTCTTTAAAAACGGGGCTTTCCCGATAATTTCGGCAATTAGTTCTCCGCCCATTCCCGCAATTACAAATTCGTCGGCAATTCCTTCCAATCCTTCGGCACCGTCGGCAAGAAGTGTGGAGATTTTATCTTCGAGTCTTTCCCTCTTTATGTTTTCGGCGGCTTTTTCAAGCGGTTTCGGGTTAATATCGCAGGCAAAAGCCCGTCTGGCCTTTCCCGATTTGACAAGTGCGATAGGCAAAAGTGCGTGGTCGGTTCCGATGTCGGCAAGAATACCTCCGCCTTTTACAAGCAAGAAGGCGGCATGAAGCCGCCTCGAAAGTTTTGTTTCAGGCATTTTTCTCTGCCAAATATTTATTAATCTTCTCCACGAGTTCATCGGCATCTGTTCCGTGAACCGCACAGGCATCCTCAATGCTTTCTCCTCTTGCCGAAGGACAGCCCAGACAGTGCATACCTATTTCCAGGAAAAACACTCCCGTTTCGCTGTCGTAATCAAGGATATCTCCGATTATTGTTTCGCGTGTTACTTTTTCCATTTTTATTTCTCCTTTTTATTTAATATTATTGAAAACATATTTTTTTACAAGCTTTAATCCGAACGCAAGCACACACGGAATAAGGCTTATCAAAACGGATATAAAGACTGTTTTAACGCTTGTTATGCTCATTCCCAAAAAATCCGATATTTTCGGAGTAATCAGAAGAAGCAAAGAAATCAGTGTTGCCGGCAAAGAGACGGCAAACAGATTTTTATTCTTGAAAATTCCCGAAGACAGCCGAAAATCTCCCGACACCGCCGCCGCCATGAAAAGTGCCGTAACGCAGAGCGTAAAATAGGCAATTCCGCGACATTGCGCAAGGGAGGCACCCCCGTCATACATAATTCTGGCAGACAGTGTTGCCGTAAGTCCGGAAACCAGTCCGCAAATTAAGGGAAGAGTTATAATATTTTGAAAATTGATATTGACATTTTCTTCACCGAACGAAGCTTTCATTTCGGTTCCGCGTACTTTCTCGGTGGAGATAACAAGTGCCGACGGAAAAAACGCCAGAAGCGAATACAGAATTATCTGTATGGGCAAAAGCAGTATTTCGGGCAAAAATATCAGAAACATAAAGGCACAGGACGCAGATGTAAACTGTGTAAGCATAAAAAACTCAAGCATATGCCGTATATTTCTGTACACGCATCTTGCGTACTTTATGCAGTCGGTAACGCCCGCAAAGCCTTTTGTAAGTATTACATCGGAATTTCTCGCAACATTGTTATCCCTGACATTGCCGGTACAAAAAGCTATATCGGACTCTGCCTGTAAAGGTATATCGTAAAGAGATGAGACGGCCGATGCCACTATATCCCCCTCTTCTTTCCTGTACTTGACTATTTTTGCCTTTTTTTCGGGATCGAAGGACAGGAACACTTTGTATTTTTTTATATCAGCTCTAAACAGTCCCTCATCAATTCTCTCAAATTCGGCACCGTCAACAGCCTCGTCACCGTTTTTCATAATTGCAAGGCTGTCGGCAAATCCGACCGCTGTCGTGCGAGATTCGTTCGTCATCAAAAGTATATCTATTCCGGATTTTTGGCAAAGATTTACAGCTCCCGCAGAGTCGGCGGTTATCGCCGTGTGCAGTCCTATAAATCCCATAAAAACCGAACCTCTCGCATTATTTATCTGTCCCGCTCCCTCACGATAAGAAATGCGTTTTATCGCAACTCCGGCAATGCCCTCGTTATCTGCCGCGATAAGTTTTGAATCTTCAAGCAAAACACGCTTGTCTTTTTCAAAAAAATTCTTTTCGGTTCCGGACGAACGGCAGGAGGAACAAACTCTCAAAATACATTCGGGAAGTCCTAAAGAGACGAGATAAAATTCGCCGTCACGAAAAACTATAACACGGCTCATGCCGTTTTCAACGGTAAACGGCATTTTTTCGAGAAGCAGGTATTCTTCGTACAAAGCCGACTGAGGCATACCGAGCCTCGCCGCCGTTTTAAGCAGCGATTCCTCGACGCTTATGTCGTTATAATACATTCCCTCACCGTTTTCGTTTCCGACGCAGGCGATACAGGCAAGCTTAAACAGCTCTCTTACATCGGGCTCGGACGCATTTTTGAATTTTTTCTTCCTGTCCCCGACGATAACCGTATGAGGACGGGGATTTTCGCTTCGGAAATATTTCCCGGAATCCACCGCAATACAGTTTATATCGCACATACGGTCAACGGCACAAAGATTTTTGACGACCGCTCCCTTTTTGTAAAGACGCAGGGTAGACAGAGCGAGATTAAGCTCGGAAAGTGTGACTATCAAATCGGGCAGCACCGCAACCGACAGTGCCGTCGCAATATGGAAAAGCGAAAAGAGCTGTGCTCCTTTCAGTATTCCCGTAATGACAGTGATAATGCAGAGAATTATCCAGACAGTCGAAACGCTGTCGGCGATTTTCATTGCCTTTTCGTAAATTTCGGGACGACCGCCCGGCATTATTCGGCAGACAAACTTATTTTTTCTGTCAAAAACATTGTCTCCCACATTGCAGACAAGTGCCAGAGCCTCTCCGCAATGTACTACCGAACCCGCAAAAAGTATACATTCGTAATAGGGACACCCTTTTGTCGAAAGCACATCTTCCTGCGTAAGTTTTACGACAGGCGAAACATTCCCCGTAAGCTGTGCCTCAATGACTCTGAGCGTTTTTTGCCTGAGTACAAGAGCGTCGCAGGGCAAAACATCTCCCTGAGAAAGAACTATGATATCTCCGGGAACAAGATCGGAATAATCCGCCTTTTGCCTTATTCCTTCCCGTATTACAGTACAGGAAGAAAGTCTGTACGAATGTATTTTCTTTTCCGTTGCCGCAACAGCCCGTGATGCAATTCCCTGAAAAGCAAAATAGAAACACAGTATCAGAATTACGCAAATTCCGGACGAGGCATCTTTTTTCACATCGAAAGAAAAAAGAGACAGCAGGAAAAAGAGTATCAGCATTATGTTGCCGAAAACGGTCCTTCCGAAAGAGCGTCCCGGCGGATTTTTACGCAGAGCGTCGGCACCGAATTCCCTCCGGTTGATTTTTACCTGACGCTCGTCAAGTCCTTTTTCGGCAGATGTGCGTAAAATCTCAAAAAGACGCTGTGCATTGATTTCAAGCAGGTTCATTTATTCGCACTCAACCTTTATAACACCGCCGTCAGATGAAACATTGACTTTGGATATACCCTTTTCGTATGATTTTATAATCGACTCGGCAATTTTATCTTCAATCTCCGTTTGTATATATCTTGCGACATTTCTCGCTCCGTATTTCTCCGAGAACGACTTTTCGGCGATATACTCAACTGCCTTATCGTCATATGACAGAACAATTCCCTTTGCGAAAAGGACTTTGGCAAGTTCCGAAAGTCTCAAAGAAGTGATTTTCTTTATTTCCTCATGTCCAAGACGGTTGAATGTGATTATTTCGTCAACCCTGTTTAAAAATTCGGGACGCAGGAAGCGTGAAAGAGCTTTTTCGGTTTTCTCGGAATCGATAATGTGAGAAGAAGCTAAAAATCCCGTAGTGTTCGTACCGACGCTCGCACCGGCGTTTGTCGTCATAACCAAAACGGTATTTTCAAAATTAACCTGCTTACCGTGTGCATCGCTTATTATACCGTCGTCCAAAATCTGAAGAAGTATATTCATGACATCGGGATGAGCCTTTTCTATTTCGTCGAACAGTACGACCGAATAGGGCTTTCTTCTTATCTTTTCGGTAAGCTGTCCTGCGTCGTCGTAACCGACATATCCGGGAGGCGAACCGATGATTCTGGAAACGGAGTGCTTCTCCATGAATTCCGACATATCGAGACGAATAAGAGACTCGGGAGAGTCGAAAAGTATCGATGCGAGAGTTTTTACAAGCTCTGTTTTGCCCACTCCCGTAGGACCGGCGAATATAAACGAAACCGGACGTCGTTTGTAGGAAATTCCGACACGGGAGCGTTTTATGGCACGGGTAACCGCTTCGACGGCTCTGTCCTGTCCTATAATTTTTTCTTTAAGCTTATCCTGAAGAGTTTCGAGCTTTCTGTAATCGTTTTCGGCTATATTCCCCGCAGGTATTCCCGTCCACACCTCAATTACCCGTGCAAGATCCTCTTCGGTAATTTCTATTTTTTCGCGTTCGGCGTTTAATGCGTCCTTTTCGTTGTTTTCCTTTATCTCTCGGACTTTGACATCGGCAATTTTGGAATAAACTTCCTCTGTCGGATCGGGAAGGGCTTCAAGTGCCTCTCTCTGTTCCTTAAGTTTGGAAAGGCTTTGCTCAAGCTCACCCAAACGGTTTATAACGGGGCTTTCAAGTGCTTTTCTCGCACAGGCTTCGTCAAGCAAGTCAATTGCCTTATCCGGCAGAAATCTGTCGGTAATGTATCTTTCGGAGAGAATAACGGTTTTTTCGAGTATTCTGTCCGGCACGCTCAGTGAGTGAAAATCTTCGTAATACTTCTTTATTCCGCGAAGAACGAGCACAGTATCGGCAACGGAAGGTTCGTTTACCATTACAGGCTGAAAACGGCGTTCAAGTGCGGCATCTTTTTCGATATACTTACGGTATTCCGAAAGTGTCGTCGCACCTATTATCTGTATTTCACCGCGTGAGAGTGCGGGTTTGAGAATATTGGCGGCGTTCATTCCGCCTTCGGCGTCTCCCGCTCCGACTATCGTGTGTACTTCGTCTATAACGAGGATAATATTTCCTAACTTCTTTACCTCTTCTATAAGACCTCTCATTCGGTTTTCAAACTGTCCCCTGAACTGAGTTCCGGCAACGAGAGTGGTCATATCAAGCAGAAATACTTCTTTGCCCAAAAGTTTAAACGGAACCTTTCCGTCGGCGATTCTTTGGGCAAGTGCTTCGGCAAGTGCGGTTTTTCCGACACCCGGTTCACCTATGAGACAGGGGTTGTTCTTTTGTCTGCGGCAGAGAATTTGAATTACCCTTTCGAGTTCCTTTTCCCTTCCGACAATTCTGTCAAGTTTTCCCTCTCTTGCTCTTGAGGTAACATCTATACAAAACTGCGAGAGAAATTTTTTCTCTTTTTTGCCGTTTTCCCGCTCCTGCTTTGTCTTTGCTTTACCGGCATCGTTCTCGGAATTTGAAAAAAGATGACTGAGATCCATTGCGGGAGCTCCGGTGGCGTCGGGGCCGTCATCGGTGGGAACGAGAGCGTCAAGTCCTTCGTCTCCCATTTCGCTTACCAAATTTTCCATACCCTGCATCATGGCGTCAAGCTCTTCGTCGCTCAAGCCCGTTTGCTTGATTATCTGATCGATCGGACCGACCTTGAGCTCCCGTGCACACTGGAGGCACAAGCCCATCGGTTTCGATTC
The DNA here is from genome assembly GCA_964558655.1 of uncultured Oscillospiraceae bacterium. GTDB lineage: Bacteria > Bacillota > Clostridia > Oscillospirales > SIG627 > RGIG6353. The sequence continues at coordinate 42,580 of CAZLEX010000003.1, read as the reverse complement.
GTTGTTTTCCACTTTTGTAATAAAGACCACCGCAGGACGCGTCTTGCAGCGTGAACATAATTGAAACATATTATACCTTTTCCTTTTAACTGTTATTTTTTATTGTTTGCCGTTTTAATCTTTTACCGTCCTGCCGTCTGTGCTTTTCGATCTGTATGTTTTCAGATAATACATCGTAAGAGCGAAAAACATTGCGAAAATCAAAAGGCAGGAAAGAATAATCTTTACGGCTTTTCCCATATCAAAAAGCATTAAAGACACAACCACCGCATAAAAAAGCACTACCGCACCCTTTCCGTACCAGCCGGACTGTGCATATGTATTGAATTTTTTTATAAGCCTGGTGGCTCCGAGAACCATAAGCAATTCCTTCCCTATCAAAACCGCACTGATTGCCCACGGCACGATTCTGTCAACCGACAGGGATATCAAAACCGTCGACTGCATACACTTGTCGGCAACAGGATCGAGAATCCGTCCCATGTTCGACACCCATTGATTTCTTCTGGCAAGATAACCGTCCAGGACATCGCTCATACCGGCAAGCAGAAACACGCACGCCGCCCGTGCCGTATTTCTCTGCTCAAAATAAAAATACAGAAACACCGGTATAAGACACAGTCTGAAAACCGAGATGTAATTCGGAATATCGCTTTTTTTGAATTTTATCATACTATCTCCGTAATTAAAATGATTTTAATATTTTTTTTACAAAAGCTTTGAAAGAAAATCGGGAGAAAAAGAAGCTATCCTGCTGTAAAGGCTTCCTGTGCTCTCAAGTGTCGCAACCATAATATTGTCTGCGAAAAACGGTGACGCCGTCCTTATGACAGCCGTAATAATAAACACCCAGAAAAGTCCGAGCAGAGCACCGGTCACAATACCGAGTATCTTGTTTGAAGCGTGAAGAACGGGGAGCTTGACAATGAGAGATAGCACAACACCGACAAGTTTTATCGCCAAAACCGAAACGACGAATACAATCACGAACGCAATCACGCAGGAGAGAACCGAAACACACGGCTCGGCAATATATTCTCCCACCGCTTCGTTTACATTCCCCACGGCATTTTCGGCAACCTTACTCACGGCGTTTGTGTCAACGCCCATTCTTTCGGCAAATTCGGCAAATGCGTTCTGTTCGGAATTTATAATTCTTTTGACATCTTCGGCCGTCGCACTGTCGGTTCCCAAAAGCGTCGTAAGTTTTTCGGCAACGGTAACTCTCACATTGTCCATGAAAGACATCTTCGCAATTATCTCTCCCAATTTCGGAGCGGTAAAAAATGCAATGAGAAAAGCCGCCAGGTTTTTAAAGCAGGATATGAGCATTTTCACAAATCCTTTTCTGTATCCCGCCACTGTAAATCCGACAAAAACACCTATAAGAATTAAATCAATAAAAAGCGTCATATTACCTCCGTTATTTCGTACTTACAATGTAAGCGTTATCGTCGTAAATCAAAATCGCTTCGGACTTTTTGAGCGATAAGACTTTTGTATATCCCTTATCGGCAGAATGTTCCGTTAAAGTATTATCGTCAAGTTTAAAAGATATAATGGATGAAGAACCCAAAATAAGCACCTCTCTGTCTCCGGCTGAAATATCGTCCACCGAAGAATCGATAACTGTATCCGTCAAAGTATTCCCGCGATCGTCAATAATTATCATTCTGTGCTTTGTGCCGATTGAATTTTCGTTGAGTATAAGCACACAGTAATCCGTACCCGCATCAAACATTTTCAGACTGTCCGAAGAAAAAGAAGTTTTTGAAAGTTCTCCGCCCGCCAAATCGAGTACCCTCACCGATTTATCCGTAAGGACGCACATGTTTCCGTTGTCGAAGAATTTAGCGTTAAGTATCATTTCCGACGGAAATTCCACCGTCAGATAAACATCTTCAGATCCGTCTTTCAAGATAACGGCGGAAGAGAGAAAATCCCCGTCCTCACTGTTTTTCAGACACCCGACAATATAAAAAACATCTTTACCGCTGTGCGTATCGGAACATATTATATACTTGTCGGAGGTAAGATAGTTCATTTTATTTTCAAAATTTGTGTTATATACCCGAAGAGCACTGCGGTATCCCTTCTCGGCGGTTATAACGGAGTATTCTCCGCTGTCGGAAATTATTATATCCCAGACGGGATAGGGAGTTACCTCTTCGTATATCTTTGAAAACGAATTGTACAGAGCAAAGTAATTATCTCCTCTGTCATATACCGCAAAGAAATTTTTGCCGGTGGAAATTGCCGGAGATGACAGGGAAACCGTATCCGAAAAGCCTTCTTTGGCGTTCATGTCATATGTCGTAACCTTATTTTTGGTAACGACGACGAGTTCCTGCCGAAAAATTGCCGTTTGCACTCCGTCAGTGCTTTCAATCGGGATTACACGGGCATTTTCCGAACCGATTACGGACGGAGAAATATTCACATATTTTAAAAGATAGCGAATATTTTCGACGGTTATGTCATTGCGATAACCCAAAAAGAAAAACAGAAAATCAAAAACAAGCAACAAAGCTACGGCATATTTTATTTTTTTTATTAAAGACGCTTTACGGTCAAAAGCGTTCGGAGAAAAAACTTTTTCTTCTTTTTCTTCTTTTTTTTCCATAAAGCCTCCTGTTTTCAATAATTTACACGGTAAAGATACAACCCCTGAGCAGGAGCCGTAATACCCGCGTGGGATCGGGATTTGCAGGCAATGATATCACGAACGGATTCGTTTATTTTTCCGCAGCTTATATCTACCAGCGTCCCCGTCATTATTCTTACCATGTTGTAAAGAAATCCGTTTGCGCAAACGGAAAACTCAATCTTTCCGTCACGGCGTATCACCTGAGCCGAATACACCGTTCGGTGCGTGTCGGTAACTTTCGACCCCTGTGCCATAAACGACCTAAAGTCAAAAGTCCCCAAAAAATCCTTTGACGCCTCGTTCATCTTTTCTTCGTCGAGACGACGGGGATAAAACCATGCCCTGTTATACAGAAACGGATCCCGTATTCCGCCGTCGCAAATCAAGTATCTGTATTCTTTGGAAACGGCACTGTATCTTGCATGAAAATTCTCGTCAGCCTCCTCGCAGGAAATGACGAAAATATGCGGCGGAAGCAGAGAATTCAGAGCCTGTGCCGTATTTTGCGGGGAAAGCGTACTACCTTCAGCCGTTATATGACACACAAACCCGAGAGCGTGAACTCCGCTGTCGGTTCGGCTTGAACCGGTAACGCTCGCACCGTCTCCGAAAATACGCCGGACACAGCGTGTCATCTCTCCCTGTACGGTAACGGCGTTTTTCTGTACCTGCCACCCCGAAAAGAAAGAACCGTCGTATGCAACCGTAAGCTTATATTTCATGCTCACCTCAAAAGTGTTATCGAAGTATCGAAAGTATTCAGGAAGAACAGTGCGGCGGCAAACAGAACAAACACCGTGCAAATCAGAATATCGGAAAAGCGTATATGCAAAACTTTCATTCTCGTTCTGCCCTCTCCGCCTCTGTAACAGCGACATTCCATAGCACATGCCAAATCGTCGGCACGCCTGAATGCCGAAATAAAAAGCGGTATGAGTATAGGCACAAAAGCTTTGACTTTGTCAATGAGGTTTCCTTTATCGAAGCCCGCTCCTCTTGCCTTCTGTGCATTTATAATCTTGTCGGTCTCCTCCAGAAGAGTGGGGATAAACCGAAGGGCTATCGTCATCATCATTGCGAAATCGTGAACGGGAACATGAAGATATCCGAGAGGTTTCAAAATTCTCTCAAGAGCGTCGGTAAGTGCTATGGGAGATGTGGTATAAGTCAAAAGGAGCGAAGTACCCGCTATGAGCGAAACTATGCGAACTACCATAAACGCCGCATTCACTATTCCTATTTCCCAGATTTTGATAAATCCGAAAGATATGAGCGGATCTCCCTCACCCTTTGTCCAAAACAAATTCACAATTGCCGTAAACAGCATTAAAAACAGGACGGGGCGTATGCCTCTCAGAATAACTTTCACGGATATTCCGGACAGCAGTATCAAAACCGCGATGCCCGCAATGAGCAGTGCGAAAGAAAAAATATTTTTCGCCGAAAATACCGATACTATAAACAGCACGGTTAAGACAAGCTTTATTCGCGGATCTGTTTTATGGAGAATTGAGTTTCCCGGAAAAAACTGCCCTAAAGTAATATCTTTTAACATCTTTTGTCTCCTTTCAGGAGAGACAGAATTTCCGAATGAGCTTTTTCAACGGTATAAATCCCGCTTGAAAGCGGATATCCGTCATTGCGGAGCCTGTCGGCGACAGAGGTAATCTGAGGCAGTTTTAAACCCGATTTTTCTATTAGTGAGGATTTTCCGAAAACTTCGTCGACACTTCCTTCGGTAAGCACCTCTCCTCCCGCCATTACGACAAGCCTGTCGGAATAGAGTGCCATATCCTCCATGCTGTGAGAAATGAGAATAACTGTGTTGTTTTTCTCTTCCCTGTACCGCCTTATTCCCGTCAGAATTTCATCTCTGCCACGCGGATCAAGTCCCGCCGCAGGTTCGTCCAAAACGATTATTTCGGGTTCCATTGCCATAACTCCCGCAATTGCCGCACGGCGTCTCTGACCGCCCGACAATTCAAACGGAGATTTTTCAAGCAGGTCTTTTCCGATTCCGGCAAACCTTGCCGCATCGTAAACACGCCTTTTTATTTCCTCTTCGTCCAGTCCCATATTGGTAGGGCCGAATGCGATATCCCGATAGACGCTTTCCTCGAAAAGCTGGTATTCCGGGTACTGAAACACAAGTCCCACCCGGAAGCGAATATCCGACACTTTTTTTGCGTCCTCGAAAATATCCCGCCCGTCAAGCAGAACTCTGCCCGATGTGGGCTTGAGCAATCCGTTGAGCAATTGAGCTACTGTGGATTTACCCGATCCCGTATGCCCGATTATGCCGGTCACGGCTCCCTCTCGGAACTCTATATCTACATTGTGCAGTGCCTCCTTCTCAAAAGGTGTCGAAGGACTGTACACATAAGAAACCTTTTCAAGTTTTATAATTCCCAATTTTTCACCTCTTTTGCAACAAGTGCGAAAGTTCATCGTAAGCTTCATCTTCAAAAAGTATATCACGCCGCAAGCTGTACCCGTCATTTGAAAGAAGGTGTGCAAGATGGGTAACCTGCGGGACATCAAGCCCGAGACCGCGAAGTTTTTCCACCTCGCAAAAGACCTTTGCGGGTGCGGAGTCCATTACCGTCTCTCCGTCGTTAACCACGACGACTCTGTCGGCAAAAACCGCTTCGTTCATGTAATGGGTTATGAGAATGACCGTCATTCCCTGCTCTTTCAGCTTTAAAATCTCCTCCATGACTTCCTGTCTGCCCTGAGGATCGAGCATGGCGGTGGACTCATCGAAAATAATGCACTCCGGCTTCATTGCCAAAATTCCGGCAATTGCCACCCTCTGCTTCTGTCCGCCGGAAAGCTGGGATGGAGAATGGAGCTTAAATTCCGTCATATGCACACTTTCGAGTGCCTCGTCTACCCGACGGCGTATTTCTTCGGGTTCAATCCCGAGATTTTCGGGACCGAACGCAACATCTTCTTCGACGGTTGTCGCAACAATCTGGTTGTCGGGATTTTGGAATACCATTCCTACCCGACGGCGTATTTCCCATATGTTTTCGTCATCGGCGGTATCAAACCCGCAGACCGTTACCTTCCCCGATTTAGGCACGAGGACGCCGTTCATGAGCTTTGCCATTGTCGATTTTCCCGATCCGTTATGACCGAGCAGTGCGACAAAACTGCCTTTTTCAATCGAAAGACAGGTGTTTTTTAAAACCGCACCTTCCCGTGAGACAGAACCGTCTTCTCCGTAATCGAAATAAACATTCTCGAATTTTATCATCTCGCTCATACCGTCCACCTCGCACTTGCTCCGCATCCGAGAGCCTTTCCGGTTGACAGAGTCGTCAGTCCTATTTCGTCAAAATCTATCTTTCCGCCCAACACCGAAGCGATTTTCAAGTGAAGCAAATACGCCATTGTCGAAGGAGCGAGCCCCGTCGTGTAAGAATTGAGCAGAACGAAAAGCGGCTTATCGGAAAGCACCCGACGGCAGAGGTCAAGAAGTTCGCCTATGCAGTCTTCGATTTTCCATATTTCTCCCGAAGGACCTCTTCCGTATGACGGAGGGTCGAGAATAACCGCGTCGTAAAAATTGCCCCGCTTTATCTCCCGTGTGAGAAATTTGGCACAGTCGTCAACGATGTATCTTATCGGAGAATTTTCAAGTCCAGAAAACTTTGCGTTCTCCTTCGCCTGCAAAACCATTCCGCGAGAAGCGTCAACATGACAGACGGAAGCCCCCGCCGCAGCACACGCCATTGTCGCACCTCCCGTATAGGCAAAAAGGTTAAGCACTTTTATCGGTCGGGAGGCATTGCGGATAAGTTCGCTTGCCCATTCCCAATTGACCGCCTGTTCGGGAAAAACACCCGTGTGTTTAAATCCCATTGTACGCACGCCGAGTACGAGACCGTTCGTCGAAACGGTCCATGCATCAGGCATGGAGCGGTTTCTTATCTCCCATGAGCCGCCGCCTCTGTCCGAGCGGTGATATACGGCATCGACTTTTTTCCATTCTTCGCTTTTCCTCACGCCTTTCCAAATAACCTGAGGGTCCGGACGCGAAAGTATGTATTTTCCCCATCTTTCCAGCCTTGCGCCGTCAGATGTATCCAAAAGTTCATAATCGGTAAGTTTTTCAGATATCCACATAATTCTCCCAATAGCAAACAAATACTGTAATTACAATTATTATATTACTATATCACATTTACAACTCAAAATCAACACTTACGGAGTAAAAAATTACAAAAAATAGCACTTGAAAAACTTGACAGTATATAGTAAAATATACATATATGAAAAAATGAAAGGCTTATTCGGAACGAACGGTAAAAAATGACAATCGAAACTGACTCCTCCCTTGACGGAAAAACCGTCAAAGATGTTATAAAATCGCTTAAAATATCCGCCCGTCTGCTCACGCGGCTTAAATCTTACGATGACGGCATATGTGTCAACGGTAAAAAAGTAACGGTAAGATTCATACTGAAAAAAGGCGATATCCTCACTCTTAACACCGATGACAGAAAAAGCAGCGAAAACATTCTGCCCTTTAACGCTCCCGCAGAGCTTCTCTGGGAGGACGAATGGTATGCGGCTTTTGCCAAGCCCGCTGGTATTCCGACACACCCATCGAGAAATCATCGGGGAGACACGCTTGCCTCAAGGGTTCTTTACCTTTACCGTGACCGCACTTTTGTTTTCCGTTCGCTTACCCGCCTTGATACCGACACCAGCGGTGCCGTAATAGTCGCAAAAAATCAGCTTGCGGCAAACGAATTTTCAAAGCTTCTCATAAACAGACAGGTAAAAAAAGAATATATTGCCGTATGTCTCGGAAAAATAGACGGTGAGGGAACGGTTTCCTACCCCATAACCCGTCCCGATCCGCGAAACATAATAAGAACTGTCTGCCACAGGGGAGAAGAAGCTCTCACCGAATACAAGGTTTTGAAATCGTCGGATGCGGCGAGTCTTGTTTCCCTATCTCCCGTAACGGGAAGAACCCATCAGCTCAGAGTTCACATGAAAGCTCTGAACCACCCTATCTTAAGCGACACTCTCTACTCCCTGCACAGCGAATACATTGACCGTCAGGCACTTCATGCGATGGGAGTTGAATTTATACACCCTTTTACCAAAGAAAGCGTTTGTGTCACCTGTCCTCTTCCGGAAGACATGGAAATGTGCATAAAGCGGCTTTTCGGAGAACAAATATGTCTGTTTTAAAATTTTTTGAAAAGAAATCGAATTTTATATTTTTTCTGATTCTTGTTTCCTCATGTATACTCGAAGTGCTTTTTCGCTTATCGGAACGGTTTGCGGAATTTTTCTGCATGTATATATCTCCCGTATTCAAACTGATTTTTCTTCCCGCAAACCTCTTTCCGTTCGCACTTTCCGAAACGCTTGTCATTTTTGCCGCCGTTCTCGTTTCGGCGGTGGCGGTGATATCGGTTTTAAAACTTTTTTTCAAAAATTTTCTCAGAGCTTTCAGCTTAAAAAAATTTCTTTCTTTTGTGCTCAAGTGTACCGTTGTTGTAATAGCCTTATTTACCGTAACTTTTTCGGCGTCCTACCACAGAGTGCCGATTTACCGTCATCTCGAAATCGAAACTGCAATTACGGAATATGATATTGAGCAGGCGACACGGCGGGCGGCAGAGGAACTTGCGGCGGTGGCGGAATTCGTTTCCTCCTCCGATTTAACCGGAACCTCCGACCCGAACATGAACCTCTCGGCTCTTTTTGAAGAAGTGGAAAAGGAGGTAAACCGTACCGCCGAAAAATACGGCTTTTATCAAAAAACGGGAGTTCGGGCAAAACCGCTTGCCCTCAGCGTCCCTCTCACCTACACTCACATTGCGGGGATATACACTTTTTTCACGGGTGAGCCCTGTATCAACACAAATTACGCAAACTACACTCTCCCCTACACCGTTGCACACGAATATTCTCACCAGCGCGGAATAGCTCCCGAAGACGAGGCGGATTTTTCGGCGTTCCTGATACTTTCTCAGGCGGAAAACCCCTACCTGCGTTACTCGGCGTGGGCTGAAGCTTTTATCCTCCTTGCCAACGAGCTTTACGAATTCAATCCCGAAGCATATTACGAAATTCTCCCCACTCTTCCCGATATCGTGCTGTACGACTATTATTCTTCCTCGCAGCACTACTCGAAATATTCAAATTCGGCCGTAAGCGAGATTGCCGAAACGGTAAACGATACCTATCTCAAGGCGAACGGTGTGGAAAGCGGTGTGAAGTCTTACAGCCAAAGTCTTATACTCATCACATCGTATATCAACTCAAAGTTTTAAAAGGAGGTATTTATGAAAAAGACAGTTCCGATATTGCTGTCGCTTATTCTGCTCTTATCGTCTCTTCTCTTCGTTTTCGGCACTTCGGCAGACGGCACCGACAGATATGTCCTTTACAAAAACGACACGAAATTCTCCTTTTCGCAATATCCTCCTATGTTAATCGGAGACGAGCTTTATGTTCCGTCAAGCTTTTTTCTGGGATTTAAAAACATACTTTACGAATACAGCGAAAAGTACGAGAGCTTTTATTTCATGAACACCGAAACCGGCCGTTATTTCGCTTTTTCTTTCGGCAGTGACGGAATTATACTCGACGGAAACCATACATCTGAAACCTTTCCCGTTATCAATTCAACGATATATATGCCTTTGGAATACTGTGCCGACATTCTCTCTTTGAAGATCGAGACATACGAAGAAGAGGGTGTCATACACAAGAGGCTCACCGATTTGACGCACTCGCTGGATTTTATAGAGCTTATAGAGCTTTTCGATCCGGCGGGACGGCTAAATCCCGTGTCTCCCGACAACCCCGATATTCCCGATACTCCGCCCATAACAGATCCTTCGGTACCGTCAAGCACCGCTCAGACAACCGTATATCTCCTGCTTGACATAAAGGACGCAAACTATACCCGTGACATTATAAACACGCTTGAAGCTTTCGGAGAAAAGGCAACTCTGTTTTTTGACGCTGCCACCGTTGCACAAAAGCCGAAAGAAATATACCACGCACTCATATGCGGTAACGCCGTGGGAATTTCGGCAAGCGGCAACAAAACCGCCGAAGATGCGAAGGAAACGCAAAATGTGCTTTATCTTCTCACAAACGGGCTGTCTGAAACATGCCTTGCCGACGGCAACGCCGAAGAGCTTGAAAATGCGGGGTTCACCGTTTGGACGGCAATACTCGATGCCGATAAAACAGAGGGACGGGACAGCGAGAGAGCAAACGAAATTTACGCAGCCTCTCTCACGCATGAGCGTGTTTCCGTAAAGGTAAGCGCAACGGAAGAAAACAACAATCTGATTTTGCACCTTTTGGGGCTGTTTTCCAACGACAAGAGGATAAAACTCGCCGTAATAAATCCCGGTGTTTCAGGCACGCTTTCATAAAAAAGGAGAAAAAATTTTGGATACGAAAAACAAAAAAGTCCTCATTGTCGAGGACGAAAAAATGATTGCCGAGATACTTCACTACAACATAGAAGCGGCGGGATACACCGCCCGCTCGGTTCACGACGGAAAAGCGGGGCTTGAAGAAGCGCTTTCCGGAGAATACGACCTGATACTGCTCGACCTCATGCTCCCCGTTATAGACGGATTCGAAGTGTGCAGAAAAGTTAGGGAAAAGCTTGATGTTCCGATAATAATTCTGACCGCACGGGACGAAGAGCGTGACAAAATAAACGGTCTTGAAATAGGAGCCGACGACTACATGACGAAGCCTTTCAGCATAAACGAGCTCATGTCGAGAATAAAGGCTAATATCAGGAGATATTCCAACGAACTTGTGACAAACAAAATCGCCGACGGCACGATGAGAATAAAAAATCTGTTTATCGACTTTGAAAGTTATCTTGTCAAAAAAGGAGATAGGGAAATCGAACTTTCCAAAAAGGAATACGAGCTTCTCTCATTTCTTGCCAAAAATGCTGGCAAGGTGTACAGCCGTGACGAACTGATAAGTGCGGTTTGGGGATACGATCCGACATACGGCGACCAGCGTACCGTAGATGTAACCGTCGCAAGACTCAGGCAGAAAATAGACGATCCCGGCGAAGAGAGCCTTATCGCTACCAAGCGGGGATTGGGGTATATAATAAACAAGTAACTATGTTAGGAGACCGAAAGTTTGTATAAGAAACTGCAATTCAAAATCATGCTTATTCTGGTGTCGCTGATAATATCGGTAATGACGGTGGTGGGCACCATACTCATAAGCAACATTTTTGAGTATTACAAGGAAGAATTCGTATCTCAACAGGACGAAGTGTTTACGGACAGTTTAAAGAAGGAGCTTTCAGCCCTGCTTGGCACGAAAAACTTCGAAGAGCAGATGAAAAACGCTCTCTGGGCTCATTCCGCCCGTATAGGTGTCGATTCTTACCGAAATTACTACATACTCGACAAAGACGGCAATTATCTTTCGGGTTCGACCGACGAGGAAAACCGTAACATAACAAAGACGCACAATCTCCTCTCGGCCATCTCCGGCACATCTTCTCATGAGCAAAGTGCGGGAAACAAAATCATGGATTATGCGGTGCTTATCAGCTCCGACGACGGCGAAAACTCCGTAATTGTCTATGTGTCCGACACCTGCGAAGAAATGAGAGATTTCTCCCGCATGGTATTTACAATACTCATTCATTCGCTTCTCATAGGGCTTCTCGTCGCACTTGTTCTCTCGTTTTTCTTATCGAGAGCCATAACCGCTCCCATAAGAAAAATAACAAAAAAAGCAACCCATGTTTCCGAAGGAAATTTCGGTGAAAAGCTCACCGTTTATTCAAACGACGAAATAGGAACCCTGACCTCGACTTTTAACAAAATGGCGGAAAATCTGGAAAACACCATGAAAGATATTTCGGGAGAACGGCAAAAACTCGAAACGATTTTCTATTACCTCAAAGACAGCGTTATCGCTTTTGACGGCGACGGAAACACAATGCACATAAATCCGGAGGCAAAAGAACTGTTTACCGACGCGGATAATCTCACTCTCTCAAGACTTATCGAAGAACTTAATCTCGACAGCCTGAGCGAAGGGCTGTCGGTTGAAGAAAACGACGCTCTTCTCCTAAACAATGTTGTGTATCGGGACAAAGTTTTCGACATAAGTTTCGGCCGGTTCAGATTCGACCTTGCCGAAGGCTCTTTCGGAGGGTATATAACCGTACTTCACGACATAACCGAACATTTCGAACTTGAAAAATCAAGAAGAGAATTCATCGCCAATGTCTCTCACGAACTCGGCACCCCGCTCACAAGCATAAAGGGAGCCGCCGAAACAATAGCCGGCAATCCCGAAATGCCTCAGGAAATGCAGAGCCGTTTTCTGCAAATGGTAATAGGAGAAAGCGACCGTATGTCGCACATCGTAAAAGATTTGCTCGTTCTGTCAAGACTTGACAACCGCCGAATGATGTGGAAACCGTCCTCTTTCTCTCTTTTCGGTCTGCTCGGTCAGTGTACCGATGTGGTAAAGAGCGAAGCCGACAAAGCCTCTCACAAACTCATACTTAAAAAATCCGACAAGGATATGCCCAATATGGAAGCCGACCGTGAAAAAGTCGAACAGGTCATTCTGAACATTATTCAAAACGCCGTCAAGTACACTCAGAACAACGGCACGATTGAAATTTTCTGCGACTATTTTGAAGACTGTTCTCCTCTTTCTCTCGGGAAAAACGACTGGTTTACCGTACGGGTAACCGACAACGGAATCGGTATACCCGCCGAGGACCTTCCGCACATATTCGAAAGATTTTACCGTGTCGAAAAGGCACGCAATTCCGACAAGGGCGGAACCGGTCTGGGACTTGCAATCGCAAAAGAGATAACTCTGGAGCACGGAGGAACTATCACGATTGACTCCGAAATAAAAAAAGGCACGCAGATAACGGTATATCTGCCGAAAAAAGCTAACTACATCAATTAAGACAAAGGAGAAGCGGTATGAGAAAATACGCGGAAAAAGCGAAAAGCGCACTTATAATTTTTCTTGTTTTGCTCATGCTGTTTCTCTGGGTAAAAAATATGCAGCTGCGTTTTTCAAACGAAGATGAAGACACGCAGATTCTCGACTCAAATCTCTGGATTTTCACCGAAAAAACAAATTCGCATACTCAATACAGTGCAAACACCGAATATTTTTCGCCACTCGCGGTTACTCTTGTCGCAGACGGCAGTGCATACACGACAGAAACCAACGAAAAACTGACGGAGAAAATCTGGGAAAACATAAAATTTCTCGCAAAAGAAGTTTTTTCCGACGCATATGTCTGTTCAAAAGCGACGGTGGAAAAGTGGGAGAGTGCTCTCAAAGAAAGCGATTACATTCTCGTCGAATTTCCCGAAGCTCTCCCCTATCTGACAATATGTGCCTTTGACAACAGACCTGACGAATTTTGTTCCGGAGAACTGTGCACGGTTAAAAAACTTCTGCTCTTTTCGGAAGACGCAAACACCGTTTCGGCTCTCTCAAAAGACGGTGAAGAAAATTATTTTTACTTTTCCGCAGCCACTTCTGCCTCAACGGCGATGATTTACGATTTTAACAGCAACAATATTACCGCATATACTGTTAATAAAGACTTTTTCGATGCACAAATCAACACGGACAAAAAAATTTCCTCTTCACTGCCGAACGACTGTGTTTTAACGGATGAACCCGCCCGTTTAAATTCGGTTTCGGTTCACAACACCGTGATTAATCTGCTTCAAAATATACAGTTTGTGCAAGGAAGAAACACTTACTCCCCCGTTTCCGATTCGGAATTGGCAACGCTTTTGGAAAAATTCGACATTAATCCCTCCACTGTCGGAGTTTATACGGACGCCGAAGCGACGCTGGTTTTCGTAAATTCAAGCAGCCGTCTCACCGTAAGTCAGAAGGGTGTTGTCGAATACGCCCTGAGCCGTGACACAGAAGCTCAGATAACCCTGTCCGACCTGTTGGAAAGCGAACGCACGCAGTTTTCTTCATTTGAACAGATTGCCGCCGCAACGGCGTTTTTGGATAAATTCAAAGGGGACTTTATCGGAGAGGACGCCCGTCTTCTGCTTTGCGGAATAAGGCGGGAGGGAAACCAAACGGTATACACATTCGGATATTACGAAAATCTCTGCCGCATTGTCGGGGAAGACGAGAATTACGAAATAAGTCTCACTTTTGACGACAAGGGGCTTACCGCCGTATCCATGATACTTCTCGAAACGGAATATGAGGACCCTTCGGAAGAATATTCGGATACACTCATAAAATCCGACATTTCAAAGCTTTTGGCGGTCTCTCTGCTTAAAGGTGACAATTTCACCGATACAAAAGATTTTCTGCTTGTTTATACGGTAAAAGAGTACGGTCTGCCCACCTCTGCCACATGGATAAGCGTTAAATGAAAGGAGTGTGCGTATGAATTCGTCAAAACTGAAGCTCCTGCTCATTGTCATGTTTCTCGCGGTAAATATTTTCTTTGTTTATCAATACAAAGCATACTCGGATTCCGATAAGCTGTACAGCGACGGGGAAATGGAGCTTGCGGTAAAAATACTTGCCGAAAGAGGAATTGTAACGGATATCGGCACACTTCCCGAAGAAAAAACCGTCCCATCCGTCCTTAAGCTTGCGATATCCGACACGGTTTATGAAAAAACGGCAAAAAGCATTATGAAAAGTTCTTTTGCCCGGTATGTCATTCCGAACGGCGTGGGATACACTAACGAGAGAGAAACTCTCTCTTTTTACGACGAGGGCACCTTTGAATACGCTCTGGACGGCACGGCTGATTTCGAAGAGCGGATTTTGGAGAAACTCCGGAACAGTCCCCCCGAAAAATCAGCCTCAAAATACGCCGAAAAGCTTTCCGACAAGCTTTTTGCGGGGCTGGGTAACGGCGATTTTTCTCTTGAGGCAACCGGCTCTTTCACAGACGCCGACGGAATTTTATACATCGGTTTTGTTCAAAAGATAAACTCCGTGCAGATTGACAAAGCAGTAATTACCGTTGCGCTTAAGGACGGCTCGCTCCTTCGTGCAGAGGGTACTTTGTTCTTTGCCGGCACTCTTACACAGTTAAAGGCAAATTCTCTTGACGCTCTCAATTTTCTTTTCACACTTTCCGAATGTGAAATTAAAAAAATAGAACTTATTTACTATCCCGTCAGGGCGGAAAACGGCGATGTTTACATGACTCCCTCCTACAAAATAACCTTTGCGGACGGAGAAGAAAGCGTATACGACGCCACAAGCTGTACACAAAGATATTGACATTTTTTTCATTTTCTATTCCTTTTTTACGAAATATGTGTTAAAATATACACACAGCATCAAAACTCTGCGATTTTGCAATCTTGAAAGGATTTATTTATCATAATGGATAAACTGGTAATAAACGGCGGAAAACCGTTAATCGGAGAAATTCAAATTTCGGGCATGAAAAATGCTGCGGTTGCGATTCTTTTGGCCAACATCATGATAGAAGACGAATGTATTATAGAAAATATTCCCGATATAAGCGATGTAAACCGTTCTCTTGAGATTTTGGAAGCTATGGGGGCAACAGTCACCCGTCTTTCCAAAGGCTGTGTAAAAATAGACTCAAGAAACATCACTCCCTGTTCCTCCCCCGATGAACTTGTACGCAAAATGAGAGCGTCCTATTACATATTGGGTGCCGAGCTCGCACGCTTCGGCAGGACAAATGTCGCCTGTCCCGGAGGCTGTGATTTCGGGATAAGACCGATTGACCAGCACATTAAGGGCTTTGAGGCACTCGGGGCCGAAGTATCGGTAAACGACAGGCACATTATCGCACTTACCGACGGAGGACTCTGCGGAGGCTCGGTCTTTATGGATGTGGTTTCGGTGGGGGCTACGATTAACATCATGCTTGCCGCCGTCAAGGCAAAAGGCGTGACGGTTATAGAAAATGCCGCAAGAGAACCTCACATCGTCGATACTGCAAACTTTCTCAACGCCTGCGGAGCCAAAATAATCGGTGCGGGAACGGATACAATAAAAATAACGGGAGTTTCCAAATTGCACGGAGTTACATACGGAATTATTCCCGACATGATTGAGGCAGGCACTTTCATGGTGCTTGCGGCGGCAACTCACGGAAAACTTAAAATTTCCAATATTATTCCGAAACACCTTGAATCCATATCCTCAAAGCTTGAAGAAATGGGAGCGACGGTGGAGGAAGAGGACGAATCGGTCACCGTAAGCATTTCCTCAAAGCTGTCGGCGATAAATGTCAGGACACAGCCCTATCCGGGTTTTCCGACAGATATGAATCCCCAAATGTGCACGCTTATGTGCCTTGCCGACGGGAAAAGCAGAATGATTGAGGGCGTTTGGGACAACCGTTTCAGATATGTAGAGGAACTTAAAAGAATGGGAGCCGACATAACGGTCTCCGACAACACGGTCGCAAACATAAACGGAAAGTCCGGCTGTCTTGCGGGTGCCAGAGTCCGTGCAATCGACTTGCGTGCGGGAGCCGCCATGGTTGTAGCGGGACTTGCGGCAAAGGGCAGAACGGAAATTGACGATATTTTTCACATTCAGAGAGGATATGAAGACATTGTCGGAAAGCTTCGTGCGGTCGGTGCCGATATCAAAATCGTCACATCTTCCGACAGTCAGTGAATTTATTTGACTTTTATTCCATAATATGATACACTTACAGGCGGTTTTCCCGCCTGTATTTTTACGGCAAATTACGGTGAGTTCGAAACCATCCTCACCTAAAACAAAACTAAGGAGAAAAACAATGAAAAAAGACCGTGCACATTACATCGCACAGGGTGCACTCATAGCGTGCCTCTATGTAATTCTGACCGAAATTTCTGCAATCTTCGGACTTTCCGGCGGAATTATACAGTTAAGACTTTCGGAAATGCTTACCGTGCTTCCGCTCTATTACAAATCAGCCGTACCGGGACTGTTCGTCGGGTGCATAATTTCAAACATTTTTACCGGCTGTACGCCTGTCGACACTGTTGTCGGCAGTCTCACAACCCTCATTGCCGCAGCAATTACGGCAAAAATGCACTTCTCACGCCGTCTTGCACCGTTGGTGACAATTACGGCAAACACCCTCACCGTTCCGCTCGTACTCAAATATTTTTATACCGGCACAGACACAGCACTCCCCTTTATATACTTAACCGTTTTTATAGGAGAATTTATATCCTGCGGAGTGTTCGGCACAGCGATGATGATATTTCTCGACAAAAGGAAAGCCGGCAAAAGATAACTTTCACCGGCATAAAATACGGCTGTATGTATCATTATCACCGACAGCCGTTTTCGGTTTTTATGCGTTAAGCCCGAAAGACACGGATATCGCACCGTCGACTCTCGCCATTGTATCCGGAGTGAGATGCCCCATTTTTTCACGCAGTCTCGCTTTGTCAATGGTTCGCACCTGTTCAAGAAGTATAACCGAATTTTTTGAAAGTCCGAGAGCGTCTGCTGTGACATCTATATGCGTAGGGAGGCGTGTCTTATCGGTTTTACTGGTAATTGCGGCGGCTATCACCGTCGGACTGTGGCGGTTTCCCACATCGTTCTGTACGATTACGACGGGACGGATTCCTCCCTGCTCGGAGCCGATAACGGGACTTAAATCGGCGTAAAAAATATCCCCTCTTTTTACAGTCATTTTCAAAAACTCCTTTACTTTTTTTCAAATATATTTTTAACTTATCCATTATTTTTTATTCAAAGCAGACACAACCGAAAATTTTTTTGTGAAATCACGGATTACGGCTTGACATTCTTAAGATTTTATTGTAATATATACAAAATTCGAAAAATACTAAGGAGACAAAGTTTTTATGCAATACAAAAATGCAAAGCGTGAAGAACTTCTTTCACAGCTCGGCGAACTCAGAAAAAAATACGGCGAACTCAAAAGCCTCGCATTGAACCTTGATATGTCACGGGGAAAACCCTGCCGTGAACAGCTTGAGCTTTCAGACGGTATGCTCACCTGCCTGACAGGTGAGGATTGCGTTCTGTCACCGTCGGTTGATTTACGCAATTACGGCGTCATCGACGGCATACCGGAGTGTAAAAAATTCTTTGCCGATCTTCTTGAGGTAGATGCTCAAAATGTCATGGTATGCGGAAACAGCTCTCTTAACATAATGTACGACATGCTCGTCCGTGCAATGCTTTTCGGCACCGACGGCACTTCTCCCGCCTGGAAAGATGCGGGTGAAATAAAGTTTATTTGTCCCGTTCCCGGTTATGACAGGCATTTCAGAATTACCGAAAAAATGGGTATTGCGATGATTCCCGTCGAGATGACCCCGACCGGTCCCGACATGGACGAAATCGAGAGAATCGTAAGCACCGACAGCACGGTTAAGGGTATATGGTGTGTGCCGAAATACTCAAATCCGGACGGAATTACATATTCGGACGAGACGGTACGCCGTTTCGCTTCCCTCAACCCCAAAGCACCCGACTTCAGAATTTTCTATGACAATGCTTATTTTATTCACGACCTTTACGAAGACAAAAGCGACACGCTTCTCAATCTTTTCGATGAGCTTAAAAAAACCGGCAAAGAAGATATGGCGTACATGTTCGCCTCAACCTCCAAAATATCCTATCCCGGCTCGGGCGTGAGCGTGCTTGTATCAAGCAGACGCAACATAGAGAGAGCTTCTTCTCAAATGCTTGTACAGACAATCGGACACGACAAAATCAATCAGGCACGCCATGTTAAATTTTTCAAAAACGCCGACGGCGTAAGAGAGCACATGAAGCGTCATGCGGCAATCATGCGTCCCAAATTCGAGACGGTTTTAGGCGTACTTGAGAGAGAATTTGAAAACGGAGACATTGCTTCCTGGACGCACCCTCTCGGCGGTTACTTTGTAAGCCTTAATCTTCTTGACCAAACGGCTAAAAAAACCGTTGCCATGTGTGCCGAACTCGGAGTTAAGCTCACCGAAGCGGGTGCCACATATCCTTACGGAAACGATCCGCGTGACAGGAACATAAGAATCGCACCGTCTTATCCGAGCATCGATGAACTCAGGCAGGCAATCGAAGTTCTCGTAACCTGTGCGAAAATCGCCTGCATAGAGAAACTTCTTCAGGATTAACCCTTATACAAAAACAGCCGGACACATTTAAAAGTGTCCGACTTTGTATTTATGAGCTTGATGAAAAAATCACGCCTTTTTATTTTTCAAACGGTATCAGGCAAACTGCGGGAAGCGTATCCGTTTCCATTTTATTCGCCTGCCGTATTTTTTCCCGCTCCACTCCGTATCTTTGTCCCACAGTCCAGAGGGTATCCTCCTTTGAGGGATAATAAAATACGGTTTTGCATTTTTTGCAATCGTTTTGAGAAAACTCAACACCGCTCACATATTTGACGCAGTTTCTTTTAAAGACAATAGCCCGTGTGACAAATTCGCCCGTCACCTCAAGCTCGCCGTCGCAAATATTTCCGTCGGCAAAAGCACAGTAAACTTCGGCATCACAAAACAGATTTTCCGAAGAAAATTTTGAAATAATGCTCTCGGGCACATTCATTTCGACTTTAACATTCTGCGTCTGTTCGCTTTCGACAAGTCCCCTTTGACTGTCTTCTACAAGTGCCGAAACAAAAAGCGTCACATCGGCAAACGCCGAAGATGAGTTCACCTCACAGGATTTCACAAATGTATGAACACTTACGCTCTTTACCGATTGGATATCACCTTTAAGCTGAAAACTACGGCGAAAAGGCAAAGATTCCGAAAGCGTTCCCACACACTCCGAAAAATCTTTCGCTTCGTACTCTTTTTCGCAACCGCCTCCTATGCAGTAAATATCGCTTACAAAAGTGTTTTCCGTATTCTCAAAAACAAGGCAGTTTAAGGTATAGGGCAGTGTGAGTGAGAAAACTCTCATCTCGCCGAAACTGTCTGGAAGCACGGCACATTCGCCGCCTCCCGCCGAAGCACGAATACGGCAGACGGAATCCTGTGCGCAATCGTCACACTCAATCACATCGCGAACCTCTACCGGCTGGTAAAAACTCACCGCCTCCCCCGTATTCTCGGCAAGATACAAAACGCTGAAAAGCACATTTGAAAAAACGGATACCGAATCGTCCGACGGGTGATTTGATTCGGGCAAAACAATTGCCGACACCGACAGAACTTTCTCGCAGGGCGGAAGAGACGAGGGAATCTTTATCTCTTGCGTGAGCGTAAAATTCTCGCTTTTTGAGGAAATTATCTGTGCGATGTTGCTCTCGCACATATCGGCATCGGCCTTGTGCGATGCAACCGCCTCACCCGCATCGTAGGCACTGTATTCTCCGTTGCAGTAAATATCGAACGAAAGTGTCATTTCAAAGCGTGAAAGAAGCCTGTCGGGTGCCATGACTTTCGGATAAGAGCGAAGTGCTGTGGGAGTAACGAAACCGAAAATACTCGACGGAATTGCATTGCAGTCTTTTCCCAGCTCTTTCTTGAAATTTTCCGAGAAATCGGCCGAAAAACCGTGTGTGCATATATTCCCCTCCGCGTCGTAATAAAGCACGGTAAATTCCACATTTCCCGACACATCAACCGTGAGTGCGGTGTCTCGTAACCTGGTGGTGCATTTTTCGAAAACGGGTACTGCTTCCACCCGTATAAGCCTTACTATACCGGGACAGTAATCGGGAAGGCGAATTTCTTCCTCAAGCCTGACGTTTTCTTCTCCCCGATACAAAAGGCAGGCATATTCTCCCTTTCGGACAGTGTTCATACTTTCTTCTCCTTTTTTATTTTTTATACATTGTATGACACACAAAAAAATTTATTCCGGATTTTCTTTTGAAAAAAGGTTCATAAGATATTCGCACCACCCGGCAGAACCCGTATAAAAGCTCCACCCTCCCCGTCCCTCATGGGAGGGATTTGAATATATATCGGCGGCAAGTGCGTAAGGCTCCGTCTTGAAAACATCGGGATTTCTGTTGCAGGGAAGCACCGCCTCCAAAATAAGCCGTGCTCTTTCGCGGTTTTTCTTTTTTTCTGCGGGAGCGAAATAATACCCTATTGCCGAAAAAATCGCGGCGTGGGTATACTGTCCGCCGTTTTCCCTAATGCCCTGCGGATAACAGGTGACATACCCCACACGGTCATCTGCTTTTTCAAAAGGCGGTGAAAAAAGCTTAAAGATTTTGTTTTTTCTGTCGTACAGCTCCCTCCACGAAGTATCGAGGGAAGCACAAATACGCGAGGGGGAACCGAGAGAGGAAACGGCATAGCAAACGGACGCGGCGGAAGAAACAATTCCGTCGATTTTACAGCCTCCCTCAAAACTTTTACTTCCCAATACGCTTGAATCGGACAAAAAAGCCCTCACATACCGGTCGGTTTCAAAAGCGTGATTTTCTATCGCACATATAACATCACGGCAAAAATTTCTGTACTCTTCCGTGTTTATACCGAAGCGTTCCAAAAACGGAAAAGCACGGTAAAAAACACTGACGGCAAAAAATCCGAGCCAGACGCTCTCTCCGCCTCCCTGACCGACACGGTTCATGCCGTCGTTCCAGTCTCCGCTTCCCATAAGCACAATACCGTGTACTCCCCTGCCACGCGACATAAACAGGTCGAGACATCTTTTGGCGTGCATTACGAGGTTTTCCCGACAGGAAGAAAATTCAGCCTCCTCATACCTCTCGCTTTCGTTTTCGGCAAGAGGCGAACTTTGCAGATATCTCACCCTTTTTTCGAAGATTTTATTGTCTCCCGTCCGTTCGGCATATTCGCTCAAAAGCAAAACGAACCAGAGATAGTCGTCGGAGCATTTTGTGCGGGTACCGCGAAAGCCGTGCCACCAATGCTGCATATCTCCCTCAAGATACTGATGGGAGGCAAGTCGGAACAGATGAGACGCAACACGCTCCGGACAAACATTTATCATATAAAACATATCCTGCGTCTGATCTCGGCACCCCCATGCACCGCCCGACTGATAAGGACCCGTGCGTGCGATTATCCGCGAAAATACGCACTGAAGAGGAATGAATGTTTTAAACATTTCCTCTTCGCTTTCGTTAAAAACACTTTTTTCGCATTTCGGAAGAAACTTTTTCGCACTCTCACGGCTTTCTTTTTCGCAACTGCCCGATAAAGCTCTTGCGATTGCCCTTTCAAAGTGTTTTTCTCCCCTTGCAAACCCTATAAAAAATTTTATCTCCTCTCCCTTAAAGACCGTCTTTTTTACGCCGAGTCCGTATGGTGAATAAAATACCTCCCCGTCGCTTACAAGGTATCCGAACCCTTTTTCAAAGGACTCGGAAAAAGGATTGGCAAATTTAATTCCGCAGGAAATTTTTTCAAACACAACGCCTCCCGCCTTTGATGTTCCGTCACCCATGACAGACGGAATTTTGTAAAAAAGAGATATCTCCGTGTTTGTGAAAAGCTTTACCGATACCTCCTTGTACATGAGCGTCGGGCTTACATTAACTCTCACCTCGAAAAGAGAAGAAAGATACCTTGCTTCTCCCGGAGAAAATTCCACTCTGTCGGCAAAATCGCACATATCATAGGAATATCCTCCCTGCGAAAGATATATTTTTTCGCTCATTTCCCCTCCGACTCGGTCGTTTTCCCAAAAGGTCAGACGGGAAAGACCGGCGTTATACGCCCAAGTATGCCCGAGATTTCTGCTTGTAACAAGCGTTCCGAAACCGTCAGACGCGATAATATGGTGCCAAAGTATCGGCGGACTGTAAACGCTCTTGTTTATGATATATTTACCTTTTGAAAAACCATGTTCCGTACTGTACGAATTTTCTCTCCTCTTTTGTGTCTCCAAAGAAAAACCTTCCTGTGCGGGAAGAGAGATGATATCGCTCTCCCTTTCAATCACAACTTTCGCACACAGACGAAATGTATCCCATGCGTCCTTGTCAAGCAGGTATATACCGCCCGGCTGGTTTTGCATAAAAGAACATTTAGTATTTTTAAGCACTCTTATTACACGCTCTCTCTGTGTCCGCATATATCCGTAATCGCAGCATACGAGTGCAATATCGTAACGGACGCCGGCGATATAATGATACTTATGCTGTGCGAATATTTTCTCCAGTGTTTCCTCTTTCAGCGCACCGCTCACGAAAACTATCGGCAAATCTCCCGATATTCCCCACTTCCAGAGAGCTTTTTGCGAATAAATCGGAGGTAAAATTTCCGCCTGCCTCATGCCTGTACTCTCCCTCAGTGAGAAAAGCAAAAACTCATCGAGCAGACGGTTAAATTCATGAGCACAAGAGGAAGCCCAAAGGCGTCTTTCAAATCCGTCGGAAAGCGAAAGACTTCGGTGACGGCTCAGTGAAAGCTCTTCATACGCCGCATAAAACGCCTCATTCTCGCTTTTTCCGAATCCCATTACGAAAAACGCACCCGCACTGCAAGAAGTCCGTGCCAAAATGCAGGGAGAAAGAAGAGTGCCCGTTCTGCAGGAAAAATTCGGAGTGCTTTTTATATAATCGAAAAGGTTCTGTGTGTTTGCTTCCTTTTTGTCAAAGACAGTCTCCCGAAACAGTTCAAACTCAAATTCACAGTTGCACAAAAGGCAGAGAGAATAAGGCTTTTTACCGTGATAAGTGAGATAAAGTGCCTTTTTTTCACCGTCCCACCGTCCTTCAAAGAAAAGCTCGGCATATGCGGGGTGAGCGATATACGCCTTGTGTGATACAAACGCCGGTTCAAAATAAAATCCGCTCTCGCTCCCCTGAGTGTCAAACGCCGCAGTTATTCTCACTGTGGGAGAAGAGGAGGACAGATTCAATGTGATTTGCGTGTTTTTTGTGCGGTAAACGGCAAATCCGGACGAATAGCAAAATTCTTTTTCGGCCGCAACGGGTGAGAAGATTTTTTCTCCCTCACGGCAAAAAGGAAGAAAGGAATTTTTTCGCGGCGAAGAATACAGAATATCCCGTCCCGAAAAATTTTCAACTCCACGCTCGCTCAAAGCCATAAAACATTCTCTGCCGGCAAGAATATGCGTTGCGGCTCTCTCTGAATTTTTGCAAACGCTCAGACTGTCACGCAGGAAAAGATGAAAGAGTTTCACCTCACGCTCTCTTGTGCGGATTTTGTTTCGCGAAAAAATCAGTGCGTCTGCCGGTACCCTTTCTTCAAGCAGCTCCGACGCACTTTTCATCTCGGAATCCCGCATGAAACGGGAAACGAAAATATCGTTTAAAAGTGTATTCGCAATGGCGATAAGGCTCATTCCGGCGTGATGAGACATATAGCTTTTTACCATTGCAAAACCGCCTCCCGAACGCTCGGGAGAAAAGTCCGCCGCCTCGTAAAAACCGTATTCCCCGAACATTCCGAGTTTTTCGAGCTTTTCAAGATTTTCAATGCAGAGAGAAACATTTTCGCGAAGCATCAAAAAAGACGAATAGGGTGAAATTACCCTGTCGGTGTCATTTTGACTTGAGAGTGCAAGCGATGGTACGCCGAAAGCACGGTACTGATAATTCATGTCGCGGTCAAAAGCGAAATAACCGCTTTCCGATGTGCCCCACACTTTCATGCCTTTGAAACGGGAAAAACGGCAAACCTGCTCAGTGAAAGCAAAGGAAAGAGCCTCCTGCGCAAAGCTGTTTTCATAAACGGGCAAAAACAGGCAGGGCATGAAATATTCAAACGCCGTACCGCTCCATGACGCCGCACCAATTAAAAAACGGCGTGCGATAAGCGAACGGGAGAGACTCTCCCACAGTCTTTTGTCGGCAATTCCCCTTGCCACCGAATAATAGCAAAGAGTACGCACCTCGCTCATATACAAATCGTAATGCGAATTGTCGTATTCTCGCTTATCGGCATTGTATCCTATATAAAAAAGCCGACGGTGAGAATCGTACAAAAATTTAAAATCAATATCCTTCTCGAGCTTTTCAAAACGTCGTGCAATTTCACAAAGTTTCGGACATTCGCCCGCATACTCGTATAACCCCTGTACGAGAGTTGCAAGACAGACGGCAAAATTTCCGCTGTCCACTGTGGAAATATACGCGTCTCCCATAACCTCAAGCGTTCTTGTGGAATACCAATTATACAAATGTCCCCGACATTTCGGCATTTTTTCGAGAGCTTCGAGCGTTTTTTCAAGGCGTCGGGCAAGGGAATCGGAATTTATCAGCCCCAAATCGCGTGACGCGAGAGCACACAAAAGCCAAAGTCCGATATTTGTCGGAGAAGTACGGTGTGCCACCTTATATTCCGGAGATATACTGACATTGTCGCAGGGAAGCATATTGTCGGACTCTGTTAGGAAAGTGTCGAAAAATTTCCATGTTTTTTCGGCATAAAGGCGAAGCTTCTTTTCATCATGTGGGGAAAGCGAAACTGACTTTCGCGAGTTTTTTGCACTCAGAAATCCTATTGCGAAAAAAGACATGAACAGGATACCCGAAAGTCTTACAAGAGGGTGGGTGGAAAATATCACGATGAACACACCTGTCAAAAACGACGGAAGTGTGTAAAAGAAATATCCGACAATACCGCCTTTGGAATACAGAGAGCTTTCAACCGCCTGTGCGGTATTCCATTCCAAAAGTTTGCGATGTGTGACGGCAAGACGAAAAAGCGAAAGACATACGGCATTAAAATTGTTCCACGCTCGGTAAGCCAATGCCGAAAGGGAAAAAACGAGCCACGCAAGTTCCCTGACGCAACCCGTAACGGCACGGGTAAAAAAGCGTCTGAAAATGGTGACGAAAGAGAGATGTACAAACATCATAAAAACGCCCGTTACAGAGTAAACCCAAACAGGCAAAAGCGCGGCAAGAGCAATGAATGTACCCGCTTGCCACTCAAGATTCATTGCCAGAAGAAGTGCACACAGAGAAAAAGCGGGAGACAAAAGACTTAAAAAATTGAAAACAAAAACGAAACGGTCGGACAGAGGCTGTACATTCTTTACCCTGCGTCCGTGTCGGTCGCATACATAGGGAGTAACGAAAATCAGGGCTTGCGTATCCCCTCTCGCCCAGCGGTGTGCACGCTTATAATAGGAAATGATATTGCCGGGAGTGCTGTCGGAAAATACGATATCTCCGGCAAAGCCCGCACGAAGTCTTGAACCCTCAAGCATATCGTGACTCAGGACAGTATTGTCGGGAAATGCGTTTTCAAGAACTTTGAGATAACACTCGGTATCGAAAATTCCCTTGCCGCAAAACATGGCACGGCGGTGAAGAGTGAAAAACAGATTAAAGATTGGAGAATGATATGCGTCATGCCCTCCGGCACCGCTTGTAAGAATTGAAAAAGGCGTCTTATATGCCGAAGAAAGCGAGGGCAATATGGCAGGCTGTAAAATTCCGAAACCCTCTTTCACATAAAATACACCGTCTTTTTCGGCAAGTCGGGGACGGTTCAAGGGATGCTCCATAGTTCCCACAAGTTTTGCGAGATCTCCCATACATATATCCGTATCGCTGTCAAGAGTTACGATGTAGCGGATTTTCGGCATAGGTGCTCCGTGGCAATGTATTGAGGAGGGCTTTTTGAGCGAAAAGCGGGTAAGTTCCAGAAGAGCACCTCTTTTTCTCTCGTAAGCCGTGTACCGTCCGCTTGATGCGTCATATACCCTGTCACGCCAGAAAACTTCAAAATGCCCGCCGTGTTTTTTATTGAGAAAATCGACTTTTTCGAGCGAAACTTTCAATATTTCTCCGTCGTTTTCCCCGACCGGAATATCGCTTTCGGGCAAGTCCATAAGCACGCCGAAAAACAAGCCTTCGTCCTCTGCGTCACGGCTTTTCGATTTGAGATAGAGATTTTCCGTGCGGGATATAAGTTCTTCCGCCTCATCGGCATTTGAAACAAGTGCCGTCACAACGGCGAGCGTCGATACACTCTCATCTATCCCGTCAATTTCAATGCGTGGCAGAATATCGCTTTTGTAAAAAAGCGAAACGACGAATCCCGCAAGAGTGCAAGCAGTTTCAAAGAGCGGAACAGCCAGGCAAACCGCAGTCAAACACACGACATAAGCGGGACAGGTGAGCAAAAGGAAACGCAAGGACAGTGCCATAAAAATCAGGAACAGTACAAAAAGCAGCGGATAGTAGAGATATCGGCTTGAATTTGTAAAATCGATGTACTCTCCTATGTGCCGTGAATTTTCGGAAGCTCTGAGTGCGACGCTTTCGCATACCTTTTCATAACTTTCTCCCTCACGGCGTGCCGTTTTCATAAGAGATTTTTTATAAAGCAGGCGGGAGGAACGGCTCATTTTCTGCCATATTCCCGCCGGATCCGAACGCAAATACCTCTCGGATGCGGAAAAGCCCATGATAAGAGAGCTCATATCGAATGTCATAACGGCACGCAAAAGTTCAATTTTTTCTCCGATTTTTTCCTCGCTCTCACACCTCTCGGAAATCTCCGCGACACAGGAATAAATGAGTGCATAGCGTACGCTTGCGAGGAGAGTGTCATCGGCTTTTCCCTCTCTCGTTATGACATCGAACAAAGCCGATACATCGTCATTTTCGAGTTTTACACATTCGTGTGCGAATACATCGGTCAACGGAAGAAGGGGAGAATATTTTTTCCGTTTTATTCTTGCCGTCTCCCGCACGGCTCTCTCAATGAGATAAAAATTTTCACTGAGCCAAACACTCTTTTCGGCACGGTTTTTTTCGGACTTCTTTACCCTTTCGGCGATTTTTTTAAGATATTTGCGTATGGGTATCGCCTTTACTTTTTCTCCGGTAAAACCGGTTGCTATAAGTTTTTCTTTCAAAAGCGGATTTTGCATAAATATCCCTCTCTTTCCCATATAATATGGAACATTTACGCACAATTTATTCAAAAAGCACACCCTGAGGTGTGCTTTTTCAGATATATCCCATTGCATGAGCGTAAATACGCACTTGTTTGCGATAATCTTCGTCTATGCCGTAATCGTTTACTATATCGTAAACCGCACTTGCCAGAGCGTAATTACGCACATCTTCCGACGAATAATCCTTTCTTTGAAATTCTTCGTACATCTCCTGAACGAGTTTTTCGGGAGATTTCGACAGTTTCGTCGTTTCCTCATCGCTAAGAGACGGGAAAATACTCTTTATCTTTCCGACAATACCTCCGTTTCCCGTAAGCTTTTCCAATGCGTCGGAAACGGTGTTTTTAATCTGCGAAGCGGCAGTCTGTATACTTTGCTTTTGAGCGTCGGACTTTTTCAGGGCAAGTTCACCTTCCGATACGGCTGTCTTTCTCTCGGCAAGCGACTGCTCTGCCTCCCACCGTCTTTTGTCTTCCTCGTTTTCCTCGTTCCAGCGTCTCGTATCCTCCGCGTTTTCCGACAGCTGCAAATCGTAATTTCGGTCGAGGTTGTACTGATTTCTCAACGCTTCGAGCATACTGTTTTCCGTTTCCTGCTCCTGCTTAAGCCTGTCGGATATGAGTTCGCTCTTTTCACGGCTTCTTGAAAGAGCGTTTTCCTCTCTGTCCGACTGTGCCTGTGCATCAAGTGCCGCAAAAGCCGAATTTTTGGAGAGATTGGAAAGAATTTCGGTGTTGACAGCCTCTCCGGATTTTGACAGCCCACGGTCAAGCAAACTTTTTTGTGCCTCGTCAAGACTGAGTTTATAATTCGCCGATGTGCGATTTTTCGCCTCAATGTTTTCACGGTTTATCTCGCGGTTTCTCGCAAGATATTCCTCGTCAAGAGCACCTACTTTGGCGTCGTAGGTGTTTTTTATTCTGTTCATCGCTTTGGCGTACCCGTTTATTATCTGAGACGCCATATTTTTCACACTGTTTTCATATGACATATACTTCACCTGCCCGCGTCAACTATTCCGTAAAAAAGTTTATCGAAAAGAGCGTCTGCCCAAGTCCATTCGGAAAGATATTTTACGGTGTTGTCTCCCAAAGAAAAATATTTCTGCACATGCTTTTTTCTCATTTCGGCACTTGTAAAATGCGAAACGGGACTTGTATCGAACAATGCCGTGCTGTTTTCCAGGAAAAAGCTGTGCCACGGACGTGTATCGACATGAATACTCTCGGAATTGATAATGCCTATTCCGCCGAAACCTATTTCTTCGGCAAGAGAGGCAAGCTCATAAGATGTGTACCCGCTTACCCGTATATCAGCGGCTTTGCCTTTGGTGTGCTGTCCCACACCACCCGTGAGAAGAATGTCAAACTCTTCCGTGCGGTAACCGTCTGTCACGATTACCGGAGCTCTTCTGACAAGAAGCGACAAATGCTCTAACTTTTCCACAAGCTCTTCGTCAATAAGTATCCTGTCCCCGTCAAGTTCGTTTCCGCGACGGGCACGGAACTCTCCCACTTTGAAATTGGGAGTGAGATAATCGTTTTTGTTTTTTGCGTAAGAATACTCTTTTACCATTCTATCCCTCCAGCCATTCTATTATTATTAAGCCGTCTCCGCCTTTTGTTCCGGGAATGTAAGTGCCGTCGGTAATATCCATATACGATCCCCAGCCTCCCGCACCGCTTCCGGCAGAGACTTCGGCACTGTAAACTCCGGGAGAGAGTGCCGACGGTGCACCTATCGCAAAGCAGGAATCATCAAGAGAGCTTAACCCCGAAAAGAGCGGATAAGCACCGCTTCTTCCGAAAATTCCGCCTCCTGCCGCAGCTTCGCCGTCAGCGTGATTTTTGATTTTTCCGCCCTCTGCCCATACAAGTTTGTTTTCACCGTCAAAAAAGGCACTTTCGCCGCCCTCTTCGGCATCGGAGAGCATTTTTTTCTCATCGGTCACAGAAAGCCCCGCTCCTCCGGCTCCGACGGTGAGTTTATATTCCTTCCCCTTTTCAAGCCGTATGTACGCTTCGGTATAGGCTCCCGAACCGCCCCCGTAAGAACAGCGTCTGTTTCCGGCAACGCTTCCGCCGCCTCCCGCACCCTGCACTTTTATTTTATGATTTCCGCTTTTTGACGGTACAAACACATATTCGCCCGCCTCAGAATAAGAGAGAGCGTGAATACCGCCTTCCGTCATAAAGAGACGAACGGATTCGACAAACTTTTCGGGCGTCACCGTGCCGTCGGGAATGGAACCTCCCGCAAGCTCGGAAAGTTTTCTGCCTACCGTTTCCAGCTTTTCCTGAACGCTGTCTCCTTCTACCGTTTCTATATAACCCGAGCCGATTTTCAAAGCTCCTTCTCCTCCGCAAAGCTCTTCGATAAGTACGCCGTTTATGTACTCTTTTATCGTTTCACCCGCACGGTCGAATGTCTTTTTCAGCACATCGGAGGTGTAACCGTTTTCAATAGTGGGAATATCGGGGAGCTGCGACACATTTGAAACATCTGCGTCAAATTTTGTGATTTTCATAAAGCTTCTCCTTTTGTGCCCTGCCCCGAAGGGCAGGACTTAATTCCTTTAAGCAAGTGTAAGATTGAGAAATACCATCTCTTTGGGATAAACGATTTTCGCACCGTAAAGGTGAAGTCCCTTTACCGCCGTTCCGTGACGCTGTTCGGGCTCGTAAGGCTTGATTGAATTTATCTGCTGTGCAAAGGCTACCGCACGCTCGGTACGGGCAACGCACTTGTAAACTCCTTCTCCGTCGGGGACGATATTATTGGTGACATAAATATCAAATCCCATGAGCTTTCCTATATAGCCGTTTGAAAAATCACGGCTGTTATCGGTATCGCGGAGTACCTTTGCAAGCACCAGGAGCTGTTCTACGGCAGGCGGTACTTCGAGCGATATCGGCGTCGAGTTGGAAACATTGTGTTCCATGAGAATTCTTCTTGCGTCGGAAATGGTTTTGAGAATGTTCTCGCTGTCTGCCGACTTGTTTTCCACACACTCGACCTCGCTGTCGGTAAGGGAATAAACGTACTTGTCGGCAACATCGCTCAAGGCGTCGGCGGCTTTTTTCATGGACGCATGAATGAGGTCGGGAGAGGATTGCACATCGTCGATGGCGTCAATGCAGAAGTTAAAGCCTTTTGCCTGATCTATGACAAGAGTGCGGGTGTTATCCGAAAGCACTTCCGGAGCGGGCATATTGGTGTTTTTCGTATAATTGAATACGGTGACCGGTCCCAGCCCGTTGATTTTAACTCTGTCTCCCTGACTTTTGATTTCGCCTTCAAATTCACGGTTTGAAAGTTTGACGGCAACATAATTTTTTGCGAGTTCGTCGTAAAGAGCTTTGCTCCATACACTCGGAATAAAGTTTGTAATAGCCATAATTTTTTATCCTTTCACACTGTTTATTTCCACTTTTTCATGGATTCCAAAATAGCCCCGTAATTCCTGCCGATTTCATCTTCCGACATTGCCTGCACCGCTTCGGGTGTGAAATAAATTTCGCCGGCAATGCTTTTTACATCGGGTACGGCAGAGTTTGAATTTCGGGCGTTCTGAGTTTCGGCACACCCCTCGTCACGCTCACGGCGGCGGAGAAAGAGTGCGTACCACGCACAAAGTCCGCGTCCGTCGGGACACTCCTCCCAAACCTCATCGGGAATATCGTCGATTTTCACGTCTTCGAAAAGCGTGGAAAACTCCTCAAGTTCAAGTGCGAGATTTTCGCGGATTTTCGCTTCGTGTCTGAAATTTTCAAGCTCGCGAAGCTCGTCTTTACCCGCCGAAACTCCTATTTCGTCGATTAATTCTTCGGTTCTTTTGTTCATAAAAATCCTTTCAGAAGCAAAGCTTCGTTATTTTTTTCCGGTCACCGCACCCTCAAGGCAAAGTGAGAGCAGGTGCAGTGACGCACCGGGAGAGTCGCAGGATATCTTCAGCTTTATTCTCTCAAAACGCTTATGCCTGAGCCGATAGCTCATTTTCACGGGCGACAGGCTCGTCATAAATCCCAAAGAGGAAAAGTCGAGTGAAGAAAAAGCAAAACGGCGGTAATTGTCCGAAAAGCTTTTCCTGCCCTCACAGGCGTGTTCTGAGTACCAGAAAAGGTCTGTCCGCGTTCTTACATCGGGACGGGTTACGAGTTTTACCCGATACAGATTTTTCACTCCGTCGGCAATGTTCATATATCCGCTTGTCCAATACGCCTCAATCGGCTCTGTATCGTCATATTCCGACGCGGAAAACAGGCAAAGCGAACCGTCCTCTCTCAGAAAGAAGAGTTTCCCCTCCTCCGTCAGTGCAAAACCGCAGGCGGAAATTCCACGCCAGAAGCAAAAGGTGTCCAGGCGGTAGTTGTACAGGAAAATTTCGTTTCCGTGATACACATAGAGCTCGTGAGAAGAAAAGTTGTCGAAACAGCGTATATTCTCCGACTTCCATTCGGCAAGCCCCGCCTTTATACGCCCGCCGATATCTTCGGCATATCTCTCGTCACGCACCGATGTCTCACGCCAGCGAAAAAGCGTGCCTCTGTCGAAAGTCACGGGGGAAGAATCAACAAGCGGAGCAAATCCCGGCACACAGCACCCAACGGCGTTTGAAAGAGGGCGTTGAGGAAAAATTTTCCGTGTTTTGCCGTCAATGCCGGTGCTTTCTTCGGTATAAGCGTAAAACGCCTCTCCCTCACAGAAAATTACCAGCCTGTCGTAGTGCCGTACAATAGATGTAACCCCACTTTTCGTGCCTACTCGGTTAAAGGAGTTTTCCGGAAAATATTCCATCATCGCACACCCGCCGCTCACCCCCGAATACCTTATAAGCGAAGGGTCGCTTCGGTCTCCGTAGAGAAAGACATGGGTGTCGTTTTCTCCGCCGTAAAGCACGCCGTACCTCATTCGGTGGATATCTCCCTCCTGTCCGTCGCTCTTTGAAAAACCTATTTCTATCCCGTCTATCACTTCGTAATCACGCCATTTACTTTCCAGCGTTACACTTCCTTTTTCAAGGTTTACGGTGTATAGGTTTTTCTCAACGGTTTCATCTCCTATTTTTACATAATCGACGCTGTCGATTTTTTCAAGGGCAAGTTTTAGAGTAACTCCGGTGCCGTTCATGGTAAAACTCTGACGCATTTTCCCCGTGAGAAGATTTTTCTCCTCGTAGGCAACTCCCGCCCCGTCCGGCGTTGTGGAGACCGCTATCAGCGGGCGGTAGGGTTCAAGTTCACCGAAATTTTCTCCGTCGTACACCTTGATTTTAACGCCGTCGAAAATGTAAAGCCTGTTTGAAAACGGAAGAAAAGTCACATCGCCCTCATCGCTGTCGAGCGTGCCTATTTCGCTTTCTTCCCCGTCTCTCATGCAATACACATTCTTTCCGACACAGTAAAAAACGCTCTCGCATGAATTGATACGGCAGGAAATTATTCCCCGTCCCGCCGAAGAATGAGGAAAAATCACCGCATATCCGTCACGCTTTTTCAGCTTGTAAGAATCGGTTATGCGAAAATTCACGGTGTCCGGGCTGTACAGTACACTGTCTGCGTTTTCAGCCCTGTAATCAATCCCGTAAAACTTGTCCAGCGTAAACGAAAACGATTTCGGCATTACCTTCCCTCCTCAGAATAAATATCCCGTATGCACTGCCTTTCAGCCCGTGCAAACGCCGATTTTAAAGTGCTTTCGGCACGCCTGAACAGCCCGTCGAAATACTCGGCACGGCTGCTGTCCTCTTCACGAATGAGCATGGACGCCAAAATATACGGCACAAGCGTACACACCGCTTCGTGAAGCGGGAGGTCATCGTCAAGAGAGGAAATCTTTTCGGGAGGATAACAGCGACTGTGAGGGGACATTCCCCGTACAAGACAGTCTTGTGACCATAATCCCGCCACAATGAGATTGAGCAGTTCGGGAGCGTTTTTTTCATAATCGAGAATATCTTCCCGTGATTCTCCCCGACTGTCCCTTTCGTTTATAAGTGCAAGCGAAGCATTATACGCCTCTCTGCCCGTCATACTTTACACCTCCCGACGCTCTTTTGCAGTCCTCAAGAAGTTCTTCTCGGCGGCTTATATATCCGTCGGGTATTCTCTCAAGATACTGTTCAAGAGTTATAAGACCGTTTTTCAAAAGCGTATCGAGCGTCGCACAGCTTGCAACCTCGCTCCAGTAACTCGACATTCCCGCACTTACATTGCAGGAAAAGACCGCGTCGCTCAAAGAAGAAAGAGGAAGTTTTCCCGAACGCAATCCCTCCTTTTCCCGCCATATCATCATTCGGTATCCGTCATAATAATGAAGAATATAATCAATCCAAATGAGTGCAAGCTGTTCAACGGCGGTGTAGAGTGCTCTCTTTTGAATCTGAAGGGGAACGGCTGAGGATTCCTGAAGTGCGATTATCGCCGAAGTGTTGGTCGCCTCGACATTGCCCAGAGCCGCGTCGGTCGCACCCATAAGCTCCCTCGTCATGCTCATAGTCATGTTGATGACATCTAAAAATCCCGGCTGCATTGCTCCCGGATCAAGAGTTGCGGCAACATTGTCGACAGGTCCGTTTACTGCAATCGCCTCGCCTACTCCGTTTGTCCACTCGTCAATTAAGTTGGCGTTGTATACGACTTTGGAGAAGGAAACATTTATCATGTGTTTCATGACCATTGCGAAAGCCTTGTTGATGTAAACCTGATTTTCGATGAGCGAGCTTGCAACGCTTGTACCGTGATAGGAATTTTTCGTTCTGTCCCAATTCATGAGCACTATCGGGTAAAGGGAAAGATGTGTGTCGATATCTTTCGTGACGGTACAGTTTTTCGTACTTTTGCGGTAATGAACCGTACCGTTTTCACGCCAGAGCTTTATGATAAAGCCCGTTTTCGTACCCGTAAGTTCTCTCTTGCCCTCGTCTCCCGCTTCCCAGAGACTGTCGGCGTCGGGAACGATTTTCCGAATGTCACGCTCGTCAACTCCGTTTTTCTCAGCCTCCTCACGCAGTCTTTCGACAAGCTCCCTGCCCGAAATGATTATGTAGGGCTGACTTTGCACATCGGGCGTGTTCACATCTCCGAAAAATACATTGGTTCCGTCCAGAAGTTTTGTGGAGAAATCCCCTTTGTAACTCTGAGAAGTGTTTTTCTCGCCGTCCCACCATACATAAAGAAACATATCCCCCGAAAGTGCGGCGTCTTTCACTCCGTCGTAAAGGAGAGAAGATATATTGTCTTTTTCAAAGCGGTAGTTGAGATAGGAGGTGAGAGTCGAACATGCGGTGTCGAGTTCCTCCCGCACATTCTTTTTCACTATCGCACCTATTCCTTCGGCGTCGATTTTCAGGCTTATCTTGGAGGACATCAGGTTTGAAACGAAGTACCCCACGACACGCTTGAAAATGTTGAAAACGGGAGTCGGAAGCCCTTTCCCCTTTATGCCGTTCCACTGGTCTCCTCTCCAAAAGCGTTCGTTGCGGTCGACGGTTTCGTAAAATCCGAGCGAGCGGTTGTATTCCCGTCCCTTTTCGAGAAGCTCCCAGTCGGGCGTTTGTTTTTTTTCTCCGGACTTCATTTTTTATCCTCCCGCCCCGACGGGCTGTAATCGATTATTTCTTTCCATTTTTCTTCGCTGTCGCTACCGACGCTTTTTTTGCCGACAGCGTAGGAAAAATATGTCACCGCCGCAAGTGCCGATACGCCGATGAGCAAAACACATATATCAAAAATCATGTATATCACCTCCCATTTTACTCACTGTGCGGTGCCGTTTCCCGCACCATGATTTCTGACACCCGAATTCTATCACACCCTAAGCATGACATACAATGACGCGGGTATGACGAAACTTTTTTATATTTTTTTAAAAAACATATTGACAAAACGGAAAGTGCGTGATATTATGTAACTGTACTAATACGGTTAATACACTAAAAAGGAGTAATAATGATAATACTCAACTTTAAAAGTGCCTCTCCCATATGGGAACAGCTCTGTGACGCTTTTAAAAAGCAAATACTCACCGGTATTCTTCAGCCGGGAGACAAACTTCCGTCGGTAAGAGCTCTTGCGGGAGAACTCGGCGTAAATCCGAACACCATTCAGCGTTCGATGTCGGTGCTGGAAAGCGAAGGCTTTATCTATACCGTTGCGGGAAAAGGGTGCTTCGTTGCCGAAAAAAACGAGGGACCTCTGATTGCCGAACAGTTGAAAAGAATCGAGGAATTTATCAGAGCGTTAAACCTCGTGCGTGAGGCGGGAGTGGAACGACACCGTCTCGAAGAAATAATCGAAAAGGAGTATAACAAGTGATTTCAGTAGAAAATGTATCAAAAAAATACGACAACGGCGTTTTGTCTCTTGACCGTGTCTCTTTCACGGTTGAAAAAGGTCAGGTCTTGGGACTTGTGGGAACGAACGGTGCCGGAAAATCAACTCTTTTACGCATACTGTCGGGAATAATGAGGCAGGACAGCGGAAGCGTTTATATCGACGGACAGGAAATTTTCGAGAACATCTCTGTCAAAAAGCATATTTCTTTCGTATCCGACGAGGGATATTTTCCTCAGAGCTTTACCCTGAACGATATGGCGAATATGATATCCTCCATGCGTGAGAATTTTTCCAAAAGCCGTTTCCTCTCCCTCTGTGACACACTGCACCTTGATCCCATGCGAAAAACTTCGACTTTCTCAAAGGGTATGCGGCGGCAGGGAGAGGTGATTTTGGCACTGTCCTGCTCTACCCGTTACCTGTTTTTCGACGAAACTTTCGACGGACTCGATCCGATTGCAAGAGAGACGGCAAGGCGTATTATTGCCGAAACCGTTGCCGAGACGAATGCGACCGTTATCTTTTCCTCTCACAATCTTGCCGAAATAGAGAGCATTTGCGATTCCGTCGCACTTATCGACCGAGGGCGTCTCGTCTTTAACCGAAGCATTGACGCCGCCGTAACCGAAAGGCTCAAGTATCAGGCGGCTTTTGAAAACGATTTTGAAGCGGAGCTTATCTCCCCCTTCTTCTCCGACGCCAAAAAGAGCGGAAAACTTTTGAGTTTCGTTTCGGACAAATCCCGCGAAGAAGCGGAAAAAATTCTTACGCAAACATTTGAGGGCAACCGCATTTTATATCTGGAAAGCGTCCCCTTAACGCTTGAAGAGGTTTTCTCTCTGGAAGTGGACAAATCTTTCGGAGGAAAGGATTGAATTATGAATACTCACGGCACAAAAAGCAATTTCAAAATCAGCCGTTTTGCACTCGCCGTAACATTGGTCGCGTTTTTCGCCGCCATACTCTTAAAAATCGGCAGACAGTTCGGAGGAAAGGATTAAACCATGAATAATTTCAGCATGAAAAGAGTTTTCACAAACATAAAAAACAATTTTAAAATCAGCCGTTCGGCACTCGTTTTGACTTTCGTCGCCTGTTTTATCGTTATGTTCCTCGTCACTTTGGTACCCGTGTCGATGGCGGAAAATCTCTATATTTCCGAAAGTGTGGACGCCGACCGTTACAGTCAGTACCTCACTTACAGCGAATACATTTGGAAAAAAGTAACCTCTCTTCACGGATATCAGGCGATTTTCGCCGTGCTTGTTTCGGTAGCGGCGGCGGTATTCACCGCCTCATCTCTCACCTCTTACTCCCGTGAGAGAAATTCCATAGACTTCTGGGAGAGCCAGCCTCTCACCCGATGCGAACATTTGCTCTCAAACATGATTTCGTCGTTTGTTTACTTTTTCGTCTCCATTGTCCCCTCGTGGTATATTTCCCTTATCATCGCATGGACAAGCACGACGGTGAAGCAGACCTCTTTTTCGGAAATTTTACAGTCTCAAACGACCGTGCTTATCTTTATACTGCTTTTCTACATTTCGCTTATGGCAACGGCATTCCTTGCCTCAGTCCTGTCCGGTTCGGTCATGTCAATTCTCGTGACATTTTCAACCATGCTTTTTTATCCTGCCGCTTTGATATTTTTCACATCGCTCGTATCCGGAAACGCTTTTCACACACCGCTATACGAAATAATCTGTCACAAACTGCCCTATTTTGCCTACCTCTCCCCCGTTTTTCGCTATGCCCTGTCAGGCTACTTCGAAATAACCCCCTTAAGCTGTCTTTACTTTATCGGCTGGACGGCAGCAGCATGTGCGGTTGCTTTCGCCCTTCTTAAGTACCGTCGGAGCGAACAGGCACGCTTCTCGCTGGTGTTTAAAAAACTCCGCTACCCTCTTCAGTATGCGTGGGCATTTCTGTTCACTCTCCTTTCAGCATGGATTTTTTACGGTATAATTGACAACCCGGTGTGGTTCGTTATAGGTGCCGTTATCGGAATTATCGTTTCCTTTATCGCTCTCAACATGATTTTCGACCGCTCCATATCGAAAATCCTGAAGAATTTCATCCATATGCTCTGCTTTGCGGGAATTTTCGCCGTAATAACCGTAGTTTTTACCGCCGACATTTTCGGCATCTTTAAAGAACCCGTTCCCGATTATGACAAAATCACCACGCTCGACCTGCGTATTTACACTTACACCGAAACCGAAGAGGGTGCTTACAGCGAAGAAATTTACATCTTTTCGGACGACACTCACAAAATCGACACCGAAGGCAAGCGTGAACTTATACGCCTTTTGTACGAGTATATGGAAAAACAGGCGAGCAGGGACTACTACATGCCCGAAAGCAAACAGTCTCTGTCGATTAATCTTTCCTTCAACTGCAAGGGCGATCCTTGCGAATGGTATGTCTATTTGCACAGCTACACATCTCTTGAGAATTTCGGTGCTATGCAGTACATCTCGCTTTTGGAGGAAGTCTTTGCCTCCGAGATAAACCGTGACTATTACCTTTATGACAAGGACGGCGAGCTGTACTATGTAGAGCCCGACTATGTAAAGCCCGAAGATGACGAAAAACCGCAAACCGTTATAGGTTCCGGCGACGGTCCGACAGATATTTATGTAGACTGATTTTTTCCCTCCCGAAAAAAAGCGGGAGGGATTTTTTTCACCTTTCCTCAGCGACAATATCTTTGCACACAAAAATCGCTTTTTTGCATATTCTTACAATGAGCCAAATATTATTTAGGAGGAATAACAATGATTCAAAAATGCTCCTGTGAAGCAAACAAAAACAGCGGTGACGATATTTTCTGTATCGATACCAATCGAATATATGATTCAAGCCGTACTCAAGACTGTTTGGAAAGTCTGAGAGTAATACTTCCGCCGGGCACAGCCGACGCTCTTAAAGAATGTTCGTCCCTGAAAGTAAAAGACATAAAACTCATCTGGGCGCAAATCACCACCGAAGAGTTACCTTTTAACAGCGGATATTTTCAAATCAAAGTCCGTTACTATTTCTATGTGTGCATGTCCTGTTGCTGTCGGTGCACGCCTCAGGATTTTGAGGGGCTTGCCATAAGCGAAAAATGCACGGTACTTTACGGCGGTGAGGGAAATGTGAGTATTTTCCGCTCCGATGTCACCGACGATGTATGTCCGCAGTCCTGTCTGTCGGGTGTGACTGCCGGGACAAACAGTCCCCGCGTCGTGCTGGAGGTGGCGTCTCCCGTCTCTCTGGGAATATGCCTCACCGAAAACACCTGTCCCACGCCTTTCCCGTCCGAATACAACGCCATTCCCGACCGCATATGCGCTCTTTTCGAGACGGGACTTGACAACGGTGCCAACCAATGCGTCTCCCTTTATGTTTCCATAGGCGTTTTCGCACTTATCAGAATCGAACGCCCCGCACAGCTCATTGTACCCGGCTGTGACTTCTGTATTCCCGACAGCGACAAAACACCCGTCTCGGTTTCCGACCCCTGCTCTCTGTTTTGTTCGACGCCTTTTCCCGTATCGGAATTTTACCCGACAGTCTGTGCCGAAAACAAATAACATTACCCTTTTATGCCGAGCGGCACGGAAAACCGTGCCGCTTTTTTCTTAATTTGTAAAAATAGAAAAAAAGACTTTTCTTTTTCTCAAAAGTATGATAGAATATAAAAAAAAGATGTACGAGAGGAGACTCTTATGAAAAATAAATTAATATGTCTTGCACTTTGCATGGTGGCAATAGCGGCGTCGGTAACGCTTTTTGTCAATGTTATCAACTCCGACGCACCCCAAACCAATGTTATCTCGCACGACTCCGACAAGAATCATGATATATCTCTTCCTCCCTCTACGACAAAAAAAGACGGAGTGGAGCTTAGCGAAGCGGGCGTTCGCGACTTTGCCGAAACGGTTGAAAAATATTTTAAAAGCGTCGCATACGGAACGCAGGTAAAAGACGGCGTCGATGCAAATTATATTGAAGAAAATGCCGGCAAGACTGCCGATTGGCTCAAGTCTGCGGGAAAAACCGATGAGGCGGAATTTTATTCGGAGCTTGCCCTCGCTCTGTCGGCAAGCAACGGATTTACAAGCGATGACGCTTTTTCAAAGTCCGTATCGGCACTTCTCACCCGTCTTGACGGCATCTACGAAAAATCCTCTTCCGACCTCCTTCCCTTCCTTGACACATCGGCAAGCGGAGAGGTCACTCTCACTCTCCTTTCCGTTTACGACGAGGCGGTAAAAGCTTCGCATGGCGGCAATTACTACACCGTAACTGTGGGAGGCGAAATGCTTTTGGGCGACAAGCTCAGTTCGGTAAACACTTTCAAGAGTTACCTTGACAGCACCGATTACTCCTTCCCGCTGTATAAAGTATCTTCCCTTTTCAAGTCCTCCGACCTGTCTCTTGCGACGCTGACCTCTCCCCTCACAAATACGCTCACATCGGCATCGGGTGTACTCGATCCGGTTAAGGGACAGCCCTCATACGCAAAACTGCTTACCGGTATAACAGGCGTGTCTCTCACCTCGCAGGTTGAAAGCAATTACGGCAGTGCCGGCTACAGCGACACAATACAGGCACTTTCCGAAAACGGAATTTCCTATTCGGCAAACGGAGCGTCCTGTGCGATAGATTCTTCCTTCGGTCACATCGTTTACATCTCCTTCGACCTGTCGGGACTCCCCGTGACGACCGCACAGAACGAAAAGAACAAAACGGTGATTTCGGCCGCCGTTGAGTCCGAAAAAGAGAAGGGTGCCGACCTTGTTGTCGTCATGCTCAACTATGACACGAGACTTCGTACATCGGATTCAATCTCAGCGTCTTACAAAGGAACGGAAACCAGCGTTTATGAGCCTCATTTCGACGCATTCAACCGTCAGATAGGAGAGGCGGCAATCGACGCGGGTGCCGACCTTGTCGTCGGAACCGGTTCAAAGGTAATTCAGGGTATCAAGGAATACAAAGGCAAATACATTGTCTGTTCGCTCGGCACTCTCACCGATTCCACCGTTGAGAGCGGTCACAAGAACACACAATACTCTTTCCTCTTCCGCCAAACTTTCACCCGCGAAAACGGTGTTGTCAAGAGTTCCGGCGTCAGAATTATTCCCATAGTAAACACGAGTGAAAAAGAGCCTTTCCTCCCCACTCCCGTTTTGGACGCGTCGGCTGACGAAATAATCGACATTCTCGAATACGAGTCCCGTTATTTTTCCGATCCGATTAAGAATTACAGCTACATAAAAATAACCAAATAAAAAAGAGAAACGGTAAGTTATGCTTACCGTTTTTCGCTAAGAGGGAAATATGCCGAAATCCGCATTTCAAAATGAAAAAATTTTAAGAATTTACGAGTACCTTTCCGAGTACACCGACGAAGAACACGGTGTCACCG
Organism: uncultured Oscillospiraceae bacterium; assembly: GCA_964558655.1. GTDB lineage: Bacteria > Bacillota > Clostridia > Oscillospirales > SIG627 > RGIG6353. Next base: position 1,320 of record CAZLEX010000003.1, on the reverse strand, counting down.
TTGCCGACATTATAAACCGACTTTCACTTTACGGAATACACGCCGAACGCAAAGCGATTTACCGCGACTTTGAAATTCTTCAAAAATTCGGTGCCGACATCATAAAGCACAAGGAAAACAAAAAGACGCTGTATTTTCTCGCAAGCCGCCGTTTTGAGCTTGCCGAACTTAAAATGCTTGTCGACATGACCATCGCCTCCCGATTTATCACTCCGAAAAAGTCGGCTGTACTCATAGAAAAACTTTCCTCGCTGTGCAGCCGTTACGAAGCGAAAGAGCTAAAGTGCGAAATTTTCACCATCGGGACCGTAAAGACCGAAAACGAGATTATCTATCTGAATGTCGACAAAATTCACTCGGCTATGAGCAAAGAGTACATAATAAGGTTTTTTTATTTCGGATACAACGCCGACAAAGAAAAAGTTTATCACAACAACGGCGAAGCGTACACGGCGTATCCCATTTCGCTTGTGTTCAGCCGTGACAACTACTATCTTGTGGCCTTCGACCGTTTCTCACGCTGTATCAAACATTTTCGCGTTGACAAAATGAATCGTGTCACGCTTCACTGTGAGGCAAGCGACGAGGAAAAGGGATTACGCACTTCCTTCGACACCTCCCGCCTTTCAAAGAGCGTTTTCGAAATGTACTCGGGTGAGCTGGTCAGGGTTGAACTTGCCGTTCCCGAAAGGCTTGTGGGCAGCATGATGGACCGCTTCGGCACCGAAATCGTTTTCAGAAAATGTGACGGCGACCTCTATGCTTTTTCGACCGAAGTGGAACTCAGTCCCCTCTTTTTCGGCTGGCTTGCGGGCTTTGAGGGAGATGTGAAAATTCTTTCCCCCGAAACCGCACGGGACTCTTACCGCAAACACATTTTAAAACTCAGGAGGAAACTCTGACGCCCTTTTGCAAAGTGATACCCGCTGTAAAAATAAAGAGACGGTAAAACTACCGTCTCTTTTTATTATCTGACTTTCCGTACTCTAAAAGGCACTCATTATTTCAATGCCAAAGAGATTTAGTAAAAAATAAAACCGACAGGTTTTAAACCTGTCGGTTTTGGCGGAGAAGGCGAGGATCGAACTCGCGCGCCGAAAAACGACCTAACAGTTTAGCAAACTGCCCCCTTAACCCCTTGGGTACTTCTCCGCATTTATCACTGCCTGAACAGTATACCATAAAATCCCCGTCCTGTCAAGCAAAAAACAAAAAATACCGCAAAAAAAACTGTAGGTTTACAATAGATGTGTTACAGTAGCGGGTAAAAAAAGAGTGACGAAAGGAAAAACCTGTGTTACAGTTAAGTTGCGAGACAAA
>CAZLEX010000002.1:0-132588 GCA_964558655.1 uncultured Oscillospiraceae bacterium | reverse complement strand
AACACTCGATATGGTGCGGGTAACAGGACTTGAACCTGCACAGCCTTGCGACCATTAGAACCTGAATCTAACGCGTCTGCCAATTCCGCCATACCCGCATATATTTTGCAACCGCAAAAATTTTCCGACAAAAGCACAAAGCCTCCTCCTGTGCATCTGCCGGAAAGTATTATACATTAAATTTTCGTTTTAGTCAAGACATTTCCAAAAAATTATACAGCTGTCAAAAAAGTAAACATTTTACTTTCTAAAAAGCTTTTTGACTTTGTCGTAAACGAAACTTCTCGCCTCTATGAGATTTGTGCCTTTTTTTATAACAAAGAGACTTTTACCTTCCCCCGAAGCTCCCGACGCTCCGAAAGCTATATTAGGGAAAAGCGTTCCCCAGAAATTATGCCCGCCGCCTGTTCCGAGAGTTACGACGAGGCTCCTGTACTCCCCTTCAGGCCACCGAACGCCGTAAGCGTAACCTTCTTCGTAATGTTCGTCCCGTATTTCAATATCAAAATCGGTATCTTTCCCCTCAAGTACGCGACGGCAGGTATTCCGCAAAATCTGCATATTCTCTTCTATCCAATTCTCAGCGTCCTTTACCGAACCGAAATTTTCCTCCTCGAAAATTTCCTCAAGTGCCTGTACAACATCGCCTTTTATCTCCTGTGCCTCATCGCTGTCCGAATCGGCTATCACGCGAAGTCTCAGCGACGCCGTAGGCGTTCGCGACGACGCAAGCAAAAAATAAAACACAAAAACAAGGCACAAAACAAGTATACCGTGCTTCATTTCTTCCCCTCCTCTGCCGGAAAATTACCCTTCTTTTACATTCTTGACACAGAGAGGTATGTTTATTCAGCAAAAAACCGAATTTGCACTTTTCCCGCAAATTCGGCTTTTAAAACTACACTATTCCGTGATAATCGTCCGGCAGAACATACCAGCCGTAATCGTCGCCGTTATCGGTTTTTGAAAGTTTGATAAACCTTACAACGACGGTCTGCTGATAAATCACATCGGAGTTGTCATCGGCTGAAACATAAGACAACATATAGTAACATCTCTTTGAATCGGAAAGTCTGCCGCTGTCAATTCCCCATTCGGTCATGGAGTTCTTTATCTCTTCGATCTCGCTTTCACCGAGAGCTTCTTCGGCAAGTGTGAGATATTCAAGCGTGTAATCCCCGTAGAGAATACTTCTGTCGGCAACCTCTCTTTCGGATGCCGAAATTACTTTTTCGTAAAATCCGTCCGAGTCGGTACCTAATTTTTCGGCGTAAAAATCAACCCAGTCATTCGGGAAAGCCGCAAGATAGCTGTCAAACGCTCCTGTGGAATAAAAAGTAAAATAACACTCAACGGCATGACTTATCGGAAGAAAATCGGCGTCGTTTTCTTCGTCGGAAGATATGTCGGAATTTTCCCCGCCTCCGACGGTATCCGCATCTTCGCCGTCATCTTTTTTGCAGGAACACAAAACAAGGGAAAAGACGGTCAAAATCAAAAAAATGAGCTGTATTTTTTTCATAAGTACTCCTTTTTCAAAGAAAAGCCGCAACTCGAAAGTTACGGCTTAAATGTCGGTTTAAAGGGCTGCCTTTGCCTTTTCAACGAGAGATGCAAAACCTTCTTTGTCGCTTATTGCGATTTCGGAAAGCATTTTGCGGTTGAGGTCAATTCCGGCCTTCTTGAGACCGTTCATGAATGTTGAATAGTTGATACCGTTTACCTTGCACTGTGCTGATATACGGGTAATCCAAAGAGAACGGAAATCTCTCTTCTTCTGCTTGCGTCCGACGAAAGCGTAATTACCGCTTTTCATCACCTGCTGTTTAGCCATCTTAAAGTGACGGCTCTTTGCACCCCAGTAACCTTTTGCAAGCTTTAATACTTTATTTCTTCTTTTGCGCGTCATCATAGCGCCTTTTACTCTTGCCATTTTGAAATACCTCCTGTGTTACCCTATGCTTACGCGTAAGGAAGAATTGTCTTGATGTTGCGTGCGGTAGCGTCGCTCATGTAAGCTGCCTTGCGGAGCCCTCTCTTACGCTTGGTGTTTTTGATACCGAGATTGTGTCTGCGTCCCATGTGGTTCATCTTTACCTTACCGCTCTTGGTAAAAGTAAATCTCTTTGCACTTGCCTTATGGCTCTTGATTTTTCCCATTTTTATATCTCCTTATCGTCGTTTTATTTACTTTCTTTTTTAGGTGAAATAACCAGCGTTAAGAATCTTCCGTCAAGCGACGGTGCTTTTTCCGCAGCTCCTATTTCGGCAAGCTCTGCCTTTATGTTCTCCACAAGGTCATATCCTCTGTCGGTATGGTTCATTTCGCGTCCCATAAACACTACGGTTATCTTAACCTTGTTTCCGGCAGCCAAAAACTTTTTGGCGTGATTGAGCTTGGTATTGAAATCGTGCGTATCGATCCGGCAGGAAAACTTAATCTCCTTGAGTTCCACAACGGCTCTCTTTTTCTTGGATTCTTTTTCCTTCTTGATCTTTTCAAACTGATATTTACCGAAATCCATAATTCTGCACACGGGCGGTTCGGAATTCGGTGAAATCTCCACCAGGTCGAGCCCCGCTTCGTCTGCGGCCTCAAGTGCTGCGGCACGGCTCATGATACCGAGCTGACTGCCGTCTTCGCCTATGACACGCATCTCCTGTGCATGAATCGCTTCGTTTACAAGTTGTTCTTTTACGCTAATCTTGAAACACCTCCAAAAAAATGTGCGAAGAAAAACTCTCCGCACAGCAACACGGCACAACGCCGTAAATCACGCTATTAACCTCGCCTCGCTCAAGACGCGGGCGGGTGAGAACGGAGGTTCTGCTTCTTTTTACGGTGTGAGTATACCACACAACAAGGCGTTTGTCAAGTGTTTTTTTCTTCTTTTTCGGGATTTTTCCAAAGGTGAACGGTGCCCCTGTCGTTCATGATGACGAGAATGACCAGCACCAGAGGGAAAACAAACATTCCCGTAAATCCCATGACGGCAAACCCGACGAACATCGACAATAGAGACACAAGCGGGTGCAGTCCGACAAAATCGCCTATAATGCGCGGCAGGAGCATTTGGCGGATAAAGGTTAAGGCAAGGTAAAGAACGATGAGTTCGACTGCGGTCGAATAATTGCCCAGAACGAGAGACACTATACTCCAGGGTATGAGCACAGTCCCGCTGCCAAGCACGGGCAGAAGGTCGATTATGGCTATGGTGAGTGCGATGATGAAAGCAAATTTTAAGCCCATGATGACAAAAGCGAGCAAAAGAACGGCAAAGGTGACAAAGAACAAAATAATGTAGGCTTTTACGAACTTGCCCGCAACATCGAAGAGAAGAGTCTTAAACTCAACGAGAAATTTTTCAACCCCTCCGTTGAATTGAGCACGGATAAAAGTGTTGACCTTTTGAAAATCGATAGTAAGATAGCAGGAGGAAAAAATCAGAATTATAATAAAGATGAAGAGTTTCGGAACAAAGTTTATCACCGTCGTCAAAAACGCGGGGATTTTCCCCACTGCTCCCGAGACTATGTTTTCGACTCCGTTAAGCAATGCCGTCCCGATTCTTTCGCCTATATCGGTATCCTCCATAAAGTCGGGCAGAGGAAGTTTATGGACTGTGTTTTTAAGTTTTTCCAAAGTGTCGGCTGCCGCCTGTACTATCTTCTCGCCGTTAAGTTCGGAATATCTGTACAGTCCCGAAAGTTCCGAAATCAGTTTATCGGAGAGAAAAAACACCGCCGTACAGACCGCCGTCAAAGTGAGCACGACCAAAACTATCGCCGAAAGCTTCACGGGAATATGGCACTTCTTTTTCAGAAACATGACAGGCTTCTGAAGAAAATAGGCAACGAGCCAGGAAATTCCGAACGGTATCAAAACAATACTCAGGTACTTAAATCCGTACTTTATACAGAACGCTCCGAGCAGTGCGTAAAGCACAATGACAAACACTCTTTTGTATCCTTTTTCCGGCAAATACATAAAAAACACGCCTCCTTTGAAAAAAACTGTTGAAAAACTTTACATTATATGATAGAATGACTTGTATTATTTATATGAGGTGAAAAATGAAAAATATTGCTGTTCTCGGCTTCGGTGTCGTGGGTTCCGGCACGGTCGAGCTTATCGAAAAAAACAAAGACAAAATTTCAAAAAGCATACAGGACGAAATTTTCGTAAAATACATTCTCGACCTGCGGGATTTTCCGACATCCCCCTACCGCAGCAGAATCACTCCCGACTTCAATGTCATTTTAAACGATCCCGATGTGTCACTTGTCGTTGAGTGTCTCGGAGGGGCTCACCCTGCGAAAGAATTCAGCGAAGCGGCACTTAAAGCGGGAAAAAGCGTCGTAACTTCCAATAAAGAGACCGTTGCGAAATTCGGTCACGAGCTTCTCAAGACCGCCGAAGAAAACGGCGTGTTCTATCTGTTTGAAGCGAGCGTGGGCGGCGGCACTCCCGTAATCCGTCCTCTTTCCAAGTGCCTTGCGGCGAACCGTGTCGAAGAAATATGCGGTATACTCAACGGCACCACGAATTATATTCTCACCATGATGAACAAATATTCCGAAAGTTTCGAAACCTCTCTTGCGTCGGCACAGGAAAAAGGCTATGCCGAGCGTGATCCTTCCGACGATATAAACGGAATTGACACCTGCCGTAAAATATGTATACTTACCGACATTGTGACGGGCAAGTTCAACGATCCCGAAAAGGTTTCGGTACAGGGTATCACCTCCGTCAAGCCGGAAGATGTGCGTGCGGCTGAAAAATGGGGCGGTGCCGTAAAACTTTTGGGACGGTGCGTAAAAACCGAAAACGGATACTGCGTTGAAACGGCTCCCTTTGTCGTAGGACCCGGCCGCATAATCTCAAGCGTCGACGGCGTATTCAATGCCGTCTCTTTCAGATGTGACGCTGCGGGTGATGTCACCCTGTGCGGAAGAGGTGCGGGGAAAATGCCCACCGCTTCGGCAATCGTTTCCGATGTTATGGACGCACTCTCCGACAAAGCTTACAGAGCGTTTTGGAGTTATCCCTCTTCGGAAGATAGCGTTGTGTCTCCCGACTGTGTTTCGGATATTTTCTTCCTGTCCTTCCCGTCTTCCCCCGATGTTCTGTCAAAGGTGAGCAGTGAGTTCGGAGAAGTCCGTGTTATTGACGACGAGGGAGATCTGTATGTCATGACCGAAGAAATGACGGGTGTATGCTGTCGCACGCATCTCGACGCACTCAAGAAGCAAGGCATTGAGGCAAAGACCGTTTTACGCGTTCTGAACTAACCGTTATACGCTGCAAGTTCGATATCCCAGGCGGGAATGTATTCGCATTTCTGTCTCAGAGCGAACTTGCAGTCTTTTTTTATGTCACAAATTTTCTCGTATATTTCAAAAAGGTCGCGGTTGTTATGATAAACGGATACGAAAATAATCGGAGAAGCGTGTGAGAAAAATCCCCGACACCCTTCAAGTGCGTCACAGTCGCTTCCCTCAGCGTCTATTTTTATAAGGTCGGGTACAAAGGGACAGACGCTGTCCGGCCGCAGTGCGTCAACGCACATTTCACGCTTTTTTTGCATACCCGACGGTGCGAGGGAATTTTTACTGACGGCACTGTTTCTGCCTCCCTGTGCAAAGAGATTAACCTTTATATTCTCATCAGACGCGGCGGCGTTGAAAAGCGAAACATCAGCCTGAAGTGTCGAAGCTGTTTTTTCAAGCTTTTTGAATGTTTTGGGGTCGGGCTCAAAACAGGCTGCCCGTTTCAAATTCGGATAAGTTTGCACCGCTTCGATGAGAGTATCCCCCGTATACGCTCCGATGTCGGCAAAACTTTCCACTTGGGAAATGTCGAACAGAGGCAAAGCTTTTCTACGATACTCTTCCAAAAGAGCGAGATACTCAAGTTTCCCCGAAAGCTTGTAGTTTATCAAGGTAGCAAACATTTCTCTCGACTCTTGCGTATCAAGAGCATTGTACACCCGATTGAGCCTTTCGTAATTTTCATTAAAAAATTTACAGTCGAACACTTCGAGCGGATCCGACGAAACATTTATATCGGGGACAAAGAGAGTGTGACGGTCGGCAATGGCAAAAATTTTTTCACGCACTTCGGGGATTTTTGTCGCAAATGCCGTGAGAATGACGAAATCGTCGTATTCCTCTTCGATGTCCGAGAGTTTTTTCACGGTGTGGGAACAGAATTCATTGTATCTTACAAATTCGTCTGAAGCGAAAATTCCCGCCGCATGAAGCCCGTACTTTTCAAGTACCGAAAGAATTTTGACCGCTCCGTCCCCCATTCCGTAAAGCACGATATTGCGTCCGCTTTGAACCAAAAAGTCCCACAGGGACTCTTTTTCTTTTACGGCGTCTCTCAGTTCCGGCATTTTCCCCCTCCTTATGCGTAAATTTCAGGCAATATTTACCTGTTGTCTATTATACCATAAACCCAAAGGCGATAGCCTTTGAAGTCGGCGTAGCCGTCGTCTCACCGCAGTGCGACCGGTTTAATGATACAATGTTCTCAAACAAAATTTGAAAATTTTTAAATGCGTTGGCATTTCGACGGCGTTCCACCGTCGTCGGTTTGAGGTTATTCTACCATAAATTTGTTAAAAAATCAACATTTCCCGTCATATCCGTGTCATTGTATGTCATGCACCCACTTTGATATAATCACTTGCAGAAGGAAAGGTATGTGGAGGTCCTTCAAAAAAGAAAGAAGGGATAATATGAAATTTCTTGTAAGAGGGCAAAGTTTGGAAATATCGGGACAATCCACCGTCGCCGAAGGTGCTGTCGCCTTTGCCTCTTTTACGCTCGAATGTGACAAAAAGTGGGACGGATATTCCCTCACAGTCAGGTTCAGGCACGCCTCAAGTCCCACCGTCTACGATGTCGCGGGGGTGCGTGACGGCGGCGTTTACTACATTCCCGCCGAAGTGCTGGTGCGTGGGAATGTCTATGTGAGCGTTCTCGGAGTATGCGGGACTTACAGCATATCAACGACAAACCGGGCTGAATTTTTCGTTGAGGGAACGCTGTCTTCGGGAGAGGTGCCCACCGTGAGTGAAAACGCCTACGCACAGTATGTCTCACAGGTATGCGAAAAGGCAGACGAAGCCGAAAATTCGGCAAAAGAAGCGGCAGCGTCCGAAAAGAACGCCGAAATTTCCGCAAAGAACGCTCTGAGTGCCGAAGAAAGCTGTAAAGACAGCACCCTCGCCTGCTCGGGCTATGCCGAAGAATGTCGAAGAATCGCCTCCCATACCGGCGGGGCTGAAAATTCGATGAATTTGTCGCTGGAGCGTGTAAAAGACTGCATTGACACGCTTCTTTCCCGCGACAGTTCTCTCTCCCTTTCCGAATACGAAAGGAAGGCGGGAGAAAACGACAGGCAGGAGAGCGAAAAACTGCGTGAAGAGGGAGAACAAAAAAGAATTTGTGCCGAAAACGAACGCTCGCTTGCGGAAGCCGAACGCATAAGTGCCGAACGCGGCAGAGTTGCGGGAGAAAAACTGCGTGAAGAGCGTGTATCAGGCGTTGAAAAGGCTTTGGGCAAAGTGTGCGAAAAACTCTTCCTTGTCTCAAGTGCCGTAATCGGCAAATACACGGGAGAGCGTATAACGGTTTACGACGCCGACGCAAAAGTCCCCGAAAAAGCCGAGCTTACCGGGACTTCTTTTCAGGAGCACGCTCCCTCCCGCACAAACCCCGTAAAGATAGAAAGTGCGGGAGACTCAGGGAAAATCTTCATAAGTCACTGCGGAAAAAACTACATTTCGTTTCCGTATACCATAGAAAGCGAATACGAAAGCGGAGGAGTAAAATACAGCGTTGAAAGCGACGGCTGTGTAAGCGTTACGGGAGAGACGGGTGACATGAAGTCCTACGCCGAAATTACCCCCGCCGATTTCACTCTCGACGCGGGGCACTATGTCGTGTCCGGAGGCACGGGACGGTGCGGAGTGTTCGTTTACAGTAGCGAAAAATCGGCATACATTGCCCGTTCCGTTTCGGGAGACGCCGAATTTACGCTGGAAAGCCCGTCTGTCGTCAAAGTGCGTCTGTATATCTATGCTAACACACGCCTTTGCTGTGACAAAGTTTTTCCGATGATAAGGCAATTCGGCTCCGACGGCACATATGAAAAGCACTTTGAAAAAATATATACACTTCCCCTCTCCCGCCCACTCTGCTCGATTTCGGGAGAGTGCGGAAAATTTGCCGACAGCGTTATAACCGGAAGAACGGAGGCAGGACATACAGTATACCGAACTTCCCGCTACACCGCCGACGGCACCGAAAGTGTCGCGCTCGAAGAAGAGTGTGAGGACGGATACACCGTGTTTTCCTTAACCTCCCCCTCTCTTGAAGATGCAAAAGAATTTTATCCGGGAATGTACTACGACATGGGATTTTGCACTCATTTCCCCTATGCCGACGACCTAAGCGAAGAATGCTGTCATGTGAGAGGCGACAAGATATACCTGAAACTGAAAAGCGAAGATTTTCCCGACGCCTCAAGCGTGCAGGCGTTCCTCTCCAAAAGTCACGGAGAATTTCCCGTTGAATTTCTCTATGTGTCAAAAGAACCCGAACAGGTACCGATAACTCTCGGAGAAAAAGCCGAACTTCTGCGGGAATTTAACACACTCGAAGCGTCGGAAGGCGTACTTTCCATTGAATACACGAGAGACGCCTCAAGCGTGTTTGAAAGCATTATAGATACCCTTGTCACTCTCGACGCCCGCATATCCCTGCTTGAACTCAAAAGCTGAAAGGAGAAAAAATGAATAAAACTTACGAATATCTCTTGATAATACTGTCAAAGAAAAAATATTCACACGAATCATTGTTTTCAAAGCTCGACCTCTTTCTCATGCTCGACCGTATAAGCGAAAACGAATATCTCGAACTGTCGGAAAAGCTGCGTGAAAGCGAAAACATAGTTATTGAGGAGGAAGAAATATGAACGAACTGAAAAGAAAACTGTCCAGCCGTAAATTCTGGTCGGGCGTTGCGGGGTTTGTAACACCCGTTATGGTTCTTCTCAAATTCCCCGAAAGCGAAATTGTAACGGTCTGTTCCCTCATCGTTTCGTCGGGAACTCTCATAGCCTACATTTTGTCGGAAGGTTATGTGGACGCCGCAGGCAAAGAGAGCGGAGAAGAGAAATGACCGACGCCGTAATCGTTGCCCTGCTCAGTTTTGCGGGGACGGCTTTGGGTTCTTTCGGCGGTGTTTTCTCCACTCAAAAGCTCGTCAAATACCGTCTGGAACAGTTGGAAAAGAAAATGAGCGTGTGCACCGACCTGTCGGAGAGGGTTACACAGCTCGAAATAAAAAACAAAGTTTGCGAACACCGCATAGAAAAGCTGGAAATACGGTCCGAAAAGCGATAAAAACGGGAGAGTCACATCTCCCGCTTTTTTATGTAAAGGACAAAGGCATATTCCGAAAGAATATTACCCGAAACGCTTATAACGGCTCTTTGAGAAGAGGGTGAAAAATATTTGACAATATGCAGATTTTGTCCCTGTGCAAAGCAGGATATGCGACTGTCCTGTACCGACAGCTCAAGAATGATATTTTCATCGGGACGGGAGATATTCGCGTTGTAGCAAACTGCGGCAAAAAGGGTATCTCCCTCACTTAAAAACGCCGTGCGTGTCAAAGCGGTGCCCGAAAAAGTCTCAATCAAGGCACCGCGTGCCATTTCGAGAGAGGATAAAAAATCAATCGCACCGAATCCCGTTCTCTCCCGCATAAAAGGTTCCCCATCTATTGCGGGATTGTCGGCACAGGACACGACCGAAGTGTTGCAGGAGAGAGCTATTAGTGCCTTGAGTGCGAGGGACGGGATATCCCGACGCTCTTCGGAAATAAGAAGAGCAAGTCCCGATACCCACGGACACGCAAAGCTTGTGCCGATGTTCAAAGCGTACACCTCGTAATTAGGCAGAACATACGGAATGTATGTACCCGGTGCACATACATCGGGCTTATGTGCAAGAGTGGGAGATGAGACGAACGCCGAGCAGTTGACCTCGTTCGGACAGCGGGTACTCCAAGTGGGAGAGAGAAATGACGAGGGAGAATCTTTGGTCTGAAGATTGCCGACGCAGAGCACATTGTATGCCCGTCCCGGACTTGTGACATAACGCCTGTTGCCCGCCGCCGTGACAAACAGAAGAGAGTTTCTCTCGGCAAGCCTGTCTATCTGACGGTCAAAATCCGTATAGCCGTCGGAGAAAATGCCCGCACTGAAATTAATGATTTTTATTCCCCTCTCTATCATTTTTTCGGTTGCGAGAAGCACATCGGTTTCGGTTTCCGAAGTCGAAAAAACAACGCTTGCGTCGGGACAGACGCCTCTGTAAACTCCGCCTTCGGCATAAACCTCTTCCCCTATAATCTGCGAGAGGACAACGGAAGGGTGAAGAGCGGGAACAGACGGCACGGGATAATCGAGTACGCTTATTCTTCCCTCCCTCACGGCTGTCATAAGTTGTGGAGACGGCGAATAAAATATTTCCCGCTCGGCAGAAATCATTCCTATCACACCTGACACATTTGTCTCATGTTGCACAGGCGTTGCGAAATTCATCTGAGAAAGAATTTTCTCCGACATTTTTTTCGGACAAAGCCGTTTGTACTCGCTCACTCCCTCACACCGACGGTCTTTCAATATATCTTCAAGCTGTTCTTTCGTGACAGCGGCTATAATTGTCGTGGAGTATTCGGACAGATAGAGAACAGTGTCACGAAAAATATTATGGTCAATCACGAACCTTTCGTTAAAATCTTTTTCAAATCCTTTTTCGCACTCCTCACATTTAAGCCAAATCCAGACAAAAAAACACGCCCGTTTTTTCGGGCGTTTGATTTTTTTCATATATAACACCTCCGTTTTATTTTACGGAATAGGTGTGCTTACCGTTACAAAAACGGGTGTGTGAAAAAGTTTCGGACAAAGTTCGGACACAAAGCTCTGCGTCGAAAGGGTTAGTGTTACGGTGTTCTCGGCCGGGTGAAAACAGAGAGCCTCCTCACGCATAAGGTCACGGTCAAGCACCAGCTTTATTTCTTCCTCCCTGTCGTAAAGCAGACAGAGAGAAGAAAGATGTCCCGAACGGCACCTGAGCTTTTCCATAAGCAATTCTTCGCTTGCAAAACTCAGGCGTGATGTTCCGAGCTGTTTGGACACTTCGGCAGTGCGGAAAGTCTTTTCAAAAGGTATCACAAGTAGGAAAAACACACGCTGTTTGCGATCGGTTAAAAAAATATTTTTGCAATGTTTCGCTTTTATTCCAAACCTGCTGTCAAGCTCTGCCTTTTCTCGAATAGTGTTACATTCTTCGTGTAGAAATTTTTCGTAACTCACACCGCTCCTGTCAAGAAAAGCAAGTATTTCTTCAGTCTCTTTCATCTTTTTCTCCCGTCTCGTCATGTACCTCGAAAAAATCCGGCATAGTTCTGGGTTCTCCGTCCCATTCCAGAAGTGCCGACGGTGCGTCGTCCTCACTGTTGTCCGAAAAGCCGAACATTTTGTATGTGATATACATAATACGGTTACGGTCGGTAAATACGAAATCTGCGAGCAGCCGTTTTTTGTCACGCACCGCCAGCGAGGACAGGTAGACCAGCATGGCGGAACCTATCCCCAAAGACATCACCCGGCAGGACATGATGAGAAGTTTTATGATATATGCGTCATCGCTTTTTTCCATGAGGGCAAGCCCCACTTTACCGCAGTCTCCGTACCTGTTTTCAAGAGAAACTATAAGAAAAATGTAGTTTTCGTCGTCTTTTATACGGTTAAGTTCCTCAAAGGAAAATGTGCGTCCGGTAGAATTGAGTTGGTGGGTACGCCGTGTGAGCTCCTCCACTCTCTCCAGGTCTCCTTCGGTCACTTTCGACACGGTGAGTTTCATGCCGAGAGTCTTTAAAAATTCTTCGTTGGTTCCGCAAAAATTTTTTTCGTCCTCCTTGAGACGCAGGTCGTTTTGATAAAGCTTGCGTCGGAGGCGTGAATCCTCCGTCACGAATTTCGGGCAAAATTCTTCATATTCGGGAATATCGAAGAGTTCTTCGGCGTCGTACACTCTCACTTCGGGGTGTGCGAAAAGCACTTCGTCCCTCTCCTCAGGCGTGTCGTCGACAAAGGCAAACTCACGAAGGGAAAGATTAAGTCCCGCCGATATTTCTTCGAGAGCCGCCGATTTCGGATTCCAGCTTATTTGCGGAAGTAAAAAGTAGTCGAAAAGTCCCTCGCGACAGAGTATTTTCTTTGCCGTGTCAAAATTATTTTTACTCGCAACGGACATGAGAATACCCCGCCTGTCAAGCTGTTCGAGCAGTTCTTTCACGCCTTTTTTGAGTTTAACATCGTCGCTTTCGGCAAGCGTGCCCTCCCAGAGAGTGCCGTCAAGGTCGAAAACAACGCATTTTATCTTTTCACTCATTTTTAAGCCTTTCCACAAGAAGTACCATTTTGTTTATGCTTGAAAGGTTTTCTTTCGTGATATCCTTTTTCGCAAGTTTGACATTAAATGTTTTTTCGATGAACATGACAGTCTCTAAAGCGAACATGGAATTTACAAAACCGTTTTCAAAAAGATTGGTGTCACGGTCAAGTTTTGCGTCCGGTTTCTTCTGTTGAAAAAACTTCTCAAGCACCTCTCCCGCATCGATATCGGCTAAGGTCTCCGTCACTTCGCTTTGAGCTTTTTTAAATACTTTTTTCAAATCCATTTTATAACCCTGCACTTTCCAATATTTTTACGAGCGTCTCCCCGTCGACACCGCCGTCAACGGAAAATCTGCACAGCTGTCTCAAAGTCTGCTCAACGCCCTTTATTATCTGATTTGTTCCCCATTCCGTAGTAAATGTTATATTAACGCCCTTTTCGGCTAAAAACACTTCGGAAATTTTCGAATAAAGCCCCTGAGGGTAGGCTACCGCCGTCACTTCCGTACCGTACGCCTCAAAGAGCACATTGCTTATTTTTTCAAAATCTTCTTCGAGAGCCTCAAGGTAATCCTCCTCGCTCTCGCTCTCAAGCATGAGCACTCCCTCACGGCAATCCTCTCCGTCAAGGCTCTTGACCATGTGCATATCCCATGTGTGAGAAATTACGGTCAAAGTGCCGTTTTTAACATAGGGCAGAGCCTCTTCGAGCGAAAAATGCTCCGTTATTCCGATATCCGTATCTTTATAGGTCGAGTGCCCTATCGAACACCCTATGACAGCGACGGCGGCGTGTGCGTTATGCTTTTCAAGTATGGGTGCGGCAATATCGACTGCCGACGAATAGCCGTCGTCTATGGTTATGAGCACGGGCTTTTCGGGAAGCTCCTCTCCCCGTTTTACATAATTTTCGGCATCGGCAAGCGATATCACGGTATATCCCGCATTTTCCAGAGCCGTAAGATGTTCGTCGAAAAGCTCGGCACTCACCGTATCCTCCGTACCTGTCAGGGTAAAGTGATGATACATAAGCACGGGAAGATTTTTCACCGTATTCTCTTCTTCGGCGGGAGAAAACAGATACTCCGTCATCTCCTCGCGGTTTTCAAAAGTGATGTACTCTCCGAATTTTTCGGGAACGAAAACATCGCTGTCGGAAAACATTTTCGCAAGCATCATCTCTCCGACGCAGTTGCGGAAGTGGAGAGAGTCGTAAAAATATCTCGGCTCCGAACTTACCGCCGTATGCCCCGAAAAGTTCCAAAAATCGACCGTTTCGGCTATCTTTTTATAATAGGAAATAACCGCACTCTCATCGTAAAGCTTAAGCTCGCCCTCGTATATCGGGCAGGCAATTACCGTGAGCTTCGCACCGTGTTCCCTACACATTTCGTCAATGCGGCCGAGACTTTCGACGCACTTGTCGGCGTCTTTCATTTTGTACTTTCCCTCTCCTTCGGAAAAGTCCGGATTTTCTTCGAGATACTTCTCAAGCACGGGGATTTTTTCGCTGTCACGCAGAGACTTGTTATAGGTGCCCGTTTCCGAAACAAAGACCTCTTGGGAAGTTATGAGGTAGGAGCGGTTAAAATACGATGTGAGTTTTTCGCGTGCATATTCGGGATTGAGAAAAAGGTACTTGAAATAAAACGGAACAAGCCCCGAACCGTCAACCTTTGCGTGCAAATTGCCTTTTATTTCATCGGCTTCGGTGTTAAACGCGTTTGCCTCTTCGAGACCTATTGCCACGACGATATTGCCCGCAGTGTAATTTTCGAGAATATACTCAACGGTCTTTTCGATATCATACATATCTCCGCCGTACATTATCATGTTGTAAAAATTCGCTCCGAAATATTTGTTCAGGCTTTCGGTCGGAAGTGAACTTGACTTTGAACAGCCTACGACATATGCGTCGTACTCCTCATAATGACGGTCAAGGTAGGCAATTTTGGATACACGCGGGTTTTGCGTCATGCTGTATTCGCTGTATGAAAGAAGGGTGTCTCCGAACACGCCGAAAGGATCGACGAAGAAATTTACCCCCGCCCACAAAAGCAGGAGGAAGAGAAGCGTTGAAAAAAACACCGCAAACCATTTTTTTACATTCATTTTCTTTTTCCTCAGAAATTAAAATAAAGAAACCGCGAAACTTCCGTCATGTTCGCGAGAGACAGACAGAGAAGAAACGCCGAAAGAAGCGCCCACTTGTACGACGGAGTATAATTTTCGGATATTTGCTTCGTGTTTTTGAAAAAGAAACATATAAGTGCACTTAAAAGCATGATTATGCACACCTCAAGGTTTTCTCCGACAAAGAGAGTGACACTCTGCCAAAAAGAAGAAAAACTGTCCCATTCAAAAGAAAACATAAGCGAATATGTCTTTTTTATTTCGGTAAAAGAGCTTGAATCAAAGAGTACACGGGTTAAGAGCACGCACGCTCCCGTAAGAAAATAGGACAGAAAAGCGGGCAGTTTTATGCGGTAAAGCGTCGCAAGATGTACAATTGCGACAAGTATTCCGTTTGCTATTCCCCAGAGAATGTAATTCCAGCCGGCTCCGTGCCAGATACCCGAAAGAAAAAATGTTATGAAGGTCGCCGCAACGAGACGGACCTTACCGTCACCGAAACGAAAGACGCTGCGAAAGACATAATCGTCGAAAAAAGTGGAAACGCTTATGTTCCACCGCCTCCAAAAATCAGCCATGTTACGCGATTTATAAGGGGAATTGAAGTTAAAGGGAAGCTTAATGTTGAAGAAATTTCCCAGTCCCACCGCCATGTCGCTGTATCCGGAAAAATCGAAATAATAGGCGAATGTAAAGGCTATTGTCGCCCCCCATGCAAGAAGAGGAGAAGTCGAATCGGTGGTGTAATAGGTGTAAGCAAAGTCGATGAGAGGGTTGGCGATGAGAATCTTTTTTGCACACCCCACCGAAAAAAGCACTATCCCACGTGAAACCGACACTCCGTCGGTTTTGAGAATGTTTTCGTCGGTAAGCTGAGGGAGAAAGTCACGGTGACGCACTATCGGCCCCACCACGAGCTGAGGAAAAAAAGTTATGTAAAGAAGGTAATTTTCAAAACGGCAGAGAGGTGCCTCTTTTCTGTACACATCGACAAGGTATGTTATTATCTGGAAAGTGTAAAAGGAAATTCCCAGAGGCAAAATCACCTGCGAAAGAACAAAATCCGTACCTAAAAAGCGGTTGAAGGAATAGAGAGTGAAATTCAGGTATTTATAATAGAACAAAACTCCCAGCCCTTCGGCAATTCCCAGCACAAGCATAAAAATCCTCAAAGGCTTTTTATCGCTTTTTGAAATGCCCGCCGCCAAAAAATATCCGACAGTCATGGTAATGAGAAACACCGGCAGAAAACGCACCTGTCCCCAAGAATAAAAGACGACGGAGGACAAAACGAGAAAAATTTTCACAAGAGACGCTCTCTTCGTCTTTTTCAGAAGAGAATATATCAGAAGTACCGGGAGAAGAAAAAGAAAAATGAATTTATATGACGAAAAAACCATAATATCTCCGAATAAAATTTATATGTAAGAATTATACAACAAACACCGTCCCCCTGTCAAGAGAAAAGGGACGCCGAAGCGTCCCCCCTGATTTTATTTTGTCTCTATCATCGAAGCGTCCCACTTGTCCGACGCCTTGTATCCGAGAAGATTTGCGACGGTCGCCGCTATGTTCGAAAGTCCCCACTTGCCGTCAAGCACGGTGTAACTGTCCTTGAAGAAATTGTCGTAGAAAATAAAAGGCACAGGGTTGAGCGTGTGGCTTGTCTTGGGTTTCGATGTGACCTCTCCCGTCTTTTTGTTCGTTTCCAGACATTCGTCGGCGTTTCCGTGATCTGCCGTGAAAAGCACCGCCACTCCGAGACTGTCGGCACATTCGAGAATTCTGCCGATGCAGAGGTCGAGAGCTTCCATGGAAACGATTGTCGCCTCCATGCTTCCCGTGTGTCCGACCATGTCGCCGTTAGGGAAGTTGACGCGGATAAAGTCGTACTCGCCGCTCTTCATCGCTTCGATAAGCTTATCCGTAATTTCGGCACACTTCATCCACGGACGCTGTTCAAAGGGAACGACATCGGAAGGAATTTCAATGTAAGTTTCGGTTTTCTCGTCGTATTTTCCCGATTTGTTGCCGTTCCAAAAGTATGTTACATGGCCGTATTTCTGCGTCTCCGAAAGAGCGAGCTGTCTTACGCCGAGCAGTGCGAGATTTTCGCCGAGAGTGTCGGTGATTTCTGGAGGAGACACCAAATATCTTGACGGAATATGAAGGTCTCCGTCATATTCGAGCATACCCGCGAAAACCGTTTCGGGAAAACGCCGTCTGTCGAATTTGTCAAAGTCTTTTTCCTCAAACGCTCTGGAAATTTCAATGGAACGGTCGCCTCTGAAATTGAAGAAAACAACGCTGTCTCCGTCCTCTATTGTGCCAACCGGCTTTGAATTTTCGGCGATTACGAAAGGCGGAAGGTCTTGGTCGCTGTAACCGCCTTCATTTCTGAGAGTTACAACAGCCTCATGTGCCGAAGCGAACTGTCTGCCCTCTCCGAGTACATGAGTTTCCCAGCCTCTCTTTACCATATCCCAATTCGCTTCGTATCTGTCCATTGTTATGTTCATGCGTCCGCCGCCCGATGCGATTTTCACATCGAAAGAGTCGGTGCGAAGCCCTGCGATATACTCTTCAAACGGATCCACATATTCAAGTGCCGAAGTCTCTCCGACATCTCGACCGTCAAGAAGAATATGAATTCTTACCTTCTTCACTCCCTCCTCGCCCGCTCTCTTTACAAGAGCTTTCAGGTGGTCGATGTGAGAGTGAACGTTTCCGTCGGAAAAAAGCCCTAAGAAATGGAATGTACCGTTCTTTTCAAGGCAGTTTGAAACGAGAGTGTGCCATGTGTCAGACGAGAAAATTTTGCCCGTCTCAATGGACGATGTAACGAGTTTCGCACCCTGTGCGTAAACCTGTCCCGCTCCGATTGCGTTGTGTCCCACCTCCGAATTTCCCATATCGTCGTCACTGGGCAGACCTACGGCCGTACCGTGAGCCTTGAGGGTAAGGGTGGGATAATCCTTCATGAGCCTGTCGAGATTAGGCGTATTCGCACGCCATACGGCGTTTGCCTCATTGTGTTTACCAAGTCCCACTCCGTCCATAACTATAAGTGTAAGAGGTCCCTTTGTTAAAGGACGGTTTTTAAGTTTTTCAAGCATATATTCGCACTCCTTTTTCATTGTAACACTGTTCTTATTCGGGCGATGTACGCCGATTTGCAAAAATATACAACTATTGTATCACACTTTTTTTCTTTTATCAACCCGCGATCCGAAAAAAGAAAAAATAAATTTTTTAATTTTTTTGAAAAAGTATTGACATTGCCTTTTTTTTCTGTAAACTGAACTTAAAGTCAAACGATAAATAAAACAACCCTATTAAAATAAGGTAATTTTATGGAAAAAGAAAAAAAATTTTTCCCGCCTCACATATGCGGCATATTTGAGGAACGGGGAATTTCCGTGCAAAACATCAAATACGGCTTCAGAGCCGATATGGGACAGTGCATGGAATTTTGCGATACATGGGTTGCCGCAACCGACGAAGAGGTCGCAGTACTGGAAACTCTCGGCGGAATTTTCGAGAAAGAAAAGAAAAGTCTCTTTTCCCGCCGAAAGAGCGACGCGGGATTTTCTATCCGCTTCTGGAAAGTTTTTTCTCTTGACGAATGGGAGAACTTCTGCGTCGAAGAATTTATTTCGGGCGGACGGATAACGGCCTTGCGAAAAGACGGCAGCGAAAACGCCGTTGTAGCAAACTTCACAAACAGTGAAAAAGAGGGTGCGTGGAATTTGTGCCGTTTCCTTGCGGGAGAGAGGATAAGCGAACCGAAAGGAAAAGAGGGGCCGCCTCACGAAGAAGGCACTCCTCATCACCATCCGGGGGGGCCGGGAGGTCCCGGAGGACCGGGCGGACCGGGAGGTCCCGGAGGCAGACGCTCACTCAAAGACCTTGACACAAAAGGACTTTTGAAAAAAATGCTTCCGTTTTTCTCAAAGTACAAAAAAGAAAGTCTGGCAGTGCTTTTAATGGTCGTGCTGTCGACGGTGCTGGGAATTTTCACGCCGTTTGTAAGCGGAAGCTTTTTTTACGACCGTGTTCTTGACAAAAACGGAGATTTTTACGGCAAAATATTTTTTGCCATACTGCTCATCGCACTTACCAAGCTTATTTCGGTCGTATTTTCAATGTTTCACTCAATCGTCACGGCAAAAGTTTCGGCAAGAGTGACATACGACCTGAAAAAAACGATATTTTCGGCGATACAGCGTCTGTCTCTGAGCTATTTCAGCATGAGACAGTCGGGCGGAATAATGACGCAGATAAACGGGGACGCCACATCTATCTATTGGTTTTTCGTGGACGGACTTCCCTACTTTATCACGAACATCATACAAATCGTTGTCGTGGCAATACTGCTTTTCGTCATGAACGCAAAACTCACTCTCATTGTCATGTTGCCGATACCCGTCTTTTTGCTCTCAAGAAGCCTTTTCATGAAAACCATGCGAAAAAATCACGCAAGAGAATACTCGCACCGACGCCGTTTCAACTCCTATGTTTCCGATATATTTTTGGGAAACCGTGTCGTCAAGGCGTTTTCCCGTGAAAAGCTTGAGGCGGAAAAATTCAAAAAAAAGAGCGACTCTCTTGCCGAATCCCGCTACCGTACGACAGTAACCTCAAACCGCATAGGCAACATCATTCCGTCAGTCCTCGAAATAGGCACATGGGCTGTATGGGCGGTAGGCGGAATTGCCGTTGCAAAAGGGATAATGAACGGAAAAAGCGATTTCACATACGGAACTCTCGTAACATACATATCGCTCATGTCCATGATGTACACACCTCTTGACTTTTTCAACCGCTTCAATCAGCAGCTTTCCGAATGTCTCAATGCAATGTACAGGCTCTTTCAAATACTTGAAACGCCCTCCGAAGTACCCGAACCTCAAAAACCGATGCTTCCCGAAAGAACTTCGGGAGATGTCGAATTCAGGAATGTCTCCTTTGAATATCAGCCGGGACACCGCGTAATCGACGGCGTTTCGTTTAAAGTGTCTCCGGGTGAGACAATAGGTATCGTCGGGCACACGGGTGCGGGCAAGTCCACGCTCGTAAACCTTGCCATGCGTCTTTACGATACGAATGACGGTGAAATACTCATCGACGGCGTAAATGTAAAAGACCTTCCGTCAAGTTACATTCGGCAAAATGTTGCCATAGTCTCGCAGGAAACCTATGTTTTCTGCGGAACCATAGCCGACAATATCCGCTACGCCGTACCCGAAGCGTCAAACGAAGAGGTCATCTCGGCGGCAAAAGCGGCGGGAGCTCACGACTTCATCATAAAATATCCCGACGGATACAACACGAAAATCGGCACCGGTTACCGCAGTCTTTCGGGCGGAGAACTTCAGAGAATATCCATTGCCCGTGCAATTCTCAAGGATCCGAAAATTCTCATACTCGACGAAGCGACGGCGGCAATGGACACGGCTACCGAACTGCGTATACAGAGAGCGATTACCGAAATTACCCGTGACAAGACGACAATAATCATCGCTCACCGCCTGTCCACCCTCAGAGATGCCGACAGACTTATCGTCATAGAGGACGGAAAAATGACCGAGTCCGGAACTCACGAAGAGCTCGTCAGAAAAAAAGGCGATTATTACAAACTTTACAAAATGCAGCTTGATGCACTGAAAATCATCGGTGTGGAGGAATAAATATGCAAACAAAAGAATCAATCGAAAACGCAATAGGCGAAATTTACGCACTGAACGCACAAAATTGCGTTTTTACCGAAAAAAACGGATTCGTTTTCGCAAGCGTTGACGGCAAAGAGAGTGTGAGAGTCTTTCTGAGCCGTGCTTTTCCGCACGATATGCCGAAAAATTTCATTTCGGTTACGGACGAAAACAAAAACGAACTCGGAATAATAAAAGATATCGGCATTTTTGACAAAAGCACCGAAGATATGCTCCTGCGGGAGCTTGAACGGCACTATTTTATACCGAAGATTCTCGAAATTACATCGCTTGAGGAAAAATTCGGCAATTCCTATTGGTGCATAGAGACAGACGCCGGCAAAAAAGCCATAACGGTCAAGGACACTTTCAGAAGCATTATCCGCATAGGCGAGGACCGTGCCGTCGTTTCGGACATAGACGGCAACCGATACGAAATTCCCAGCCTTGCGAAACTTAGCAAAAAAAGTTACAGAAGGATAGAGCTGTTCTTATGAAAGTATGGAAAAAAGAGAGAAAAATCCTACGGGATAAACAAAAATCCGCCGAAAACCGTCTGTACGGCAGGATTTCGGAGGAAAGCACTTCCCTCCTCTTCCGCTTCCCGTTCAATCTCGATGAAGAAAACAGAACTCTCTGCGGTGCGGTTGGCGTTACCCGCAATATGATTTTCACGGCACGGGAGGGAGAAAAAGAGGGCGATCCGACCAATGTGCAAGCTTTTAAGATTGACAGCTTTACCGAATTTACGACGCGCACGGGTGTGGGCACGGTGAGCCTTGAGGGAAAAAAAGACGGGCTGCCTACGGAAATATGCCGTTGCGACATGAGCCTTGCACCCTATCTCATCGATGCGGCAAGGTGTCTTCAGACAATTTTGGAATACGACGGCGATTCCGATTTGGAAATACATTACGAACCCGACAGGCGTATCTGTCCGAAATGTCACGAGCCGTTTGAAAAAGGGGTAAATGTCTGCCTCCACTGTCACAAACAGTCCTCCGATATAAAGAGGCTTTTCGGAATAGTAAAAAAAGATTTTCCCCTGCTCTTTTTCGCTTTTTCCCTGTTTTTCGTACTAAGTCTCATAAAAATCGCAAATCCCTATCTCCAGAAAATTCTCGTTGACGGATATATCGCACCGTCAGGCGATTTCGGCGGAAAGGAAAGCTCGGCTGTATTCAGGGGCATTGTTCTTCTTTGCATATCCATTGCCTCTCTGCAAATTGTTTACCGAGTGCTTGAAATAGTCCGTTCCAATATGCTCGTCCGTGTAAATATGCACCTCACGAAAAAACTGCGTTCTCTTCTTTTTGATAAGATACAGCTTATGTCGACGGGAGAAATGTCGAAAAGGACTTCGGGCGACCTCATTAACCGAATGACAGGCGACACCGACATAATATCCGACTTTTTCGTCACCTTCCTCCCACAGCTCGTGGAAAATTCCGTCATCATTCTTCTTGTGGGCACGGCTATGCTCATCTACAATTGGCGTCTGGCACTCCTCGTGATGATTCCCGCACCGATTATTATGCTTGTCGTGAGAAAAGTCTGGCACTTTACCCACCGCCTCTATCACCGCCAGTGGATGACGGAGAGTGACGCAAACACCGTTCTCCACGATGTATTTCGCGGGATAAGAGTCGTCAAAGTTTACGGCATGGAAGAAAAAGAGATTAAAAAGTACGACGAAGCCATAAAAAAAGTCGCTCTCGTCTCCGAAAAGAACGAGGTGACATGGGCAAAGATTATCCCCTACATGACATACATAACCGGTATCGGAAGCTATTTCGTCATGGCTTTCGTCGGAAAACGCATTATAGGCGGAAGCATGAGTATCGGTGACCTCACCATGTTCACGGCTTTCACCTCTCAGATTTATTACTCTTTTGACTGGCTCACCCGTCTGCCGCGATACATTCAGCGTGCAACGACTGCAATGACTCACATTTTCGAAATAATCGACGAACCCGGCGATGTTACCGACAGCCCGAACGCCATAGACGATATGACGATTGAAGGGAATGTTGAATTCGACAATGTTTCTTTCGGTTACGAAGATGCGGAGGATGTTTTGAGAAAAATCTCTTTCAGTGTCGGAAAAGGCGAAATGATAGGAATTGTCGGTCGTTCCGGTGTAGGAAAAAGCACTCTGATAAACCTGATAATGCGTCTTTACGATGTCCGCGAAGGTTCGGTAAAAATCGACGGCACAGACATCAGAAACATTTCACAGCACTGTCTGAGAAGTCAGATGGGCGTGGTGCTTCAGGAAACATTCCTATTTTCCGGCACCGTTTTCGACAACCTTTCCTACGCCGCTCCCGACGCGCCGCGTGAAGAAATAATCCGTGCGGCAAAAGCGGCGGGTGCTCACAAATTCATCATGAAACTGCCCGACGGATATCAGACTTATGTGGGAGACAGAGGTTATACCCTGTCGGGAGGAGAACGGCAGAGAATCGCAATAGCACGGGCTATACTGCGTAACCCTAAGATACTCATTCTCGACGAAGCGACAAGTGCACTGGACACCGAAACCGAACAGATAATCCAAAATTCCATTTCGGCTCTTGTCAAAGACCGCACCACTTTCGCCATAGCCCACCGTCTGTCCACCCTCCGCAACGCCACGAAACTCATTGTGCTTGACAAAGGGAAGATTGTCGAATTCGGCACTCACGAGGAACTTCTTAAGCTCAACGGCATTTATGCTTCTTTGGTCATGGCACAGAGAACCATGTCAACAATTGCGAAGAAATAACCATTTACAACAAAAAAGCATATGTTTATCCCGCACTTTTGTGAAAAATAACCAAAAGTGCGGGCTTTTTTTCTCTGTGCTGCAATTAAATACGGTATTGAAAGACGGTGTTTTTTCATGTATAATAGAAATATACAGATACTGCCGAAGGAGGTATGGAAAATGGCGGATATTTTATCAAGGCAAATCAGAAATGTATGTCTCTTGGGACACAGCGGAAGCGGAAAGACTTCTCTTGCCGAAGCTCTTCTTTACTACAC
Organism: uncultured Oscillospiraceae bacterium; assembly: GCA_964558655.1. Taxonomy (GTDB): domain Bacteria; phylum Bacillota; class Clostridia; order Oscillospirales; family SIG627; genus RGIG6353. Next base: position 109,233 of record CAZLEX010000002.1, on the reverse strand, counting down.
AAAACAGACGGATAGGCTCGGAAAGATTTCCGAAGGAAACACCGTGTGCGATTTCGATCCGGAAGAGATAAAGCGTGAAATGTCCGTATCGTCGGCAATAGCCCCCGTATTCTACGATAATAAGAAAATTAATTTTATAGATACTCCGGGTTATCTCGATTTTAATGCCGAAATATGTCAGGCACTGCGTGTTGTGCGTAACGCACTTATAGTAATCGACGCGAAAGCGGGAGTTGAGGTAGGTGCCGAACTTGCATGGAAAGAAGCCGAAAAGGCAGGTGTTGCCAAAGCGTTCTTCATAAACAGAATGGACGAGAGCAATATCAACTTCACGGCGATTCTCAACCGTTTGAAAGAACTTTTCGGTCAAGCGGTCTGCCCACTCTATGTACCTCTTTTCGAAAATCACAAAACCGTCGGTTATGTCGATATCATAAAAGTCAAGGCGTACAAGTACACAAACGGCACAGCCGAAGAAATACCCGTACCCGATCCCAATGCCGAGTTTATTCTCGAATACCGCCATATGCTCTTTGAAGCACTGGCTCAGACATCGGACGAGCTCATGGAAAAATATTTTGCCGACGAGCCCTTTACCGACGACGAAATCGCAGAGGCACTCCAGACCGGGCTTAAACTCGGAGACATCGTCCCCGTTTTCTCAGGTTCGGCTCTCACAATGGAAGGTATCGATTACCTTTTGCATAAAGTTTCGAAATCCTTTACCAGCCCTGTCTCCAGAACCCACGAAATGTCGGAAGAGGGAGAAGATATCGAAATATCTCCCGACGGAGAACCGGCAATCTTCATATTCAAGACCGTAGCCGATCCGTTTGTCGGAAAGATGAGCTTTTTCAAGGTCATGAACGGACTTTTGAAGAAAGACACGGTGCTTAAAAACTCCCGCACGGGAACCGAAGAAAAAATTGCGAAGATTTACTGTGCAAGAGGTAAAAAACAGACAGAGGTCGAAGAAATGGTATGCGGAGATATAGGTCTCACCGCAAAATTGATTTCAGCCAACACCAATGACACTCTTTCCCTCTCCGGAAACATTACCTATCACAAGACAGAATTTCCGAAGCCCTATTATTCGCAGGCGATAGAACCTCTCGCAAAGGGTGACGAAGACAAGATATCTCAAGGTATCGCAAAACTTCTCGAAGAAGATTTGAGCCTTAAATATGTCAACAATGCCGAAACCAAACAAATGGTAATTTCGGGATTGGGAGATATGCACCTCGATGTGCTCACCGCAAAACTCAAAGCCCGTTTCGGTACAAGCGTAAAACTTTCTCCCGAAAAAATCCCCTACCGTGAAACCATAAAGAAATCGGTTCAGGCAGAGGGCAAACACAAGAAACAGTCGGGCGGACACGGACAGTACGGTCATGTCAAGATTGAGTTCTCTCCTGGTGAAGAAGAAGGGCTCGTGTTTACCGAGTCGATTTTCGGCGGATCCGTTCCGAAGAATTTCCACCCCGCCGTTGAGAAAGGACTTTTGGAATCCATGCAGAAAGGCGTGCTTGCGGGATACCCCGTAGTCAACCTCAAAGCCAATCTTTACGACGGTTCCTACCACGATGTAGACTCCTCCGAAATGGCGTTCAAGCTGGCGGCTAATCTCGCCTTCAAAGAGGGACTGAAAAATGCGTCTCCCGTACTTCTCGAACCTGTCGGCAACCTCACGGTGAAAGTCCCCGACGACTACATGGGCGATGTAATAGGCGACTTGAACAAGCGACGCGGAAGAGTTTTGGGTACATCTCAGGACGAAAAGGAACACGGCATGACGCTTATCGAAGCCGAAGTTCCGAAGTCGGAAATGACAACATACGCAATACAGCTCCGTGCAATGACGCAGGGACGCGGAAGCTTCGCTTTTGAATTTTCAAGATATGCCGAAGTTCCCGCAAATATCGCACAGAAGATTATTGCAGAGCGTAAATCCGATGCCGAAGATTAAAACTGCTTTTGAATTAATTCCTCAGAAGAATCTCGCAAAAAAGTTGCCCTTAATAAAACAGTAAAATCGTTTTGATGAAACGGCATAGTTTTGTTTTATGTATCCTTAAAAATACATTCATGCGAGACTGAAAAAGCTGTGAGCGGTCTGCTCACAGCTTCTTTTTATTCGGTTACAGCGTAACCGATTTCACCGGGCTTTAGTGTCATTACGCTGTCATTGATACAGGCATCGGCACCGTACGAAACGATTTTTTTGCCTAAATCAAAATTTTTCACACTTTCGGAATTGTTAAATATAAAAACGATTTCTTTATCTTTACAAACCATTCGCCTTTCGTATATTCCGTTTTCAAAATCACCGAAGACGCACTTTTCAAGTCCGGCATTCCGGGCGATTTTGTCTATAAACTCCTGCCACACTTTGTCACCGGTCTTTAAATACGAATAGCCGAGTGCAAATCCCAAAAGATATATCTTTCCTTTGCCGTGCTTAATCTCAAAGGCCGCCGCCGTGCCGTCGTCAAATCTTGCAACTACTTCGGCATTTTGCGCACAATACTGCGTTTTGTAAGGGTATATCTGCGTTTTTTTGCCAAAAAGAGTTACAAAATCGTCGGAAACCTCCACCCTGTGAAGCATTTTGGCGTTCATTAAACATTCGGCTTTTATGCTATATGGGTTCATCCAGGTGTTTTCCTGCCTCATACCGAAGCCTTCGCCGAAAATAACGGTTCCGCCGTCGGAGACAAACTTTTCGATATACGGAAGAATTTTTTGGTCGAGCATTGTGTAATACGGGAACAACAGCATTTTGTAATTTTTGAACAGTTCGGGGTTAGATGTTTCCACATAGCCGACATTGTAATCGGTATTTCTCAAAAGATTATACATACCCTTATGCTCGTTATGATAGTAAAAAAGCCCCGTGTAAAGTTTCAAGTCGAAACATTCGACACAGTTTTCTTCGATTTCGGCCATGAGCTGTGAATTAAAGTCGAAAACGATTGCCGCATCTTGCGAAACCGGCGAAGCGTCTTTGAAATAACACATATCTTTCTTGAGGTCGGCACCGAATTTTTTAATTTCTTCTGCCACATCTCTCGGCGTTCCGTCCATGTGCATAATGCCCGAGCAGTCATTTTCCATACCGAGCCTTTCTGCTCTGTACTGCCAGTAAACAAGCCCCTTTGCACCGCAGGACAAACCGCAGTAAAGCTTGTATTTCATGTCGAACGGAGTGTCGTACACCTTAAACATACCCAGACTCGGATATATCTCGTGTATAAAGTAATTCTCGTCGACACTTCTCATGAAATCGCAAAGCGTCATCATGTTCATGCGATTTTCGTGCGAAAACATTCTTGTATCAAACGGCAAACTCGTTCCGTAAAAATCGACGGCACCCGAAACATTGTAGTCGTCGCAGATATCCCCTATTGTCGTCTGAAAGGCACTGCAAGCTCCGACATGAGCCATTATTGGAGTTGTTTTGTCGTATTTTCTTATAGCGTCGTAAACAAATTTTAAGTAGTTTTTTAATTCGTAACTGCCCTTGAATTTTTTAAATTCGTAAATATCCCAAAATCCGTGTGCCATTACCGGAAGATTTACCGTCTCAAAACTTTCTTCGGCAACTCCGTAAAATTTATTTAAATTTTCTACCGTCGTATATTTTTCTTTCAGATATTCCCCGAAAGCTTTTCGGCAATGCGGGCAGAAACATTCGTCAACGGGACGGTTCCTTATTTCGTTCCATGCATTCCATATAATGATATTTTTGTTCGTGCTGTACCGTTCGGCAACCTTTTCGACAAATTTTACGGCTCTTTCTCTAACATACGGATTGGTAAAGCAAGGGAGCCAGCCACCGTAAAACGCGCCGTGCGAACCCGGTCGTATAAGCTCGCCTTTGGAGCCTATTCTCGTGCCTGAATATTTTTCAAAAATGTATTGCGGCGCACATTCCAAAAGGAATTTCATTATTACTTTTCGACCGTTCTTTTCGGCAAGTTCCAAAAGCCTGTCAACATCGGAAAAGTCGTACTCGTCCTCTCGCCTTTCGTTCCATCGCCAGTTGATTCTTATCTGAAAAGCGTCAAGATTGTATTTTTCAAAATTGGGAATATCCGTTTCCCATTCTTCCGGAAGCGGTGTGGGACTGCGGTAATACTGAACGCCGTGAACAATCTCGTCAAAAAACATCTTTTTTCTCCTAAATATAAATATTGACGGTACAGCTTCTTGCCGTACCGTCAATATTGTAACATATCGCTACCGTTTTTTCAAGTCATTTCAAACCGAAAATCCGCTTTTTGCAAATGAAATGCGATATCTTTCGCGCTACACTCAAACCACCGTTGCATCGGTAGCATCATCTGTAATTTTAATATGTCATTACAAACAATTTATATTGATATAATCTCTGTGCAAATGCAAAAGAGTCAAGTAGAAGACCCGGCTCACCAAAATTACTCTTCTCTGATCTTCTTAATTGCTTCATCAACCTTAACCTTAAATGCAAGAGACTCCGCATCAAGATATCCAATCTGATATATTTGACCTATCTGGTTGGTATCAAAAAGAAAGACCTTATCCGCAGAAAGATAGCCTTCGGGAAAAACTACACCTGCATAATCCCAAATCTTAGACGGATCATTAGCACCTTTTTGACAAACACCTATAATCATAACTCTTTTAGTGCTATCTTTTAAAAGAACTACCGAACCTATCGGCAACAAACCTTGAAACATAGCTATTACCTCCGTTTTTTTAATTATACTATAGTCATGAATATTTATCAATCTTTATTTCAAAAATTCAACAAAATTTTAACGAACATAAATGCAAAAACAGTAAAGCATATAATTGCGATATATAACATTATAGGTGTCTTATTTTGATTTTCTTGAATAACTCGTTCAAAACCGTCTTGTGTAATATAACATCTTACAAAACCATTTTTTGTAAAGTGATATTTAACCGACACCGTATCACCTTTATCAACGCCTTTCGGAACAATCTTATAAGCGTCGGTTTGTGCACTATAAACTTGCCCGTTGATATTAATGTCAACATAATACCAAGTACGGCCTCTTTCATTCATGTTGATTCTTGTTATAGTTCCAAAGCCGTCATATTGCTCAAATTGAAAATTATCGGTTTTGACATCAAACAAATGAATCAACAAAAAAATTATTCCTATTATCAGAAATAGCACAAACTTATATTCGCTCATCTTTTATCCCCAAAGACTGTTCCAACCGTTTTTCAGGCCGTCCCAAGCCGATGAAGCGACATCGGCTGCGGTATTCACCATACCGCCAACATCCACTTCAAAGCCCACATCAAATCCAATACCTAAAGATGCACCGATTTCACATTTAAATACGCCGTCTTTATATCCGACATCGGCATTAGCTCCAAAGCCCACCTTAACACTTCCGGAAACACTGGCCTCTCCGCCTAAAATATTAACACCAACACTTCCTTCTACTTCAACCAATACGACTTCAGCATCTACACCGACATTAACTTGTGGGTCAAAAACAACATTCCCTTTTTCATCTTTACCCATAAAGTTAACATTTAGTTCGACTTCGGTAGAAACAGAGAGGGCTGTAACGGAACCGTCAACATTCATACCTAACATTTCATCGCCAAAAAGTTGATTCTCATAAGTGACATTAAAAGCAGTTGCACTACCTCCAACTTCCGCATTAACGCCGGGACTGAAAACTTGTTTCCCATCACTTCCGATTATATAGCAACCGGCTGAAAATTCCGCATGCATTTCCGCCTCTCCGACTGTAACAGCTGCAACACCGCCAAGCATGGTATCAAATGTACCTTCATAATAAGAAACAGAAATCTTATTTTCAACGCTCCACTCGCCAAGTGTAGCTTGACGCTCATAAAAATTAGGTGCATTTTCCTTGCTGATTTCATTTCCGTCCTTGTTATAGTACTTTGTCTCTTTTTCTTCTCTATAGAGTCCTTTATCTTCTAATTTTTTCTTTTTGTTTTCTTTCCATTTTTCAGCATCCTCGCTTATATCGTCAAATTCTCCGTCGGATTTAAACGATGAGGTCTTACTGTATTCTTTTGATTTGAAATATTCTTCGGAGTGCTCCGTTTTATTTTTATCAGCATACACTTTAAATGAGTCGGAACCGAAAATATCATTTGAATTGTCGGCATCGTTGTTTTTAAAGTATAAAGCCCATTTACTTATGACTGCACCGTTGACATTCATGCCGACATTCAAGTCTTTCCTCCAAGACTTCACTCTGTCATCAGTTTCACGGTAAAGGTTTGCTCCCGATTGAACGGTGGCACGAATTTTACTTATCTTACCGTCAATATCCGACAGTTGCTTTTGAACGGAAACAAGCCTGTTATTTATGTTATACCTGCTTTTTATTTTGCCGTCAATGCCATTTTTTGCTCCGGTGAATGTGCTTTTAGCAGAAGAGACATAAGTTTTTGCGGAATTGATTTGCCCCGATGCGTCAATTACCGCCGAAACATTGATTTTTGTTCTGCTCACCGTTATCACCTCCTGTAAAAATTACTGTCTTCTCGCTCCGCAATGAGGACAGTACGCCTGCGAAGAATCAAACTGTGAAGCACATTGTCTGCAAAAAACCACTCCGCCGCCCTGCTGTGAATACTGTTGCTGAGGATACTGTTCCCTATACTGTCCGCCGTAATAATTATCGTTTGCCTGATAGTTCGGCATATAGTAATTGTTTGAATTTGCACCGCTCCTCTTCATAAGTTTAATCAAAAAGAAAAGAACGGCTCCCAACATTAAAATTACAATGCCCAACATTACATAAATCGCTATAAACTCCGGATACATTTTCTCAACTCCCGCTTAATAAAATTTAAATATAAAATCTTCGTTTGCAAGTCTTATGTTCATGCCGTCATACAGCTGTATATCCGTATTCGGCAAAATCATTTTCCCATCAATGTAAGTTTTATTTGTCGAATTTAAATCCGTAAGAAACGGTTTACCGTTTACCCGTTTTATTAAAATGTGACATCTGCTCACTGCGGGATTATTTCTGACGCAGTATTCGCAAGCGTTCGGATCTTTGCCGACTCTGAACAAATTCGATGTAATCGGTATCTGTTCCCCTGTTTTGATTCTGAATATGTACGCCCTTACCTGTCCATCTCCGTTAATAACATTTACCGACACACTTTCACAATACTGCTCTTTTCCGTTCACCGCCGAATAATTTAATCTTTCGCCTTTTTTCAAAGGTTGAAGCATACTTTCGGCAGGATCGTATATTCCCTGTCGGTCATCTGTATTCAGGCCGGAGATTTTCATTCCGCAGGAAGAACAGAAATTGACATTGGGCAAAATCACACTGCCGCAATGAGTGCATTTTTTGACATTTTTAACCGTATGTTCGTCAATTTTCAGCCTTTTGACATATTCCTCCAAATCAAACAGCGAAAAATTAATTCCGCTATTGAGAATTATTATGTAATCGCGGACATAATCGGTATTTTCTCCGGGAATAAAAGAACAGCATTGAATGATACCGAGCAAAAAATCTTTCAGATTTGTACCGCTTTCGTAAAAGGTTATCGGCACATAAACAAAGCTCACCTGCTGTGTTGCGGGATTAACCATCGCGGCATTCATATCCATCAATATAAATTGATAGTTGTAGTAAGCGTTCTGCAAAAATTTGAGATTATCCAGAATGTTGCCGAGAAGTTTTACAAAAGTGGACTTACTGAGAGGATTGACGAGAAACTCTCTTAGCGAAATATATCCGGATATATTATAGTTCAGCCTGAATGTATTTCCTTTTCTGACTAACTGTGCGCGAAGCAAGCCCGGTATCTGACCTTTGCTTATCGCATAATACTCGCGTTCGCTTATCTGCTGTCCCTTTTGCCCATGAACAACAAGAAACTTTTGATCGGCGAGATATTCGATTTTAAATTTATTCATGGTCATCTTTTAACCGTCCTTAATGCATCGTACGCACTTTCGCATTTGTCCTTTGCCTCTTCAAGCTTTTTGTCAAGGGATTTAATTTCCTCGTAAATGCGAATTTTTTCCGTAAAAGAAGCACTCTTTAACTTTTCTTCAAGCTTATTTCTTTTATCCGTCAATGACTCCAATTCCTCGCTTGCACTGTCGTAAACATTCTGTGCATAAGTAATTTTTTGCTGTTTTTCCGCTCTCGCACGGGCAGCCGCTGCGGCAGCGTCTTCTTCACGCTTGATCTGAGCTGCCGCATTCTTGATATCGCTTCTCAATGAATCGAGTTCACCCACAGCACTGTCAATATCTCCGACGACTTGGTCGATTGCTTTCAAAATATAATTGACTTCTTTCCCCTGCCAACTGCCCGAAACAGAAGATTTATATGCTAACATCTGCTTACGGGCATTTCGCAACTGAGAAATGCTGTTATTCAATTGTTCGGCTTGACTGTTTGCAGTGTTAACATTAATCGCCATAATTTCCCTCTATTCAAAAGTATTTACATGTATTTAAAATTTAGTGTGTTATAAGGATTGGTGATGATATAACTAATACCCTCAAACTCACCACCGTATGAAGACGGATTAACTGTTACCGATATTTTTTGCTCACAGTTATCCTTCCACCACACTATACCCTTTTTTGCTTTAATTACAATTTCGGTACTGCCTTCACCTACTGCTTCCACAATTATCAAATTATTTGTTTTGTCGTAGGTTACAGTACAAATACCCGGATTGTTACTCTCAACTGTAATTGAATTCTTAGAATCCAATAAATTCACAGTTTCTGAAGGAACTGCTTTCAGCGAAATAAAATCGCTCTCGCCTTCTTCGAGAATCACTTTATATGAGCTAAGTACCACTTCATCGCTGTCAGATTCTTCAACCTCATCGCCGCGAGTACATTTATCAACAAAAGCTCCGTCTTCAATATGAATTCCTCCCGTCCATAATTCATGCGAGAAATTCAAAGAATCTCCGGCTGAAAATAGCTTGAGAAGTTTTTTCACTCCCGAATCCTTCAGCTCACCTGAAATGCTAACTGTAACTTGAACTCCTATACAATAATTAAATTTACTGTCATCTGCCGCGTATTCCTCTAAGCCTTCTTGATCGGCATATACACCGTCTGCTTCCAATTTATTTTCATAATAAAGACTAACCGCAGCATGAATATCGAGATCTAAACCTATATCATATTCAATTACATTTATAAATTTAAAAAGTGTTACGCTTACATCAATGCCAAAACGGCCGTGTAAATTTACTTCTGCAGTTGCTTCAGACTTTTTTTCGCCGAGTTTTTGAACGGACACATTTCCGTTATTAGCGGTAATTTGTACACCGCCACCATCAATAGATGTCGAAAACTCGATTTTTCCGTCAACGGAAATTTCTAAATAAATGTATACATTAACACTTGCAACCCCATACACATCAATGGGGATTTTGGCAATTTTAATTTCTTTTGCACCTTTGGAATCGGTATCTGTCCATCTGGAATTGGACCAGTTTGACGGAAATTTTCCGTTTCTGTTGCTATCGGGAGTATATCTCAAACTTTGACTTAGTGAAAAAGCCATCGTCGTGTCACATGTGACTTTTATAAACCCTTCACCGTTATTTTCATCTACAAAGCTCTTTAAATTATTGATATCAACATTAAAATTGCTAATTTCGAACTCAGCTTTCGCATTTACCGTTTGCTTGGAATTCTGCCAATCCTGCTTTCTTCCGGTTTCATAAGTTGTATAACCTTTTGACGCAGTTACGCCAACAGAGCTTGAGGTTACATTAAAACTTAATTCCCATCCGCCTACTTTCGTTTCAAAAATTTCATATTTTTCAGTATCTATTTTTGAAGCATTGGCTGTTTCAATATTCTTGCTTGATACTGCTTCTTCAAAATCAGGATATTTAAATTTACAAATATAGTTGGAACCATTTACTTCCATACTAATCAGGACACCGATAATTTCACCGTCATCGCCTACATAATAATCGTTGCTTATTTCTTTAAATTTTTTTATTACAACTGTATCCCCGATTTGTGGGTTACCAAGTGATTCTTCAAATGCAGATTTTGTAAAAGTTGCGGAAAAGCCCGTAACATCTTTAACACTAAGACGACTCGGTGTTTTTGCCAAAAGTGTTGTTTCGCTATCTTGAACTTTACTTTCAAGTGTAGTTATTTGCGGAGAAGTGCCCGCACTCAAAAAGGCAAATTTTGACGAATCATTACTCGTTTCGAATAACTTTTCTTCTGAGGATACAACCATACTGTTTTCCAATACTACCTCGTCCCCGAAAAATTCGACAAAAATATCGCCGTCTTCATAATTTGAAATATCTTGCTCTTTTACGCCTTCTGCTGTAGAAGTCGTTTCTGTATTCGCTTCATAATGGAAATTGGCTGTATAATTCTTCGCCTTATTCATTATTTCTTCGCAATCGGCGAAAGACATATGCTGTGCACCGTCAAAATATCCGTTTTCTAATTCAAAAAAACCGCTTGCATACGCATCTGCAATTAATTGAGGAGCATTAAGTAAATCGGCATCTTTTATATCGGCGGAGTTGCCTTTCTTTAAGCCAAATGTAGCATTGGCACAAACCATGACGACAATTTCTTTTTCAACCGGCTTATTCAAATTTTTCTTTGCCAATTTTTCAGGCAAATATCCCCACTCAACGATGATATCAGCTTCAACAGAACCGTCTTCGCAATTTTGAATTTCCTGTGTACTGTATTTTTGAGATGTCATATTATTTTCGTAAACAAAATATGCAAAAAATTCTCCCTTGGTAAGATAAATCTCCTCATCGGTTTTCTTTGACGAACAACCGATCATCATCTGGGCAACAAATATCAGAGAAAGACTCAAACAAAGTATCCGCTTAAACAATTTCATTTTTTTCTTCTCCTGTAAAAATTATATATAAACAATAAATTTATATTGACCGTTTTCAAATTTAGGCAGATGGGTGGGGTAAACACCCACCTGCAAATATTCGGCATTATTTAAATGCGTTTGCGTTGGTCTGAATAGCTCCTTCGGTTGACTCATAGCTCTGAGCGGTATTTACAAGGAATGTTGCATAAGATTCAATGACATTTTTGTATTGTTCAAACTTCGATTTTAATGCGTTCATAGCGTCACGAATATCTGTAGCTGCGTCACTCTTCCATGTGCTTCCCAAAGCGTCCATTTTGTCATTGATTTCTTTAAGTTTGTCGTCCATTGCAGTATTGCAATTACGAACTTTCTGAGCTGTGTCTGTAAGTACTTGTGTTGAAATTTTAATGTTGTCTGCCATTTTATGTTTCCTCCCTGTTAATTCTGTAATTTACGAGCTTCGGATACAACGGTATCCTGCGTATCACGGTAAGATTTTGCACTTTTTCTTAAGAAATCGGCATAATTAAGCATCAAAGTGTGCATCTTCTCGAAATCGTCCTTAAAGCCTGCGATCTGATTGGTAAACGCCGTGTTGTCCTTTCCGTTCCATGTAGAAGCCATCGCATCGGTTTCCTTATAGAGCAGATCATACTGAGACTTATAGTCTGCTGCCAAACTATCAATTTGTGTTGCGGTGGATTCCAATTGTTCTGGGGTTACCTGAATGTTTCTTGCCATTTTTCATGACCTCCTTAAATTTTTTATATCAACATGAGTTTTGAGCCGTTATGAATTCCGAGTTCATAAACCGTCATGTTAACATTGATAATAGAACCGTTTTCACGGTAGCATACAGCCACATCTCCGGTGGCAACGAAACGCCCTCCGGATAAATCGGCAACAGCTTTTTTCAAAAGTTCCAAAACTTCCGACATTTGAGAATTGCCGGGAATAAATACATCGTAACGGGTATCGATAACGGGTACAAAAACCTCTACCAACACTTTTTTCATTATTCTTCCCCCTCTTTATCTACAGACGAAAGTAACTTTACAAGCGTCGGACGGCTTCTGTTAAAGACATAACCGTACTCGTCACCGATATCCTCGTACAATTCATTGGTAAGCTTATTCACCTTGAGTGTGTACTGATCCGCCACTCCGTCACCAACCCAAATTCCTTCGGCACCTGTAATCTGTTTTTTACACCATGCTTCATAATTGTAGGATCCGAAATCGGATACGGAATCGATAACAATAAAATGCAGTTTATAAATTGTTTCGGCTTTCAGAAGAACAAGTCCTATCTTTTCCTGCCCGTCAGCCGAGAGCAAACTCAAAAACCGTTTGTAACCCGCAAACACAACAACCTTGTGTTCGAAGGCTTCAAGAGATTTGGGATCCATTCCGGCGTCTTTATAAGTATTGTTGCGTTCTACCGTATCGTCAAAAAGCGCGTGAACATATTCTTCAAAATTGTCTCTGACAACATCAATGCTGTTTTGACCTTCAATATCGAGAATCTGTTCAGCGTCAATACAGACGACATTGGCAAGCGTGCTAATAACCTTAATCCATTCTTCCGTAAAGCTTACACTCTGGCGGATTTCCTGCGAAAGTACAGGATAGGCAACCTTACCGAAAATATTGCAGGATACAATATCGAGCGACCTCTTTGAAATACCGACCGGGACATTTTTCAAATCGGCAATGTTTCCCTTAACATAATCAAAATTGACAATCTCCGGTAAAACAGGTATTTTCTTAGCAAAAATTGTAGCATTTTCTTTAAGCTTTTCACAATATTCGCTTAAAAACTCAAAGGTATCGCTTGCATCGCTGCAGTAAGCGGTTTGAAATTCATAAACTCTGTCCAACGCCACTAATCCTCTGCCTTTATACTTTGAGGGAATAAGTCCGTCGGTCTTACCCACTACAACGGAATAATCCGTCGCATCGTTAAGCTGCATACACACAGTCATTTTGAAATTCTGTGCCATAACATAACGGATTGCGTTGGTATTACTTGCACTGACGGCAAAATAAATACCGTATTTCACACCGTCTCTGGTAAGCAAAGCAAAAGACTCGATTAAATCCTCATACTGTTCGGCAAAACCGGCATAATTATTGATAAGAACAACAATATTGGGAACTGTCTTGCCGCTATTTTTACAATATCCGGCGTAATCACCGCCAAACTCCGAAAATAGATTTTTACGGTGTTCAACTTCTTTATGTAACATTTTAAAGAAGTTAATTGTTTTTTCGGAATCTGAGGAAACAATCACACCTCCGACTTGCGGGGCTTTTTCAAAAACTTTAAGTGTTTCAGAACCGAAATCCATGATGTAAAGATTGAGCTCTTCGGCACTGTGATTTCGAATAAGCGAATACGCTATTGCGGTCAGCATAGTAGTTTTACCGTTACCTGCCGAACCGTAGATAAGACAGTTGCCCTCAGATGAAAGCGGTACTGTCAATACACCCTGTTTTTGATTAAACGGATCGTCATATTCTCCGACAATGGGACAAAGATTTGTCCCGACTGATGTATTCCGATATTTTTTCTCAAGCTCATCAATAAAAATTTTCGGAGGAATGGGAGGCAGCCATAAAGACCGTACGGAAATATTTTCTTCATTTGCCAAATCGGAAAGATATTTCACTATTGAAACTATTTGCTTTACTTTTTTACCGTATTCACACGCCTTTTTTCAAGGCTTCGAAGCATTTTTTCACGATTTACAATATGATAGTAATTTTTTCCGTTTAATATACAGTGCATACTGAAAGAAAAAACAAACACAGAAAGAAAAATGTAACATACATATCCGACACCGTGCGTCAAAACCATTGAGATTGCCAAAGCCGAAAAACTTATCATGCAAATTACATCGGCAACTGTCGCCTCAGTGTTGGAAAAGAAGGAAACCAGCCCCAATTTTCCGGAAAATCTTCCCTCAATGACATGATTTTTCACATACCATTTTTTTCTTCTGTGCGACAGAAAAACCTGCGTGAAAATTCCCGACAATAGCGATATCCAAAACAAAGATCCCGAAATAAGTGTATATACCGAAACGCTTTCGGAAGAGGTACTGTCCCCGAAAGGCATAAGCAAAAAGCTTACCGAAAACAGAAAAAAGAAAGCTATTGAGATATACAGCCATACGCGGTCCGTTCCTCTTGTACTCATATGTATTCCTCCGCACTAATTATTTCATCTGTGTGAATAAAAGTAATTTCGTATTCGATTTCGAAAGAAGCGTTTTCGCAAGTCTCTTCCGGAGAGTGCAAAACCGTAGTTTCGTCATGAAAAGAGTTATCTAACACAGTCGTTAGGTTTTCACTGTCCGAAGTCAGTTGTGCGGTGGAAATTTTCTCCGTATTAATCCCGGCCATTTGCCCTGCATTACGCTGTACAATCCTGCCGGAGCCGGAAATTTTGTCGGTTAGTCTCCCCCGTGCTTCGTTAAAACCGCTGACTCTGTATCCTTTATTTCCGCTTGCCTCGTTCTGCTCACGGATATTTTTTATTGCCTTGCGTGCATTTGCACCGGTGAGATCTCCTATTACGCTCGGTATTTTAAAGAATATAAAGAAGTATACCGACAGCAAAAACATTATACCGCAAAGTATTGCCGCACCGATAAATATGTATCTGTAAATGTCGTATGTCATTTGCTCTCTCCTTACGCTTTGGCCGATTCGATTTTTTTCACCGTCTCCGAAACAGACAGCCTAAGCTCTTTTATATCTTCTTCCAGAACGGATTTTTTGACTTTTTCCGAATCTTCGGAAATTGAATTGAGAAATTCAATCATCGTTTCGGAAGATGTAACCTCAAGAAGCTCAATGACATTCGAATCAATCATTTTCACAATTTCGTTCCATACCTGTAATTTGGAATCCACTCCGTCAAATCCGTCGGCACCCGATTTTAATTTAACCGTCATTTCCCAAAGGTTCGCATACTGTTCGTACATTTTTTCCGTCTGCTTGATTTTCGAACCGTTGTATTGTTTGATAAGTTCGAGACAGTCTGAAATGTCACAGTAAATTTCGGCTATCGGATATACATCTTTAACCTCTCTGAGCCACTTTGAAGCATTTGAGTATCGGTCCGTATCAATCTTAACATCGTAATAGAACAGAAAAGACAGCCCTATTTCGTAACACACTTTATTATATCCGTCGGGATTCTTTTCCTTAAGCCGTCCCAAAACATTCACATTTTCCGAAAATCCGTTCGTCTTTTTGTTATCAAGTCCTATATAAAGCTTTAAAAGAGACTGCCCTTCTTCCTTTGAAAGCTCAAAATCGTTTATTAAATAACCGTTGAACTCCAAATACGCTTCTTCTCTTGCCGGATCTGTCAAAATCGCTTTATAGTAATCTTCTTCTGTCTGTGCCGACTTGAGTATTACCTCGTAATTTTCGCTTTTCTTGTCTTCGGCCGATATATATCCCCACAAAGACACAGCTGCAAATACAACTGTCATAGCACAGGCGGTGACGAATTTTTTTACTTTTTTCTTCTGTTTTTTGCGGTGAACATCATCAATTTCTTCATGATGTTCGAGTGCGTACATAAGCTCGGCACATGACTGATACCTGTCCTGAGGATCTTTGCGTGTGCATTTTTGAATGATTCTTTCCAATCCGCCCGACAGCGTGGGATTGATTTGCCTTATGGGTTTAATTTCGTAAGGCGGCTCGCACGGATTCATTCCGGTTACAAGATGATAGAGCGTCGCACCGAGACAGTAAATATCCGTGCGGGCATCTGTCTGCCCCATACCGCCGAACTGTTCGGGAGCCGCATAGCCGACGGTCCCAAGACAAGTCGTGTCGGCAAGATTTTTTTCTTTATACTCACGGGCTGTTCCGAAGTCTATAAGAGTTACATTTCCGTCAGGCTTTAACATAATGTTGGCGGGTTTCATATCGCGGTAAATAATTGCGGGATTCCTGCTGTGCAAATATCCGAGAACATCGCAAAGCTGCTTTGCCCACTCGATTACAAACTCCTGAGGCTGTGCACCGAATTCTTCAAGTGCCTTGTTTAAGGAATTACCCTGTATATAATCCATGATGATTATGAAAGAATCGTTTGTATCTATAACATCGACAATACTCGGAAGATTTGGGTGACTCAACTTCTTCAAAATATCGGTTTCGGCAATAAGTCCCTGCTTGACCGATTCAAAATCCAAAACGCCGTCTTTCCTGACTTCTTTGACTGCCCACTGTTTATTCGCTTTTTCGTTCATTGCAAGGTATACGACGCTCATGCCGCCTTGCCCGACTTTATTGAGTATTTTATACTTACCGTCTACGAGTGATCCGATTTCAAGCATACTTTTCTCCCTTAAAATTAAAAGGTTCTTACCAAAATAACC
This sequence comes from uncultured Oscillospiraceae bacterium, assembly GCA_964558655.1. Classification (GTDB taxonomy): domain Bacteria; phylum Bacillota; class Clostridia; order Oscillospirales; family SIG627; genus RGIG6353. The sequence goes on along the minus strand of CAZLEX010000002.1, from coordinate 92,943 downwards.
GATATATTGTCCCGCTCGTTACGCTGTTTGTTAAGTTCGATTAAATTTACGGAATTTTGCTTCATAACCGAATCGTTCACAAGGACTTCCGGACGAAAACCGTCAAAAATTTCCTGCTCCGTAATTTCATGACGAAAACCGTCCGAACAAAGCATATACACCGCGTTTTGCTTCGTTTCACCGACAAAAAAATCTGGGTATACCGCGTTCGACGCTCCGATACACTGCAAAAGTACACTGCGTCTTTCGTCTTTTTCGGCCTGCTCGGCAGTCATATTTCCGAGTGCAACCTCGCGTGCAACAAATGTTTGATCCTCAGTGAGCTTCACTAAATTTTCTCTTATCTCATATACCCTTGAGTCACCGACATTCATGATGAAATATTTTTTATCGGTCAAAAGCAAAATCACAGCCGTCGTACCGAGCTTAACTCCCTGTTTTGCTCCGTACGATTTTATGCGTGAGTTCATATTTTGCAATATTTCTTCCCATTGAGTTTTGACCGTGTTTTCGTCAAAGCCCGAAGTGCAAACGCTCGGCAAAGTGTTAAGTACCCACGCATCGAACGCTTTTATAACCGATGCACTTGCCGTTTCACCTTTTGACAACCCGCCCATACCGTCACACAGAATCGCAAAAGCCGTTCTTCCGGCAGGAGTATTTATGATTTTAACGGACAGGCTGTCCTGATTTGTATTCTTAAATATACCGATGTCCGTTTCGGCAGAAACGATATAATTCATTTTCGATACCTTCCTTGCTGTATGTAAAAGCACTGCTCTTTTGCACATATTACATTTTTCGCGATTTTATACAGTTAAATAATACACATAAAAGGAAAATTTTCGTCCTATTTGTAAAAAAATAACCCTAAAATGTAAAAATTGGAATTTTTTTATAAAAAAAAGCGGCCGAGAAAGAAAATTTCTCAACCGCTTAAAATCGATTAACTTTAAATTATACCCACCACATTTTCGCACATTCTTCTTTTATGAGAACATCGCGAAGGAAGCGAACCGCTTTTTCAAGCCCTTCTTTTTGAGACATGAGAGAATCCTCATGCTCAATGCTTACGGTACCGTCATATCCCACTTTTCTCAAAGTCGATATGATATCGTTCCATTCTTCCTTGCCGTGACCGTAACCGACGGTACGGAACACCCACGAACGCCCGAGAACATCGGCATAAGGCTTGTTGTCAAGCACACCGTTTACAGATGTATTGCTCTCGTCAATCTTGGTGTCTTTTGCGTGGAAGTGATAAATGGCTCCGGCTTTCCCGAGCGTCTTTATAACCTCAACCGGCTTCATACCCTGCCAATAGAGATGACTCGGATCCACATTCGCACCTATAATGTCACCGACCGCGTCTCTTAATCGCAGAACGGTTTCCGGGTTATAAACACAAAATCCCGGATGCATTTCAAATGCAATCTTCTTAATTCCGTGAGCTTTGCAAAATTCGGCTTCTTTTTTCCAATAGGGAATTAAAACCTCGTTCCACTGCCAGTTCAGTATCGTACCGAATTCAACGGGCCAGGGACAGGTGACCCAGTTTGAGTACTTTGAATTTTCCGAATCTCCGGGACAACCCGAAAATCCGACTACCGTTTCAACACCGAGCTTTTCGGCAAGCAAAACAGCCCGCTCGAAATCGTCGTGATATGTCTTCGCAACTGTCTTATCCGGGTGAACGGGATTACCGTGACAGCTGATAGCCGATATTTCCATGTTGTTGTCGCGAAGAATCTTTTTTATTTCGTCGATTTTTTTCTCATCGGCAAGCAATACTTCGGGATCGAAATGTGCTTTGCCGGGACAGCCGCCCGCACCCATTTCGACCTGTTCTACCCCGATACTCGAAAGATATTCTATCATTTCGCGAAAGGACAATGTTGCCAATGCAGGAGAAAATACACCAAGTTTCATAATCTTACCTCACTTTTCTGTATAATTACTGTGTCAAAATTCTGTCAGCTTGATCTGTATTTATTTTACAATATTTTTTCGTAAAATCAACTCTTTTGCGATAAATAATTGAAAATTCCGTCAGCGTAAAATTCAAATCCCGTTTCGTTGGGGTGAAGACTTCTGTCTGCAAAAAGTGCAGGCACATGAGGCACGAGTGTCAGCCCGTCGATAACCTCAACCGTCTTAAATTCACGAAGAACTTCCCTCATAAGAACGAAAATTTCCTCGAATTTAAAGGGGTACCAAGCATCAGTGTACCCGTCGGCACGCCATATAGGAAGAATATCGATAATTCTCGATTCCGGATACTTAGCACAGATCCGAACAAAAAAGTCACGCATATTTTTCTTGAATTCTGCGGGAGAAAATTTTCCGCATCCCCAATCGTTTGTGCCGTAAGAGGCAAAAACATATTCCGGTTTTCGCGAAAGAGAGGCTTCTGTCACCACCGTATTGAATATATCTCCGCTTATGCCGAAATTATGAAAATCCACATCCATCTTTCTCGAAAGCCTTGCGACATAGTTCAGCGATGCCCAAGGTGTCGTATATCCCTGAGTTATGCTGTCTCCGAAAAATACGGCAAGAGTTTTGTCTTCGCACGGCTCAAACCAAGCATTGTCCGAAAGTTCGACCGAAGACAGCCGTACAATTCCGTAAGTCGGAAAATAGAGCACTACATGCTTTTTTCCGTCCTTCATTTTGAATCCCACGGATTTACTCTCACCCATACTGTCGGTTGCTCCGGCAACACTTGTAAGCTCCCCGTCAACCCAAAGCTCGAAATTCGCCGTAGCGTAAGTCGTTGTAATACCGATTTTAAGATCTGTGCTGTCGGTGTAAAAATCAAACCTTATACCCGACGCAACAAGGGCCTGCGTGTGCTTGGACTGATCGATTTTTGCAAGTTCCGTAAGAACTTCTTTCGGAAAACGCAAAAAACGCAAATGACCTTCTTCCTGCTCTACGGTACAAACACCTTTCGTAATTTTCCTGATTTGTTCGTCATTAAGCTTCATTTTATCATCTCACTTTATCTGTATAATTTACGGTGTCAAAATTCCGTCACCGTCTGTATTTATTTTACAATATTTTTTCGTAAAATCAACCCTTTTGCGATAAGTAATTGAAAATTCCGTCGGCGTAAAATTCAAATCCCGTTTCATTGGGGTGAAGACTTCTGTCTGCAAAAAGTGCAGGCACATGAGGCACGAGTGTCAGCCCGTCGATAACCTCAACCGTCTTAAATTCACGAAGAACTTCTCGCATAAGAACGGAAAGTTCGGCAAACTTGAAAGGATATCCGTTATCGGCGTCGGCACGCCAAATAGGAAGAATATCGATGATTCTCGACTCCGGATACTTGGAACAAATCCGAACAAAAAAGTCACGCATATTCTTTTTTATCTCAGACGGAAAACCCTTTCCTTCTTTCCAGTCGTTTGTGCCGTAAGAGGCGAAAACATATTCCGGTTTTCGTGAAAGAGAAGCTTTCGTCACCACCGTATTGAATATATCTCCGCTTATGCCGAAATTATGAAAATCCATGTTCATCTTTCTCGAAAGCCTTGCGACATAATTTAACGACGACCAATGTGTAGTATATCCCTGAGTTATGCTGTCTCCGAAAAATACCGCAAGCGGTTTTTCCTCGCACGGCTCAAACCAAGCATTGTCCGAAAGTTCAACAGACGACAGCCGTGCAATTCCGTAAGTCGGGAAATAAAGCACTATATGCTTTTTCCCGCCATTCATCTTAAATTCAACATATTTTTCACACTCGGCATCGCTGTCCGACGCACCGGCAACATCTGTTAACAGTCCGTCAACCCAGAGTTCGAAATTTCCGGTAATATAATTGGTTTTAACTCCGATTTTAAGTTCAGTGCTGTCGGTGTAAAAATCAAACCTTACACCCGACGGAACAAGGGATTGTATACGCTTTTCCTCGCCTATTACCGAAAGTTCCGTGAGAACTTCTTTCTGGAAACGCAAAAAACGCCAATACCCTTCTTCCTGCTCTACGGCACAGACTCCTTTTGTAATTTTTTTGATTTGTTCATCAGTAAGTCTCATACTTAAATACCTCTACTCGTCCGCTCTTATCGAACAGGTTATTATACTGTAAAATTTTATATTTTTCTATCCATTCAAGCTCATCGCCTTCGGCTTGAGAAAGAGGAACAAACTCATTGTAAGTCTTTGAAAAATAGCAAAACGGCGTGACAACCGGAACGGTTTGGGAAAAATCTTTGACAAATTCGATATATGCCGGAAGCGATATTCCCGCCTTATCCAAAACGATTGAGGAAAGTGCATTGAGACTTGTAAGCACTCCGTCACACTCTTCGCTTTCGTAATTTGTCCAGACTATAAACGGTACTGTATATTTCTTTACCGTATCGTTTAAATCCGGTTCGGACGAGCCGAGAAGCACATTGAAGAAGTCAACATTAAGTGCCGGCTGATGATCTCCGAAGAACACAAGGCAAACTTTTTCGTCAATGTTTTCAAAATAACCCACAAACTCTTTCAATGCATCATCCGAAATTTTCAAAAGCGAAAGATACTGGTCAACATCGGTCCACGCCGAATTACCCGCAGTAACGGTTGATTGAAAATCACCGTACAGATATCCTCCGTGATTTTGCATAGTGACATTGAACATAAAAAGCTTCTCGCCGTCATCTTTTGATTCAAAGCGTTCGATTATATCGGAATAAAGAGACCTATCCGTAACAAAATCTCGGAGCGTATCATCGCTGCTCAGGTCGTCCATGAAATACATTTCGTCAAATCCCATGATGTCGTAAACCGTATTGCGTCTCCAAAAGCCGTTTTCATACGGGTGCATGGCAACTGCGGTATACCCTTCGGATTTAAGAGCTGCCACAATACTCCATGAATGGTCGGTAATATACTGCTGATAGGCAATGGAACCGTTGGGCAGAAACGCCTCGCTGTTTGCCGTCAGAAATTCCCATTCGGAAGTTGCCGTTCCTCCTCCGAATATCGAAGAAATCGCACTTCCGCGAACAGTGTTTTCCGTAAGCGAATTGAAAAATTCAAGCGGATCGTCTCCCTCAAGCGTCAATTCTCCCAAAACCGACAAGTCGGCAAAGGACTCGCTCATAATCACGATGATGTGCGGAGAATCCGGATCGCTTTCGGTACCGGTGCCGTAAGAACTTATAATCTCGTGTGCCCTCTCCGCACTGTAATTTTCTCCCGGACTTACGGTGTTGCACCTCAATTCGACAAGTACATTGTAGGTTGCACCGTTGTATTTTGTCCCGTTTTTTCCAAACCACTCAATTTCTCCCGGACCGAATTTCGCCTCAGCAAAAATCCCCGTAAGTAATACCAAAGACGAAACAAGAGAACATATTCTGAACTTTTTCGAAACTTTTGGAAAGTCAGACGAAAGAATTATCACGAAACATGAGGCAAAAACCGAAAGGGAGATAAAGGCCGAAGAAGTAAAGTACGGAGAATATTTCGACGCAATTCCCAGAGCGTTTTTAACGGAGTAAAAATCGCTTACCGTCAATTCCAGCCCTCTGAACATATACACGGAATAGTTCACAAAATGAAAAACGAAAAGCACAAGTGCGGGAAGTGCCAGACCGAATCGGGTACTTGGAAAAACCGTGAGAGAAAAAGCGTAAAGAAAACATATCAAAATAAAATTCGACAAAATAATTTTGAATTTCATGTCAAACGGAGAAAGGTCCAAAAGAATTTGCCCGAAAACAAAACTGAGCAAGGACAAAAACGCCGCCGCAATCCATGCGGCATAACTCTTTTTAAAACTGACACTTATCATGGAAGCTGTCAAAAACAGCAAAGCAGAACCCGCAATTACGGCACCCTGCCGAATAACGCTTCCGTCCATATGCAGTTCAAACACTCCGAACAGGCACAGAAACAAAAAAGCAATGACTGTGCCGGCACATATAAAAAAGCGTCGTCCCGGTCTGATATTTATTTTCATAATACCCTCATAACATAAATTTTTTGGGTATTGTACCACCTTTTTCGGCTTTTTTCAAGCTTTTTCGCAAAAATGTGCAAATTCACGGGATATTCCGACGCATTTTTCACTTAAAATCTATTCTTCTTATTGTTGACCAGCCCGTCACAATCTGAGGCAGAGACGGAGTAATTTCGCCGTCGTAATCGTAATGAAGATGTCCGCACAAAACCGCCTTTATCAAAGGAGTATTCGTTATGTAATCGTATGCTTCCCGTGTAATTTCGTCGGCACGCTGTATCTCACGGCTATTCTTATCGTAATACTCCGTTTTCTCTTCGGGAACATTCATCAAAAATGTCGGCTGTCCCTCATGAAGTCTGCGATGAAAATTGTAAAGCCCATCTTCATACAGCGGCGTATGCACGAGAAGCACCGTCGGTATTCCCCTGCCGACTTCTTTTTTCAGCTTTTCCAGCTGTTCATATTCAATCAAATAATAGGAGTTATCGAGCGCGATGAAATTTACTCCGTTTATAACACGGGAAGAAAACCGTATATCGTTTGAAAAAGACGCCTGTACTCTCGCAAGACTCTGATTTCGGTAAGCGGCATCTTCAACGGCTTCTCCGACATAAAGAGAAAACTCGTGATTGCCCGCCGCCATAAAAAAATCGTTTTCACTTACATATTTTTTTACGGCGTCCAGATTGGCATAAGATACAAAATCGATAAAATCTCCCGTATGCAGAATCGGAAGAGAGTCTTTTTTCGACATTTCCGAAGCTATTTTTAACAGTTCCCACGCACCCGTAAACTTCGGAATCTCCCCTCGCTGTTCGGCAAGTTTTGCCTTGCGTTCATCGTCTCTGTCATCGGAAAGCACAATGTGAGTATCCGTTATATGAATTGCGGAAAAAGGCACTTCCGCACCCACATTTAAAGTTGTGTGAATAAAATTCATTTTTCTTTTTCCTTTCGCTTTTTATTTTATATTTTATATAGAAGGCAAAGTATCATTACATCTCAAAGATATTATATCACACCGTCAACGCCTTGTCAAAACGAAATACGCCTTTTTACCCTACAATACGACAGAGCGAAAAGCCCGGCAATTTTTTTGATATTCCTTTGCTCTCCCGCTTTTTTGACAAAAAAAGTGTCCGATGTTTGATATATTTGTATGCGAGGTGATAAAAATTTATATTGACATATACTTTTTTGTGAATTTTTGTATCGACTACATATCTCTTTACGCTTCCTGCCGTATATCGCATAAAAATCCGCACACGGCAAAACTGTGCCTTGCCTCGGCTCTGGGAGGTGCCGTATCACTGTTTCTGCTTTTTCAAAAAACATTTCTCTCCTGTCTTATTTTGCTCCCCGCAGGGTATTTGATGTGCCTTATCGTTTTTCCGCCTCCCGCCTTATTCCCTTTTTTCACATTTTTATGTTCCGAAATATTCGTCGGAGGAATTCTTACCTCCATTGAAAGCGTCATACGGAAAAGTTTTTCCGCCGCACTTCTTCCGCTTCCGGTCATAATGCTTGCACTTACGGCCGAAACCGTTTTTACGGTTCTGCAAAAGAGAACGGCAAGAAGCATGCAGGCAATATGCGTTGAAGCAAAGATAAAAACGGGAGAAAAAGAGGCAACTCTTACCCTGATGATTGACAGCGGAAACTTCGCATTTGAACAGACGAGCGGCAAAAGAATAATTTTCATAGGCAAAAAGGCCGCAAGTCGTCTGGATTTTTCATCTCTTGGAAAATTTTATCCCGTTTCCGTAAGAAGTGCGACGGGAAAAACCGTACTTAACGCATATGTACCCGACAAAATAAAATTCGACAGAAAAAATTACGACAAAGAGGACTTTCTCCTGCTTCCCGATCCGCACTGTAACGATTTTTGCGGATTTGACGGCATTATTCCGATTGTAAGGTGAGGTAAACCGAAATGATTAAAAAAATCAAAGCTTTTCTCAAAAAATTTTTTCATAAAGAAAATTGCGCCGAAATATACTATACAAACGGCACTCAATCTCTCCCCGCACCTTTGAGTGCACAGGAGGAAAAAAGTGCGATAGAGGGACTGATATCAGAAGACGGAAGTTACAGACAGTCCTGCCGTGACAAACTCATCGAACACAATTTGAGACTTGTCGTCTACATTGCGAAAAAGTTTGAAAACACGGGTATCGGTAACGAAGACCTGGTTTCAATCGGCACGATAGGGCTGGTTAAGGCTCTGAACACTTTCCGTCCCGACAAAAACATAAAAATAGCGACCTACGCCTCAAAATGTATAGAAAACGAAATTCTTATGTATATCAGAAAAATCAATTCCCAAAAACTCGAAATTTCCATTGATGAGCCATTGTCTTGCGACTGGGACGGAAACGAACTTTTGCTGTCCGATATTCTCGGCAGTACCGAAAAAGATGTGCACGAAAGACTTGAAGAAGAGGAAGAAAAAGTTATCGTCCGTCAAGCCGTGTCAAGACTTTCCCAAAGGGAAAAAGAGATAATAGCAAAGCGTTTCGGACTTTACGGAAGCCGTGAAATGACGCAAAAAGACCTTGCCGACGAAATGGGAATTTCCCAGTCTTACATATCGAGACTTGAAAAAAAGATTATACGGCAGCTGAAAAAAGATATTACACGGCACAACGGTTACTATTGATTTAGGAGGTTTGCATGGAAGACGCTTGCCCGGCTTTTGCCACATTCAGAGAACTTGAAAAAAAGGAAATTGTAAACTGCTCGACGGGAGAACGGCTCGGGTTTATATGCGATGCCGAAATAGACATGAAGAGCGGTGAAATAAAATATTTTACGGTACCCGTTCATAAAGACGCTTTCGGACTTAAAGCGAGGGAATGGAAAAAATTCGCCTTTTCCGACATTGAGAGAATAGGAGACGACCTTATCCTCATCTCCCGCTCATATCCATGCGTCAGAAAAGTGCCGAAAAGAAAAAAACTCTTGTAAATATTCCTCCTTTCTGCTATAATTGAGTAAGAAACGGAGGGGTGTTATGCTAAACATTCTGGAAAAATATTCCGCGTCGCCCGGAAATCCGAAGTGGGAAGAATGTATTTCCCGCACGAGTGAGCTTTACCGTCAGGACGGAGATATGAGAAGCCCTTTTTTGAGAGACTACACGAGAATTGTTCACTGTTCGGCATACCGCCGTCTGCGGAACAAAACGCAGGTCTTCTTCTCCCCGCAAAGTGACCATATCTGTACGAGAATTGAGCATGTAAACCATGTTGAATCGATAAGCTACACCATTGCGAAGTATCTCGGCCTCAACACCGAACTTACGCGTGCCATTTCGGTATCTCACGACTTGGGACACCCGCCGTTCGGTCACAAAGGAGAAAAATTTCTCTCAAAACTGTCCAAAGAACACATAGGCGAAGAATTTTGGCATGAAAAAAACGGTCTTTATGCGGTCGACAGCATAGAACTTTTGGAAGATTACGACAAATGCCGAAGAAATCTGGATTTAACTTACGCCGTGCGTGACGGAATTATTTCCCATTGCGGAGAAGTGTCCGAAGACGGTATTATTCCCCGCGAGGAATTTATAGACCTTGAAAATTTTGTCCGTCCCAACCAATATTCTCCGTTCACATATGAGGCGTGCGTGGTAAAAATTTCGGACAAAATATCGTACATAGGGCGTGACATGGAAGACGCCGTGCATCTGGGAATCTTAAACGAAGGAATGATAGAAAGTCTACAGGACGAACTCTCGGAGGTTCTCGGAGAAAAAATCAACAATACCGTTCTGATAAACCGCTTTATATCCAATGTATGCGAAAACAGCAGTCCCGAAAGAGGCGTTGCGCTTTCTCCCGAACTGAAAGAAGCTATGGATGTGATGAACGCTTTCAATTTGAAAAACATATACAGATGTGAGAGAGTGGAATATTCGGACAAATTTTTCGATTTGGTTTTAAATCAGATTTTTTCCCTGCTGGCAAGTGCTTACAAAGGTGAAAAGACAAATGAGGAGCTTGAAAAAATATCGCGGTACTACCCGGTACTCATACGCCGTTTCACCGACTGGCTTCATGGATATACCGCCGAAAAAGACGCAAACATTTACAAAAACAGAACCGTTTTTGACATAACGGACGAAAGGAGCTATAAAAAAGCCATTATCACTTATATGTCGGGAATGACGGATAAATTCGCCATTGAGACCTATAACGAAATAATAAGCTTTTAGGTAAAAATATGCATACGGAAAAAAAGCTGTCATCGGAGCTTAAATTTAAAGGAAATATTCTCACGGTATATTCGGACAAAGTCGAACTTGAAAACGGCAGGCAATCGTCGCGTGATGTCGTAAGGCACAAAGGTGCCGTATGTATCGCACCCGTAACGGATGACGGGGACCTGATATTCGTCCGTCAGTACAGGTACCCCGTAGGCAGAGAGCTTTTGGAACTGCCTGCCGGAAAACTCGACGCGGAAGAAGAACTCCCGCCGGAATGTGCGCATAGGGAACTTGAAGAAGAAACCGGATTTAAAGCGAAAAACATGACTTATCTCGGTTCTTTTCTCCCCTCTCCCGGTTACTGCGACGAGAAAATAGAGCTTTATGTTGCAACCGGACTGTATTCGGGCACTCAAAGCCCCGACGAAGATGAATTCCTCGATATAGTCCGAATACCCATACAAAAAGCAGAGGAGCTGGTCTGCGGCAATTTGATAGATGATGGAAAAACACAGCTTCTGATACTCAAAACAATAAAATATTTGGAAAAAAAGTAAGGCGAACCGAAAAGGTTCACCTTATTTTAATTACGGCATTAAAGCAATGCTTTTGCGTATTTTCGTTTTGTGCCGAAAACAAGTACGCATTATCGTTTTTTTCATACCCGACACACAATCTGTCGGAAAGTCTCGCCTCCGAATTAAACTCTATAAGCACTTCTTCTATCGTTTTTCCCTCTTCAATTCCGTCTACGGCATCAAGGCATATGTCGGAATAACGGGTATTGTTCATATGATAATTTTCGTCGATGTCCGAAAAAGTGACTTTATAATCATAGTGATTTTCAAACTCCTTTTCAAAAGCACATTTTTCAATGCTGTCGAACGAACAGAGTTCTTCGGTTTCCGGGAAATAATCGGCATAAACCGAAGGGCGTCTGAGAATACGCTTTTCAAGGTCGATAATCGCCCACTGTGTCGACGCTTCCGCCACAAGATGCGAATTTTTCGTTACCTTGAAATCACGGATAAAAACAGCTCCTTTTGTTTTTCTCGAAGAAGTCGCAACACATATTTCGTCATAACCTTTTATCGATTCGTAAATACGGGTTTTCATGCGGGTGAGAACAAACACGCAATTGTTTTTTTTCATCACATCGAAAGTCAGTCCCAAAGAATCGAGATGTTCGCGTGCCGTCTGCTGAAAATATCTGAAAAGTGCCGAAGGCTTTATCACGCTGTCCGGCATTACATCAAAACTTGTGACGACAATTTCCTTTTTTAATGACATTTTTTTCACCTCCGGATAATTTTATCACCCGAAGAAAAAAAGTCAATAGCGTAATTGTAAAATATTGTAAACTCATTGACAAAATATCGTATATTGCGTATAATTTTATTGATTAAGGAGATGATTGTATGGAAAAAATATATAACGGAATCGAAGAGCTCATAGGCAAAACACCGCTGGTAAGATTAAGTCATTTCGAGGAAAAAGCAGGGACTGATTTCAGAATTTCGGCAAAGGTCGAATTTTTCAATCCGGCAGGTTCGGTAAAAGACCGTGTCGCACTCGAAATGATAAACGACGCCGAAGAAAAGGGACTTCTTTCAAAGGATACCGTAATAATCGAACCTACAAGCGGAAACACCGGGATCGGCTTATGTGCCGTTTGTGCGAAACGCAAATACCGTGCAATTATCGTAATGCCGGACACCATGTCTCCCGAAAGATGTGCCCTTATGCGTGCATACGGAGCCGAAGTAGTCAAGACCGACGGGAAACTCGGAATGGCGGGGGCTATAAAAAAAGCCGAAGAACTCGCACGGGAAATACCCAATTCTTTCATTCCCTCGCAGTTTACAAACAAAGCAAATCCCGCATCTCACATAAAAACGACGGGACCGGAAATCTGGGAGGACACAGACGGAAATGTCGATATATTCGTTGCGGGAATCGGAACGGGAGGAACCGTAACGGGTGTCGGAGAATACCTTAAAGCAAAAAATCCGAACATTAAAATTATCGGTGCCGAGCCTCTCTCCTCTCCTTTTCTTACAAAAGGGATAAAAGGACCTCACGCAATTCAGGGTATCGGAGCGGGATTTAAGCCGGAAATACTGAACCTTGACATCATTGACGAAATTGTGACCGTATCGGACGAAGAAGCACTCGATGCCTGCCGTGAAATTGCGAAAAACGAGGGACTCCTCGTTGGAATATCTTCCGGTGCGGCAATTGCGGCAACGGTGAAATATTTGTCAAGGCAGCCCAAAGGCACTCCTCTTCACGCCGTAGTTCTTTTGCCCGACACGGGAGAGCGGTATTTATCCTGCAACATTTTTTGAGGTGAAAATGAAAATAACTTTGAACGAAAACGAAGAAATAGTAAAGACCGTAAAGGAAGGGCTCGCCAAAAGGGGCGGTTACTGTCCCTGCCGCAGAGAAATAAAGGAAGAATACAAATGCATATGCGACGAATTTAAGGCTCAGATAGCCGATCCCGATTTTGAGGGATACTGTCACTGTATGCTTTATTACAAACACAAATAAAGGAGTTTTAAATGGCCGAAATAATTCTTAACCAAAACAATTTTAAAGAGACGGTAAACAAAAACGAAAAAGTACTCGTGGATTTTTGGGCGTCATGGTGCGGTCCCTGCAAAATGATTGCTCCGCACATTGAAAAAATTGCCGAAGAAAGACAGGATATAACGGTCGGCAAAGTCAATGTCGACGACTGTCCCGCACTTGCCGCAGAGTACAACATAGTAAGTATTCCGACGCTTTTGATTTTTGAAAACGGCGAAGTATCAAACACTTTGATAGGTTACAGAACAAAGGAAGAAATAGAACAGTATCTTTGATTTTTTCTCCCGCAAAACCTGATTTTTCAAGAACAAGGTCACCAAAAGGAGTATCCTGTAATGAAAAAAATAATTTATGTTTTTGTCGCGGCAATGCTTTTGGGTATTTTTTCTTCTTCCGTTTATGCCTTTGAAGATATGCCGGATGACTGGTCTTCACAGGCTCTTCAAAGTGCCGTTGACAACGGTCTTTTGAAGGGAGAGGGAAATTATCTGAAGCCCCGTGACTATCTGACCAGAGCACAGATGGCGACGGTCATCACAAGAGCTTTCGGTGCGGAAGCACTTGCCGATATTTCCGAATTTTCCGATATTCCCGAAAATGCCTGGTACAGAGATGCCATGTCAAAAGCGTACTGTATGAATGTATTTCGGGGTGACGGAGCAGGTCACATGAATCCGGAAAATTTTGTAACTCGCGAAGAAGCTTTTTGCGTCCTGGCAAGAGCGTTTTGCTTGGACGAAAACGGTTCCGAAGAATATCTTACCCGTTTTTCCGACTTTGAAGATATTTCCGTATGGGCAAGAGGAGCAATATCCTCTATGGTACAGAAAGGTTATGTGAGCGGTTCATACGGGAAACTTAATCCGCGTGGGAACATAACACGGGCTGAATTCGCACAGGTCATGTACAATCTTGTTGCCCTGTATGCCGACAGTGCCGACGACCTCGAAAACTTGGAAAACATTACGGGGAATGTAATAATCAGAACAAATTCACTCACTTTGAAAGACCTCTCTTTCGGTTCCGATTTGATAATTTCCGACGGCGTGAGCGGCAGTATGAAATTGGATAATGTCGATGTGTCGGGCAGAATTGTCATAAGAGGCGAGGTTTCGCTTTCGTACAGCGGAGAAGCGTCCGAAATAGTGTCGGACACTTTAAGTATCTCCTTAACTTTGGAAAAAGGGGCAAAAGTCGGTAAAATCAGTATTTTGCCCGAATCCGAATTTTACGACAATTCGGTAAGAGGGGACGAAGTCGACGGCGACATATGGACGGATTTTTATTGATTTGCACCTGCAATTAAACGCGCAAACCCTATAAAAAGACAAAACTTTTTGCCTTTTTATCCTTTTTTCCATTGACTTTTCAATGTCGGGACATTAAACTTATTTTAATAAATAACACAGGTAATGCAATGAAAAAGAAAAAAATTACATATCCGATATACAAGGCGATAAAATTCGTCGTTGGACATATTTATCCGAAAACGGAAGTCGTGGGGCTTGAAAACATTCCGGATGGCGAGCCGGTTGTTTTCGTCGGCAATCACTCTCAGATGAACGGACCTATCGTATGCGAGTTATATCTTCCGAACCGTTATACCTGGTGTGCCGGAGAAATGATGAAGATAAAAGATGTTCCCTCTTACGCCTATAAAGATTTTTGGTCGGAAAAGCCAAAATTTCTCAGGCCTTTTTACAAAGTCCTTTCATACCTTATAGCCCCGCTTTCACAGCTTGTTTTTACAAACGCCGACACGGTAGCCGTATATCACGACGCACGGCTTTTGTCGACATTCCGTACGACGATAAACCTTCTTTGCGAGGGATCGAGCATTGTAATTTTTCCGGAACATAATGTTCCACACAACAACATACTTTACGAATTTCAGAACAGATTCGTCGATGTTGCGAGTATGTATCACAAAAAATGCGGCAAGGAACTTCTCTTTGTACCGCTTTACATAGCACCGAAACTGAAAAAAATGTACATAGGTAAACCGACAAGATACTCCCCGTCGTCGCCTTTGAAAGAAGAGAGAGAGAGAATCACCGCTTATCTTTCAGAGCAAATTACGAATACGGCACGCTCCCTCCCGTATCACACGGTTATTCCGTACAGAAACATTCCGAAAAAACTTTACCCTACAAACAAGGAGGAAAAATGAAAAAGCCCGTAGTCGATTACCGTGAGTTCAGGCTGTCAAAACTTTCGGACCCGCGATTTTCGCATTTAAAACTTTTGGTATGGTGGATGGTGTATCTTGTTTTATTCGTTTTGACCGAAAATTTTATTCCGGTCGAAAAATGCACGCCCGTTCACTGCTTTATCGACGATATTATTCCGTTCTGCGAAGTTTTTTTAATTCCGTATGTCGCATGGTATTTTCTTATCGCAGGGTCTTTGATATATTTTGCATTATACAATATCGACAACTTTAAGCGTCTGCAAATCTTCATAGCGGTAACGCAAATTGTGGCAATGGCAATATACATAATTTTTCCGAGCCGTCAGGATTTAAGACCGGAAATTTTTCCGAGAGACAATTTTTTAACCGACTGTGTGAAATTGCTGTACAGTGTAGATACAAACACCGGCGTCTGTCCCTCCCTGCACTGTGCATACTCAATAGGCATTGCATCGGTATGGCTTAAAGAAAAGGACGCCTCCGCACTGACCAAAACCCTTATCGTTCTCTTCTGTGCCTTGATATGTGTTTCGACAATGTTCGTAAAACAACATTCGTCGGTGGATTTCTTTGCGGCAATACCGCTTTGCATATTGGCTGAAATAATCGCTTGCGGATCATATTGGAAACAAAAATTCAAAAGAACAAATCAATCTGACCGTTAAGGCTGAAATAAACAAAAACAAAAGGAGCATTTATGAAAAAAATCATCGATTTAAACGGAAAATGGAAATTATTCTACTATCCCGTCGAAACCGTTTCCGTTTCCGAACCTAAAGAACTCGGAAAAGAGGGCGTTGCCTGTGTTGACGCAACAGTTCCGGGAAATGTCGAATTGGATTTGGCAAACGCCGGAGTTATACCGAAAGAACTGTTTAAAGGTATGGCTACCGAAAAAAATGAAATATTCGAAACATACGAATGGTGGTACGAAAAAGAATTTCAAATTGACGAGGTTCCCGCAAACAACCGTATTGAGCTTAATTTCGGAGCAGTGGACTGCTTTGCCGATTATTACATAAACGGCGAAAAAGTATATTCGTCGGATAATGCCTATACCGACATTAATTTCGACATAACAAACTTTGTAAAAGTAAAAGAACGCAATATTCTCCATGTTCACATCAAATCGGCTGTTATGTATGCTTTCAACCAAACATACAGCAAGTATCAGATAAACTGGGGACTCGGAATGCATTGCTTCATGAGAAAGCCCGCTCACTGTTTCGGCTGGGATATTATGCCGCGTGCGGTAAGTGCCGGCATATACAAAGACGCTGCTATATGGATAGTAGACGAGTACGGATTTGAAGAATGTAGCTACGACCTGTTCAGCTTAGACGAAAAGAAAGCCCTCATGAGTTTCAGATTCGTCATAAAGATGCCCTTTTTCGAATTCGGAAAGAACAACTCCGAAGTCCGTGTATCCGGTGTATGCAAAGATAGCAAGTTTGAAAAGACCGTTAAGGTCAAAACCCGCAGCAAACTTCTCAGATTTGAAATTGAAATTCAAAATCCGAAGCTTTGGTGGCCTTACGGTTACGGAGATGCGAATGTTTACGATGTGACATTCGAACTTATTTCCGACGGCGAAGTCAAAGCAAGTGAAAAAATGAATATGGGTATACGCACGGTGGAACTGAAACGCACCGATACCGTTTACGAAGAAAACGCTCACTTTAAGTTTATAATAAACGGTGTGGAGATTATGTGCAAGGGAACAAACTGGGTTCCGCTCGACGCATATCACAGCCGCGACCGTTTAAGATACGAAAAGGCTTTGGGACTTCTCACCGATACACACTGCAACATTTTGAGGGTATGGGCAGGCGGAGTATACGAAGACAAAATT
Organism: uncultured Oscillospiraceae bacterium; assembly: GCA_964558655.1. Classification (GTDB taxonomy): domain Bacteria; phylum Bacillota; class Clostridia; order Oscillospirales; family SIG627; genus RGIG6353. The sequence goes on along the minus strand of CAZLEX010000002.1, from coordinate 76,133 downwards.
TTCTACGACTACTGCGACCGTCACGGAATTATGGTATGGCAGGACTTCATGCTTGCCGGCGGAAGACCGTCTCTTGAAAAAGAATACATCGACAACATACGCTCCGAAGCAACATGGGCCGTCAGAAAATTCCGTAACCACCCCTCCATTATTCTTTGGGCGGGCGACAACGAACTCGACAGTACCTGTACCGCCGACCACTTCAATCCCGATTTCGACAAAATCACAAGAGAAATTTTCAAAGATGTCGTATGTCATCACGACGCCGGAAGACCTTATCTTCCGAGTTCTCCGTATATTTCGGGAAAAACATTTGAAAAATACAATTCCGAAGCAAACAATGTTTTGACGGAAAATCATCTCTGGGGTTCCCGCGATTATTACAAAGCCGACTATTACAAAAACGCTCTCACCAATTTTATAAGCGAGACCGGATATCACGGAAGTCCATCGGTTGAAACCATTAAAAAGACGGTTGACGAAGAATGTGTATGGCCTATATTCAACGAACAGTGGACACTCCACTCTTCCGATCAAGGCGGAAACGATTTCAGAGTACGGCTCATGTGGGACCAGATAAAACAGCTGTTCGATTTTGAACCGGAAAATCTCGAAGATTTTGTCCTTGCGTCTCAGATATCACAGGCAGAGGCAGATAAATTCTTCATCGAACGAATGAGAATAAACAAGCCTCGCACAAGCGGTATCATGTGGTGGAATATACTTGACGGGTGGCCTCAGATGTCCGATGCGGTCGTTGACTATTTCTTCGACAAAAAACTCGCATACTACTACATAAAGCGTTCTCAGGAACCGATTGCGATAATGATAGAAGAAATGCACGACTGGGTATATACGGTCGTTGCGTCAAACGATACCCTCTCGGATGCCGTTCTCGAATACAAAGTTTACGATATAGACACTTCCGAAGTATACGCGCAGGATACAATAAAAGTAAAGGCAAATTCAAATTTCAAAGACGCTTACATAAAGATGATGTATCCCGAAAAGCGTTTCCTTGTCATCGAATGGAAGAGAGACGGCAAGATTTACTACAATCACTACCTTACCGGTCTCCCCCCGTTTGATTTCGCATCTTACAAAAAGTGGCTTGACAAATTTAACGCTTTGACAGAAGGAAAATAAATTATGTATATAGGCATAGATATAGGCGGAACGAAATGTGCGGTTGTAAAAGCCGCACATGACGGAAAAGTCATTGAAAAGGAAAAGTTTAAGACATCGGATTTCGCCTCAACTTTAGAGAACATCTTAAAGGTGACGGATAGAGTAATCGGAAAAGACAAAGCAGATGCCATAGGAATAAGCTGCGGAGGACCGCTCGATTCAAAAAAAGGCGTCATCATGTCTCCGCCCAATCTTCCCGGCTGGGACGATGTGCACATAACCGAAATTTTGCAAAAGAGATACGGAGTTAAAGCTTATTTGCAAAACGACGCCAACGCCTGTGCTTTGGCCGAATGGAAATTCGGTGCGGGCAAGGGTACGGAAAATATGGTCTTTCTCACTTTCGGTACCGGGCTTGGAGCAGGTCTTATTTTAAACGGTCATCTCTATGACGGAACCTGCGGAATGGCAGGAGAAGTAGGTCATATAAGACTTGACAGCTTCGGTCCCGTAGGCTTTGGCAAATCCGGATCGTTTGAAGGATTTTGCAGCGGAAGCGGAATAGCACAGCTTGGAAAAACCCGTGCACTCGAACTTTTTCAAATGGGCAAACAGCCTTCGTTTTGCGAAAGCCGCGACAGTATTGACGGGATAAACGCAAAAATCATTGCCGACCGTGCCGACGAAGGATACGAGGACGCAAAAGAAGTATACAGCCTTTGCGGAGAGTATTTGGGACGGGGGCTGGCTGTTATTGTGGATATCCTCAATCCCGAAGCCATCGTCATAGGAAGTATATTTACGAGAAGCGAAAATCTGCTCAGAGATTCAATGCAAAAAACTTTGGAGAAAGAGAGTCTTTACGCTTCAAGGAGTGTATGCAGAATTTTACCCGCAGAATTGGGAGAGGCGATAGGCGACTGTGCCGCAATATCGGTAGCAATAATAGGTGAAGAAGAGGATAAAAAGAATGATTAACGAATTAATGCAAAGATATCCGGAACTTACCGGAATGAAAGATAATCTTGAAAAAACCGTCTCCATGATGGTCGATACATACAATAAAGGCGGAAAAATCCTTGTCTGCGGAAACGGTGGAAGCTGTGCCGATGCCGAACACATTGTGGGAGAACTCATGAAAGGATTTTTGTCGAAAAGGAAACTTACGCAAGAGGAGTGCAAAATGTTTGAAGGATATGCAGAAAATCCCGAAACATTCGCAAAAAACCTTCAAAGAGCCGTTCCCGCAATTTCCCTCCCCAGCCAATGTGCCATCTTGTCGGCCTATATAAACGATGTGGAACCCGATATGGCGTATGCTCAAATGACATTCGGATACGGAAGAAAAGAAGATTTACTCATAGGTATATCAACCTCCGGAAATTCGTCAAATGTTGTCAATGCGGTTATTGCGGCGAAAGCAATAGGAATGAAAACCGTCGGAATGACCGGCTGTAAAGACAGCAAACTTTCAAAACTCTGCGATGTTACGCTCAGGTCTCCGGAAACCGAAACTTTCAAAGTACAGGAGCATCATCTTCCGATGTACCATTATCTGTGTGCACAAACGGAAAAAATACTTTTTGACTGATTAAAGCTGAACTGTAACGGGAGCTGTAATAAAAACGGTCGCAAAACCGTTTTCTGCGGCTCCCGTTTTTTCATAATGCCGTAAAATATATTTGACAAATTAAGGGTATATTTAGTATAATTAAACAGTAAAACTTTTAAGGAGTTTCAATTATGGAAGAAATAAAAAAACGGATTGAGCAGCTAAGAAGCGAGTTGCGTTATCACAGCCGTAAATATTATGTTGAAGATTCTCCGGTAATATCGGATTTTGAATACGACAAGCTTTACAGAGAGCTTCAGGATTTGGAAAGCAAATATCCGCAGTTCGACGATCCGCTCTCCCCTACCAAGCGTGTCGGAGGAGCTGTACTCGGCAAATTTGAAAAAGTCGTACACGAAGTTCCTATGAAAAGTTTGCAAGATGTTTTCAGCCGTGAGGAACTTTTTTCTTCTTTAAGCAAAATTACGGATTCAGTTGGGAAAACTCTCTTTGATGTAGAATATAAAATCGACGGTCTCTCGGTATCTTTGGAGTACGAAATGGGGCGTTTTGTACGCGGTTCGACACGCGGTGACGGTGAAGTCGGAGAAAATATCACGGAAAATTTGAAAACCGTAGGTTCCGTTCCCCTTGTTTTACCCGAGCAAATACCGTTTCTTGAGGTAAGAGGCGAGGTATATATGCCGAAAAAAGTTTTTGAAGCCTTGAATGAAGAACGCGAAATGCTGGGAGAAGTGCTTTTTGCGAATCCGAGAAATGCGGCGGCAGGTTCTCTCAGACAACTTGATTCCTCCGTAACCGCAAAAAGAAAATTGTCCATACTCGTATTCAATATCCAAAAAATCGTTTCCGACAAATATGTATTTTCTTCTCATGCAGAATCTTTGGATTTTCTCTCAAAAATGGGCTTTGCAGTATCTCCCGATGTTAAATCATACGATGACTTTGAGATGATTTACCGCGACATTCTCGAGCGTGGAGAAAACCGCGATAAACTTTCTTTCGATATGGACGGAGCCGTCGTAAAAGTCGACAGTCTGGAAAAGCGGGATTTTTTGGGCGAACTGTCAAATGTGCCGAAATGGGCTTATGCGTATAAATATCCTCCGGAAGAAAAACCCACTTTACTTGAAGCGATAACTCTTCAGGTAGGCCGTACCGGCGTCATAACGCCTAATGCCAATTTCAAAACGATTCGCCTTGCCGGAACAAATGTTTCAAAAGCAACGCTTCACAACAAAGATTTTATAAAGGAAAAAGACATACGGGTAGGTGACACTGTAATAGTCCGCAAAGCCGGTGAAATCATACCGGAAGTTGTTCGTGTGGACAAAACAAAGCGTAAGGAAAACCTAAAAGAATTTGAATTTCCCCCTTACTGTCCGTCATGCAACGAGCCCCTGTTTTTCGACTCAAGCGAAGCTGCCATACGCTGTACGAACGCCTCCTGTCCCGCACAGACAGAAAGAAGAATTGTACACTTTGCCTCCCGCGACGCAATGAACATAGAAGGATTGGGACCTTCAATCGTATCGTTGCTTGTAAAAAATTCACTTATAAAAGATATTTCCGACTTGTATTATCTTGAGCTTGACAAAATTTCGAATTTGGACAGAATGGGAGAAAAATCGTCGAAAAATCTCATACAGTCCGTGAACAATTCAAAAAAGCTCTGTCTTTCGAGGTTGATTTACGGTTTGGGGATAAATCATGTAGGTGAAAAAGCCGCCTACTTGATTGCACAAAGGCTGAAAACTCTTGATGCGGTTTCAAGTGCTTCGGCTGATACTCTCATGACAATAGACGGAATTGGGGAAATATCGGCACAAAGCGTTGTTAATTTCTTTTCTCACCCCACAAGCCGCACAATAATCGAACGCATGGTAAATGCAGGCATAAACACGGAATTTATAAACACTTCCGTATCGGAAAAACTTTCCGGTATGACAATCGTCGTAACCGGAACTCTCGAAACGCTTTCAAGAGCCGATATTGAAAAGATAATTGCCGACAACGGCGGAAAAGCTTCTTCGTCTGTTTCCAAAAAAACGGCTTTCGTTGTAGCCGGAAAAGAGGCGGGTAGCAAACTTCAAAAGGCGACAGAACTTGGTATTAAGGTCATTTCTGAAAAAGAATTTCTAAATATGTTATAAATTGTTAAATAAATGTGAATAATCAAAAAAACCCTTGATTTTTCCATTCTTTAGTGTAAAATATGTACTGTGAGTTAGCACTCAATAAAAAAGAGTGCTAAATAAAATGAAAAAAATTAATTAATATATCAGGAGGTATTATCATGAAATTAAAGCCATTACTTGACAGAGTGGTTCTCAAGCAGGTTGAAGCTGAAGAGACCACAAAGAGCGGTATCATTCTTACTGCAAGTGCACAGGAAAAACCTTCCGTTGCCGAAGTTGTTGAAGTAGGTCCCGGCGGCATGGTTGACGGAAACGAAGTTAAAATGACGGTTAAAGTCGGAGACCGAGTAATCACAAGCAAATATTCGGGTACCGAAGTCAAAATCGACGGAAACGATTACATCGTTGTAAGACAGAGCGACATTCTCGCTATCGTAGAATAACAGGAGGTAATGATTATGGCAAAAGAACTCATTTACGGAATTGAAGCACGCAATAAGCTTCTTGCGGGTGTTGATAAACTCGCAGATACAGTTAAAGTAACACTCGGTCCCAAAGGCCGCAATGTTGTACTTGAAAAGAAGTACGGTGCTCCCCTCATCACAAACGACGGAGTAACAATTGCAAAGGAAATAGAACTTGAAGACGCTTTTGAAAACATGGGAGCACAGCTTGTTCGCGAAGTTGCCACAAAAACAAACGATGTTGCAGGTGACGGAACTACAACCGCTACAATTCTCGCTCAGGCATTTATGAGAGAAGGTATGAAGAATGTAACGGCAGGTGCTAACCCCATGATTATCCGCAAGGGTATTCAGAAAGCTACCGATACCGCAATCGAAGCACTCGGCAAGAACTCGAAGAAAATCAAAGGCACCGAAGACATTATTCGTATAGGTACGGTTTCGGCAGGTGATGAACTTATAGGTAAGCTTATTGCCGATGCTATGGAAAAAGTTACTTCCGACGGTGTTATAACGGTTGAAGAATCAAAATCGGCTGAAACTTACTGTGAAGTCGTTGAAGGTATGCAGTTCGATCGCGGATACATTTCGCCTTACATGGTAACCGACACAGACAAGATGGAAGCGGTTATTGATGATGCATACATTCTTATTACAGATAAAAAGATTTCCAACATTCAGGAAATTCTTCCTCTCCTCGAACAGATAGTTCAATCGGGCAAGAAGCTTGTCATAATTGCCGAAGATGTTGAAGGCGAAGCTCTCTCGACACTTTTGGTAAACAAACTTCGCGGTACATTTACCTGCGTTGCCGTTAAAGCTCCCGGTTTCGGTGACAGAAGAAAAGAAATGCTTCGTGATATCGCTATCCTTACAGGCGGTGAAGTTATAACGGCGGATCTCGGCCTCGAACTCAAAGATATGACAATCGAACAGCTCGGTCAGGCAAAACAGGTTAAAGTAAACAAAGAAAACACCATCATCGTTGACGGTGCAGGCTCAAGCGACGAAATCAAAGCAAGAATTGCACAAATCCGTGCTTCGATAGAAACTACCACTTCCGATTTCGACCGTGAAAAACTTCAGGAAAGACTTGCAAAACTCGCAGGCGGTGTTGCGGTAATCAAAGTAGGTGCGGCAACAGAATCCGAAATGAAAGAAAAGAAACTCCGTATTGAAGACGCACTTAACGCTACCCGTGCGGCAGTTGAAGACGGTATCGTTCCCGGCGGCGGAGTTGCAATACTCAATGTAATTCCCGAAGTTAAAGCTCTCCTCGACACAACTTCAGGAGACGAAAAGGTCGGTGTTTCCATTGTTCTTCGTGCTCTTGAAGAACCCGCTCGTCAGATTGCCGAAAATGCAGGATTTGAAGGTTCGGTAGTAATCGATAAGATTCTTTCTTCCGGAAAGAAAGCTTACGGCTTCAACGCTTACAGCGAAGAATATGTCGATATGTTCGACGCAGGCATTATAGATCCTACCAAAGTTACCCGTTCGGCTCTTCAAAACGCTTCCTCTGTAGCTTCCGTTGCACTTACAACCGAAGTGCTCGTTGCCGACAAGAAAGAAGAAAATCCCGCTCCCGCAGCAGCTCCCAATCCGGGAATGGGTATGTATTAATCAAGCATCTGTATATCAAAATACCGGCACGGCATTTTTGCCACGCCGGTATTTTTTATTCGGCACACAAAAATGCAGATACCGTTTTTTCGGTATCTGCATTTTACTGTTCTGATTTACTTTACAAGCTCGTATGTATCTTTTGCTATCATAAGTTCTTCGTTGGTGGGTATTACAAGAATTTTGGGATAAGAGCCTTCTGCCGAAACATCGGCTTCAAGACCGTTGCGCTTTGCGGCGTCGTTCTTCGCATCGTCAATCTTAACTCCCATAAATTCAAGCTTTTGAGCAACTCTCTTACGGTAGTGAGGATTGTTTTCTCCGATACCTCCGGTAAAGACAATAGCGTCACAGCCACCCATAGCCGCTATATAGCCTCCGACATACTTTGTAAGCTGATGACAAAGCATAGACTCAATAAGCGAACAACGAGGATCTCCCTCTCTGGCTCCCTGCTCGATATCGCGGTTGTCGCTTGTCTTTTCGGAAATACCGAGTATACCCGACTGCTTATTAAGCATTTTATCAATATCGGCAACGGACATATTTTCCTTTTCCATAAGGAATGTGATAATGGCAGGATCAATGGAACCGGAACGGGTTCCCATCATTATTCCTTCCAAAGGTGTCATACCCATTGTTGTATCGAGGCACTTTCCGCCGTCAATTGCCGCAATTGAAGAACCGTTTCCGAGATGACAGGTAACTATCTTGAGGTCTTCGGGCTTCTTTCCGAGCATATCTGCCGCACGCTGTGAAACATAGCGGTGCGATGTTCCGTGAAAACCGTAACGGCGAATATGATATTTTGTATAATACTTGTAAGGAATAGGATAAAGATACGCATAATCGGGCATTGTTTGGTGAAATCCCGTATCAAATACCGCAACCTGAGGAACATCTCCCATTATTTCGGCACAAGCACGGATACCTGTAAGGTTACTCGGATTATGAAGGGGAGAAAGTTCACAACATTCCTCCACAGTAGCAATAACTTCATCGTTTATGACAACCGATTTTGAAAACTTTTCAGCCCCGTGAACAACACGGTGTCCTACCGCACCTATCTCGCTCATAGACGAAATAACTCCGTGTTCGCTGTCGGTAAGGGTATCGATAACAAGCTTTACAGCCTCTTCGTGATTTTTCATTTCAACATCAAGTTTGTAATCGTCACGGCCGGGAACCTTGTGCTTAAAATTACCTCCGTCAATTCCGATTCGGTCGCAAAGTCCTTTTGCAAGCACACTCTCGTCTGTCATATCGATAAGCTGGTACTTCAGTGAAGAGCTTCCCGCATTAATAACAAGTATCTTCAATGTTTTGTCCTCTTTTCATAATATTTCATTTACAAAACATATTGTAGCACACATTGCATTTTAATTCAAGTGTTTATTCAAGAAGAGTTTTAAGTTTTGCACAGATTTTTTTCTCGTCCCGTGAAATTTTAACCTGAGTAACGCCTAAAATCTGAGCCGTCTTTTGCTGAGTTAGCCCTTTGTAATACCGTAACTTTATCAGCTTTTGTTCAAAGGGAGAAAGTTTTTGAAGTGCGGCGTCCAACGCTATTTTATCAATACTCTCTTCAACATTGTCAAATCCCGCCGGTATCTCATGTCTCTCTCCGTCATCTCCCTCCCATTCGAGTGCAGAAGGCATACGCGTTGCGTCAAGTGCAAAAACAATCTGTTCGCAATCCACTCCGAGCGACGCGGAAACTTCGTCTACCGTCGGGCTTCTGCCGAAAGACAGCTCAAATTCCGATGAAAATTTTTTAATTTTTGCGGAAAGTGTTTTCGCCTCCCTCCCCACCTTTATCAATCCGTCATCACGCAAAAATCTTTTTATTTCACCTATAATAAGAGGAACCGCATAGGTAGACAGCGTTGTCCCGAAATTAAAATCAAACCCTTTTATCGCACGCATCAGACCTATCGTTCCTATTTGTACCAAATCTTCATAGTCGACACCTCTGTCGGCAAATCTCTTTGCAATGCTCTTGACGAGAGCGATATTTTCGCTTACAAGTGCCGAAAAATCTTCTTCGTTTCCGTTTTTGGCACTCATAATACGCTCTTTTGTATTTATGCTCATTTTGAAAATTCCGAAAGTTTGCGAATCATTGTGACTTTTGTTCCTTTCCCGACGACTGAGGAAACCCGCAATTTATCCGAAAATGTCTGCATTATGGAAAATCCCATTCCGCTTCTTTCATTTTCGGCGTCTGTCGTAAAAAGAGGTTCCATTGCCTTATGTACATCGGCTATACCGCACCCTCTGTCAGCAACCGTAACCGTCAAAGTCCCGTCCTGTGTTATGTATGCGTGCATTGAAACCGTACATTGCGTATTCGATTTATATCCGTGCACGATGGCATTCGTTACGGCTTCCGATACCGCTGTTTTTATATCGGCTATTTCTTCGACGGTCGGAGAATAAGGCATCAAAAACGCCGTTATAACGACTCTCGCAAAGGATTCGTTTGAAGACAGCGATTTAAATTTAACTTTTATTTCATTGATTTTTACTTTTTTCATTATTTTTCCACTCCTTTGATACTGATATATTTATCTATTCCCGCCATAATCAAAATCCTTGAAATTTTTTCTCCCGGATTTACTATTTCGACTTCTATCCCCGCATTTAACGCTTTTCTGTAACGGCCGAGAATCAGTCCTAAACCGGACGAGTCCATAAACGATGTGCGGGAAAAATCAAACACTATTTTTTCGGGAGAAAGTTTGGCAATTTCCCTGTCAATCTCATCTCTGAGCTTTTTTGTTTCGTGATGGTCAATTTCTCCGCAGGGCGAAATTATCAAAACATTTTCTTTTTTACTGAATTCTGCCGGCATTTCAACATTTCCTTTCTTTTGCAAAAATAAAATATCCTGTGAATATCGTCTATTCACAGGATATAATATTTATTGCGATTTTTTTGTCATTTTTTGAGTCTCATGCGGATTTTTTCGATTTCTTTAAGAGCACTTTCACGCTGTGCTTTGTATTTTTCGAGTTTTGCACGCTCTGCCTCAACAACAGCCGCAGGAGCACGCGAAACAAATTCCGTGTTGGAAAGTTTCTTTTCAAAAATTCCCATCTCTTTTTCGGCTTTTGCAAGCTCTTTTTCAAGCCGTTCAAGCTCTTTGTCAAAGTCGACCATATCGGCCATCGGAATATACAAATTCGCACTGTCGGTAATTATCGCAACCGAATCGGCATCGGTGTATTCGTCAAGTGCAATAACCTCCGACACACTTGCCAACTTCTCAAGGAAAGCCGAAGAATCTACAAAGAGTTTTGAAAATTCGCTTACGACATAAAGCTTTGTTTTGCGTGAGGGCAATACATTCATTTCGTTTCTGCGTAAACGGATTGCACGGATTGCCGAAATAATCTTTTCAAATTCTTCGGCAGTCTCTTCAAATTTAAGTGCGTCGCTTGTACGAGGCCATTCGGAAATCATAATACTTTCGCAGTCATGCGGAAGCGAAAGATATATTTCCTCCGTAATAAACGGCATGAACGGGTGCAAAAGTTTCAATGTTTCGGAAAGAGTCCAGGAAATTACCTGCTGCGCGGCCTTGTTGGATACATCTTCCTTGTTTGCAAGACGCGGTTTAACAAGCTCAATATACCAGTCGCAGAAAATATCCCATATGAAATCGTACACTTTGGCAAGAGCAATTCCGAGTTCATACTTGTCAATGTTTGCACTAACTTCGGAAACAAGTATATTGAACGCATTAAGCAACCATTTATCTTCGGCACGCAATTCTGAAACATCCGGAAGCGACAGTGTGTCTATATCCAAATTCATACGGACAAATCGGGAAGCGTTCCAAAGCTTGTTTGCAAAATTACGCGATGCCTCCACCCTCTCAAAATTAAACCGCATATCGTTTCCGGGTGAATTTCCGGTAGCGAGAGTGAAACGCAGAGCGTCGGCTCCGTATTTGTCTATAACTTCGAGCGGATCTATTCCGTTTCCGAGTGATTTTGACATCTTTCTTCCCTGAGAATCGCGTACAAGACCGTGAATGAATACATATTTAAACGGTATTTCCTTCATCTGTTCAATTCCGGAAAAAATCATCTTGCTTACCCAGAAAGTTATTATATCATACGCCGTAACAAGAACGCTTGTCGGATAAAAATAGTCTAAATCTTCTGTCTTTTCGGGCCAGCCGAGAGTCGAAAAAGGCCAAAGTGCCGAAGAGAACCATGTGTCTAAAACATCTTCGTCCTGGTGAATTTTATCGGAATGACACTTCGGGCATACCGTTACATCGGTTTCGGAAACGGTAACTTCTCCACACTCGTCACAGTAATAAGCAGGTATACGGTGTCCCCACCAAAGCTGACGGGAAACGCACCAGTCCTGAATATTTTCCATCCAATTCATGTATATCTTGGAAAATCTGTCGGGAATATACTTGATTTCTCCCGACTTTACCGCCTCAATAGCGGGTTTTGCAAGCGGTTTCATACTTACAAACCACTGTTTCGATGCCAAAGGCTCAACGGTCGTTCCGCATCTGTAACAGTGTGCGACATTATGCGAGTGTTCTTCTGTCTTTTCCAAAAATCCCTTTTCCGAAAGCTCTTCGATCAAAAGTTTTCTTGCCTCGTATCTGTCCAAACCGGCATATTTTCCGCACAGTTCGTTGAGATGTGCATTTCCGTCAAGTACGCAGAGATTTTCAAGATTATGACGCTTTCCGACTTCAAAGTCGTTGGGGTCGTGACAGGGGGTGATTTTCACACAGCCCGTTCCGAATTCACGGTCGACATACTCATCGGCTATTATCGGAATCTTTCTTCCGATAAGTGGCAGAATAACATTTTTTCCGACAAGGTGAGCATATCTTTCATCATCGGGGTGTACCGCGACCGCACTGTCTCCGAAATAGGTTTCCGGACGAGTAGTGGCAACCACGAGATAGGAATCCGTGTTCTCAATAGGATATCGTATATGCCAGAAATTACCGGGCAAATCTTTATATTCAACTTCTGTATCCGAAAGAGCCGTATTGCACTTCGGACACCAATTTATGATTCTGTATCCGTGATAAATCAGTCCCTTATTGTAAAGAGAAACAAAGGTCTTTTTTACGGCTTTGGAAAGCGACGGACTCATGGTAAACGCTTCTCTTGACCAGTCGCATGAAACTCCCATTTTTTTAAGCTGCGATATGATTATACCGCCGTACTGATTTTTCCACGCCCATACTCTGTTCAAAAATTCTTCACGGCCTATATCATGGCGTGAAAGGCCTTCGTTTTTGCGAAGCTCCTCCTCAACTTTTATTTGAGTGGCAATTCCCGCATGGTCTGTACCCGGAATCCAAAGAGTGTTGTACCCCTGCATTCTTTTTGTACGGATAATTATATCCTGCAAAGTATCGTCGAGAGCGTGTCCCATATGAAGCTTGCCTGTTACATTGGGAGGCGGAATTACAATGGAAAACGGTGTTTTCGTCCTGTCGTCCGACGGCTTGAAGTATCCGTTTTCTTCCCATCTTTTGTAAATTGCCGACTCAAAACTTTTCGGGTCGTAAGTTGTGGAAAGATTTTGTTTTTCGTTGTTACACATTTTATTAATCCTTTATCATCTGAATTTATTCATTACGAGGCCCGTAATAAGCTTGGGATAGAAATAAGTCGACTTCTGAGGCATTTTATCTCCCGCAAGAGCAACGTCTTTTATCTGACGCATCTTGGTTGAACGGAGAATAAACGAACACTGAAATTCACCGCAGGCGACTTTTTCAATCGCTTCGTCAAGGCTTCTTGTATATACAAGGTTTTTCTGAGATGCCATATTTTCCTTGTCAATTTTGAAAACGGGTTCAAGAATGTGAGAGTGAAGTCCTGTTACATCAAGCTGTGAATAAGCCTCCGACCTGTCGGCATGAAGCTTGTAAGTTTCGCTCTCATCACGCAATGTGCAAAGGTAATAACCGTTTTTACCCGTATAATAAGCATACGCGCGATTTTTTGAAGAATCGAGGCGTTCTTTTATGCCGTCAAGCCCGTCAATCCATTCGACATCAAATTTTTCGGATATCTCTTTGAGAGCATCGTCGATGTCGTAATTTTCGATATTTCGAACCATTCGGTGCGTAGGCAGTATCACAAGTCCTTCGTCGTCTATATCGGCAAGGAACATCATTACATAATTTCCAAGACCGTCGGCACTGTCAAGCAAACCGTCCTCACGCATTTTGTTGCGGAAGTTGAGTGCGGTCTCATAACGGTGATGCCCGTCGGCAATAAACAGCTGTTTTGAGGAAAACTCTTTTACAAGCCCCGATATAACACCGTCGTCGTTTTCAATCCAAAGGCGGTGAATTATTCCGTCATCGGCAACAAATTCAACATTGCATTTTTTCGAAACAATACCGTCAACAAGTTTTTTTACATTGCCGGATTCGTCAATATACATTGAATAAACCTGACTGAAATTGCAAAAAGTGGAACTCATGAGTTTAAAACGATCCTCTTTCGCCTTTGAAAGAGTTTCTTCATGCGGAAGTACAACTCCCTTTGAAAACTCTTCAAGTCTCACCAAAGTTATAATACCGCGAATTTTATAACGGCGGTTTTCACATTCAAAAGTTTCTTCGTAAATATATATGCCGTCTTTCTCGTCGCAGGCAACAATGCCGTCCCTCAACCATTCATTCAGCACTTTCCCTGCATTTTCGTAAGGGTTGTCGCCCTGAGGAAGTTCAAGCCTGATTACATTATTCAAACTTTTTTCGATAAGTTCTTCTCTTTCTTTTTCGGAAATAATATCATACGGTGGGCATACATTGTTTTTTATATCGCCCGCTTTTTCGGTAAATCTCAACGCCTTAAACGATCTGATTTCTGCCACATCAATTCTCCTTTGCACACAATTTTACATTATATTTTACATCTTTTTTCTAAATGTTTCAAGGCTTTTTTTAAAAAACTTTTATTTTTATCTATAAAAGTGAAAAAATTGTCGAAAATCCCACGCAAAACCGCTTTTTCACAGAACAAAGAAAAGCGTGCAAACATTTCGCACGCTTTTCCCTGTGTTAAATCATAAAGAGGAGTTTTTATTTTTTGTCATCGCCATCTTGACAGCAAGAACATTTTTTTGAACAGCAAGCACCCGCATCGGGACAGCCAATACACTTCTTCCCGCTTTTTTTTGCACGCCTTATATAAGCAAGTGCCAAAACTATTATCAGTGCCAAAATTCCTATAATAATAAAATCAGCAAGTTTCATATTTTTATCCTTTATTTACTGACAGGTGTAGCTTTCTTGCCGTCAAGAGCATATTCCGCTTTCAACCGTTTGTCAGATGTCGCACACAGATATATAAGCACTCCCGCAAAAACGGCAACCGCTACAAGACCGCCCGCAAATCCGGCACCGAATTTGCCTGTCGTAATAAGTGTTCCTATTTGATATACGAGATATCCTACCGTAAATCCGGTGCCGAGCTGAAAACCTATTGCACCCCATAACCATTTTTTGCTCTTCATTTCCGAATTCATGGCACCGATAGCGGCAAAACAAGGCGGCGTGAAAAGATTAAACATAAGATAAGCCAGAGCCGCGACCTTTGTAAGTCCGAACGCCGCATAAACTTCGGCACCCGATCCCTCAATCATAGCAAGTTCTTCTACATCTATAAAACTGGTAATTCCGAAACATACCGCAAGTGTACCGACAACATTTTCTTTTGCGATAAATCCCGTAACCGCAGCGGCGGCAAGCTGCCAGGAAAGTATACCTACAACCGGGACAATCAGATAAGCAAACGGGTGTGCAATGCTTGCAAGAATGGAAACATCCGCACTTTCGGCCTCTTTAAAGCTCCATGTAAAGCTTTCCATAACCTGAACTGCCGTGTTGCAAAGCAAAATAATCGTAGCGGCTTTTACTATGTAAGCCCAACCGCGTGAACACATGGATTTAAAAGCACGCAAAAAGCTGGGAGCCTTGTATTCGGGAAGTTCCATGATGAAAAACGATTTTCTTGATTTGTATCCGGCAATTTTGTTAATAATCAAAGCTCCGAAGAAAATGAGAATTATTCCGGAAAAATACATAAGTGTGCTTACCCAGCCGGCATTATCGAAAAACGCACCCGCAAATAGCGAAATTACCGGGATTTTTGCACCGCACGGCATAAACGAAGTAAGCATTGCGGTAGCTCTGCGTTCTCTCTCGTTCCTTATTGTACGGGAAGCCATTACTCCGGGAATGGCACAGCCGACTCCGATTACGAAGGGAATAACCGATTTACCGGAAAGACCGACTTTTTTGAATATAGGATCAAGCACGACAGATACTCTCGCCATATATCCGCAGTCTTCCAAAAGTGCAATAAGAAAATACATAACCATGACAAGAGGCAAAAATCCGACAACCGCACCGACACCGCCTATAATTCCGTCAACCAAAAGTGCTCTCAAAATCGGAGAAGCGTCTTCCAGCCACTCGTCCGCTTTTTCCTGAAACATCTCGATAAGAGTTACAAGTCCGGGTATTTCGACATCGTTGGAATCGAACTCGACATCAAGCTCTTCTCCGTCAAGTTCGGCAGTCAATACATCTTCTTCAAATGTATATTCACCGCTCTTTACACTTCCGTTTTGCGTAAGAGTAAAAGTACCGTCCTCACTGAAGTCCATAACGGTTCCGTCAAGCTCCCATTTTCCGAGAATTCCTTCCTCTTCGGATTCGTCCGGCCTTGTCATGTCATAAACATTTTCACCGTATGTGAGCGAAACAGTATCGTCTTTTTCAAAGACATATCCCTCAGCGATCCACGGTCCTACCCATACCTGCGAGATTTGGAAAACAAGGAACATAACAACCGCAAAAATCGGAATACCGAGCCACTTATTTGTAAGAACTCTGTCAAGTTTATCCTGCGAATTCTTTTCTCTTGTCAGAATTTTTCTGTTTTCCGTCGACTTAACAATACCGTTTACAAAATCAAAACGGCGTTTATCGGCGGCAACTACCTCTTCTTTATTGCTCAGGTCGATATCTCCCTGAGTCCACGGTGCTTCCTGAGAATTTCCGTTAGACTCTATTGCACGGAGCACAACGCTCTCAAGACCTTCGGAAGATGTCGATACCGTATCTATAACGGGACATTTCAGTAATTGAGAAAGTTTTTGCGTGTCGATTTTCGTGCCTTTCTTTTTGTTAATATCGGCTTTATTGAGTGCAACCACAACGGGTATCCCCAACTCCAAAAGCTGTGTTGTAAAGAAAAGGCTTCTTGAAAGATTTGTAGCGTCCACTATGTTTATAATGGCATCGGGATTTTCATTCCTTACATAAGAGCTGGTTATGCTCTCTTCCGATGTAAAAGGGGACATCGAATACGCACCGGGAAGGTCCACTGCGACAATTCCGCTCTTTCCTCCCGTAAGCGATTTCTTGATTTCATGCTCCTTTCTTTCAACCGTAACTCCGGCCCAGTTTCCGACTTTTTCGTTTCTGCCGGTCAGGGCATTGTACATGGTCGTCTTACCGCTGTTAGGGTTGCCCGCCAAAGCAATTCTCATGTTATGATCCTCCTAAAAATATATATGGTTATTTTAAAGGCTGTTAACCTCGAAAATACGGTTTGAGTTAGTCACGGCTAACCGTAGCTCAAAAAAATAATCCGTAAGGACTATTTAACTGTTATAAGTTCAGCCAACTGATTATCTATTGTATATCTGCCGTCTTTTATCGAAACAACACAGCCGCCTTTCAGATGAGACACAACGGTTACCGGCTCTCCGACATAACAACCTAACGAAAAAAGAAACGAATCAAGCTCTTCATCGTCCGTATCGATAGACTCGATGACATATTCCTTTTCTTCCTGTGCGTTCAATAAAGTCATAATCAATCTCCTTTTTATGAAAATAGTTCCGTTAGCCTCCGCTAACTTAATCTAAGTTTATCACCCTCAATTTATTTTGTCAATACTTTTTTTGAAAAATTTTTAATTTTTGTTTATAATGCTTGAAAAAGGCGTCATTTCGTGGTACAATTACATACATATTGTAAGGAGGTATTGTTATGCACTTAGAGGAATCCGGGCAAATGTATCTTGAAACCATTCTGATTTTGTCGAAAAAAAATTCATTTGTAAGAAGCATAGATGTTGCCGAACATATGGGATATTCAAAACCGAGTGTTTCCCGTGCGGTAGGTATTCTGAAAAACGCAGAGCTTTTGACAATGGATTCCGACGGAGCATTGCATCTTACAGAGGAAGGCAGACAAATTGCCGAAAAAATTTTTGAGCGTCATTCCGTCCTTTCGCAATTTCTCATGGCACTCGGCGTTGACGAAAAAAACGCACTCGATGATGCCTGCAAAATGGAACACGATATATCCGACGAATCGTTTTATGCAATAAAAAAGTTCAATGAATCAATGAATGAAAAATAGTTTTTAGCTTTACTTTATAAAGATATCAACGGCGTGACTTTTGTCACGCCGCTTTTTGCATCATTTTTCTTTTTTTCCGGCTGATACGGGAATTTCGTTTTTCACATAAGTTTCCCATACATTAATTCGATCCGTTTCGTCTATCTGTCGGATCACCTTTGCGGGCACACCGGCAACAATGCTGTTGGGAGGAACATCTCTGAGAACAACGGAACCCGCCGCAACAATACTGTTTTCCCCGATTGTCACACCTCCGCAGATAGTTGCGGAGGAGCAAATCCAACAGCCGTCCTTTATGGTAATCGGTGCCGAATATTCAAGGTCATGATATCCGTCCGGATAGTTTGCATTTAATCTTTCTTCAGCCAAAAAGGGATGATTCGGTGTTGCCAATGTTACATTTGCTCCTATCCAAACGCCGTTGCCCAAAGTAATCGGAGAAACATCAAGGAAAATGCAGTTATAGTTGACAAAACATTCCTTCCCCACATGAATATTAACTCCGTATTCACAGTAAAAAGGAGCAAATACAGCGAATTCTTTTCCTTTTGACGATGGTATCAGTTTCTCTAATGCCCGCCGTTTTGCTTTCGCTCTCCGTACGGGAATTCTGTTGAATCTGTCACAGCCTGTCAACCCGTTTATATGTTGTTTTTCAATATCCTTGCTTGCCGAATTGTAAAGTTTTCCCTCAATCATTCTGTCCCAATCGCTAATTCCGTCTCTCATGACAATTCCTCCTCTTTCATATGGCAATTAAATTCTTTGCCCATAAATATTTTTTACAGTATATATGCTCAATACAGCACAAACTCAAACAAACGCCGTAAAATACCATAACATTTCGGGAATTTTTCCGTCAATATCCGACTATTTCCACTTCGCTGTCGAGAGCAAAGGAATATATGTATATTTTGCTTACCTCTTTATGAAGTATCTGTGACAGCGTCTCGGCATACAGGCAAAGCTGCCGCGAATGTCTTTTAATGAGTATTTCGCGTCCGCCGTCCCTCTTAACTCTATCGGTTTTAAAATCCACCAAAGTAACCGTGCCGTCGTCATTTTCAAAAAAGCAGTCGATAACTCCCTGCATGAGAACGCTCTCGCTGTCATCTGCATTTATATCACGGAATAATTTATCGGCACCTATCTTGAGAGTATACCTTTTTTCTCTTTCTACTCTCTTGCTTGCTTTTATCTGCTTAAAGAGGTTTGAATCAAAAAAGCGGGCAAGTTTTTTATAGTCGAGACATTTTTCGTGTTCGGGAAGAATAAATCCTTCTTCGGCAAGCCTCTTCCCTTCCCGACGGCAATCTTCTTCTCCCGACAAGTCAAAAGAACAAAACTGCATAAAAGTGTGCATAGATGTGCCTTCAAACGCAAAAGACTCCTCGTTTTGAGGATTTATAAACTGCGGGGCACAAACAAATTCCACGCTCTTTTCCTCCCCGCCGTATTCGCTTGTTCCGTCTTTCAAATCGGAAACCGATATTTTGAAGGGGACGGAATAAATCTTTTTCTCAGGCAGTTCACGCATGGCAAACAGTATTTCTTCGTCCGAAAGGTTTAGATGCAATTCGTCATTTTTTTCTTTTTCCGTTACGGATAATTTACTTTTAAATCCGTTTTTTATTACACTCACGCAGAGTGTGGGAGAACTTTCACGCACATATTCGGCGTCATTCGAAATCGCCTTTAAAAATGTCGGATTTTCGTGTAGGGCACTTGCCAAAAACGAAATAAAAGTTACGGCATTTTTTACGGTATGAGAAAAAAACTCTTTACACATCGAAGCATTGGAAGCCGTTTTTTTCAGCGATGCTGTCTTTGTTTTTGCCGTAATGTACAATCGCTTTTCGGCTCTCGTAAAAGCAACATATAAAATACGAAGCTCCTCATCGACAGACGATTTTTCGACAGAAACCGAAGCACTCTTTCTTAAATAGGAAATTATATGCGTGCAAGGGTTCAAATGAGGCAAATCGAAAAACGGCCCCAACTGCGAAAAAACAATTTTATTTCTGCTGTCGGACTTATTTATACAATCCCCAAGTCCAACAGCGAAAACCACCGGAAACTGCAATCCCTTTGACGAGTGAAAAGTTAACAGATTTACCGCATCGGAAAATTTCTTATGACCGGATTTTTTGCTGCCGCTTTTCTCGAAATTTTCAAAATAATCGCAAAATGCCCCTATACTTTTAGACTCCCCTCGTGAAAATTTGCGGGAAAGTTCGTAAAACAAAATCACATTTTCACGCCGTTCGGCAGGATTCGAAAGTGCGTTTATCTGACGGAAGAACTCTGTTCTTTCAATTATTTTCCAAACAGTGCTGTCACAGGAATTATTTTGTGACCACTCTTGCATCGAATCGATAAATTCAAGAAAATCCCGGCACTTTTCTCCGAGTTCGCCTTCCTCAAGCGATGCTTTGACAAGAGCAAAATAATACCCGCGTTTTTTATCGTATTTTCTTATTTCAAAAAGTTCGTCGGGAGAAAATGTAAACGGCAAAGTAGTCATAGCCGTCGCCAAAGCCAAATCATCGGTCGGATTGGATACCGCCCTCAAGAAAGAAATAAGAGAAAGGATTTCATAAGATTCGAAAAATCCGCTTTTGTCGGTGTTTTCGCACGGGATTTTTTTCTCGTCAAAAACTTCTTTCATTTTTTCAAGCGTCGCTCTGTTATGTGCAAGTATTGCGATATCGGAATATTTACACTCGCCGGAAGATGTAAGCTTGATAATTTCGTCGGCAACATATTCGGCTTCGGAATTTTGTTCGTCGCTTTTTTCGTCTTCAAAGAGAACGAGTTCTACGGGATTGTGAGCGTCCTCTTTCTTTGAAAAAACAAGCTCGTCTTTTTCAAGATATTTTTTTTCATCGTGATTCATCAATTTTGAAAAGACAGCATTTGTAAAATCGATTATGGAGCCGTCTGAACGGTAATTGTTTTGCAGGAACACGGTTCCCGGAGCGTCGCTTTTGTCATCGGAAGATGTAATAGGCAAAAATACATCGCGGTAATGCTCGAAAATTTCGGGAGTTGCACCTCTGAAAGCATAAATGCTTTGCTTGATATCCCCTACCATGAAGCGATTTTTAGAATTTGAAACCGCACGGAATATCAAATCCTGCAATTCGTTTACATCTTGATATTCGTCGATAAGTATCTGAGAAAAACTCTCCGTCAAAGCTTTTGCATAGGGTGTTTTTTCAAAAGTGCCGTTCTTTCTGTCATAACTTCCCTCGACAACAAGAGCCGAAAGAGCGTAGTGACTCATATCCGAAAAATTCATTATTCTTTGCTTTTTCTTTTCTTCGGTAAAAGCTTCGTGAAAGTCACATATAACTTTATTTGCCGCTTCAAGAACTTTTATATGTATTTCAAGCTGACTGAAAATTTCCTCTTCGCTTTCCACGCCTAATTTCTTGATCAATGATGAAATAATGTCACGGCCGGATTTCCTCATTGACTTTATACGCTCAAGCACTTCATCTGTACTTCTGCCTCGAATTTGCGGCATATTATCGTGAATGTTAAGCCGAAGAATTTTGTTAAATTCATCGTATGAAACATCAAGGGCTTCTTTTAGGCTTTTTACAAATTCTTCGTCTTTTTCGATTACGGGGAGATATTTATTCCACGCATCTTCATCAAGCTCGCACAATTTCTTTGCTTCACTGAAAAATTTGCTTGCCAAAAACAGTTTTTCTTTTATATCGTCTCTAAGAGACGATAAGAGAGAAGTGGAAAAAACAGATTCTTTGCCTCTCAGTGCCAATATACTTTTCAAATCAGCTAAATTTTCACCGAGTAGCGACATGGGAGCGGGATATTGCATTATACGGTCATATATGAGCAAAAGCGACGGAACAAGATTTGCGTCGCCTCTTGCATCGGAAAAAGTTTCGGCAAGCAGCAAAAAGTCACTGTCTTCTCCGCTTTCGGCATAAAATTTTTCAACCGTTTCGTCCATTATTTCTTTTGCAAGTGCCTTTATTTCGTCCTCGTCTGCCAAATTCATTCCGGATGGCAATCCCAAATCCTGCGAACAGTCTTTAACAATAAAACGGCAAAATGAATCTATCGTGGCGATTTTGGCATACGAAAGCGACAAAAGCTGACGGCGAAGCCTTGAGATATCGGCTCCGTCACACTTCATTTCATCACGGATACCTTCGGATAACTTCTTTTTCAAATCGGCGGCGGCCGAAACCGTAAATGTCACCACCAAGAAATCCGTAATATCGGCTTTTTGGGAAGAGCTGACTAATCTGTTAAGCACACGCTTTGTGAGCACCGCCGTCTTACCGCTTCCCGCCGCGGCACTTACAAGTATATCCCTCCCCTCTGTATTTATCGCAAGCATCTGATCGGGCGTAAAATTGATTTTTTCCGACATATTAATCGCCTCCCCTTTTTTATTCTACCATATGCAAAAAATAAAATCAATGAATTTGCGTCTTAAAACACAAAAAGAAAATAACCGTGCAAAATTATGCACGGCATTTTTCCGTCTTTCCGAATAACTTGAGCAAACTTTAAATTACTTTTTAAATATATTCTTTATTTTTTCTTTAAATGTAGCCTTTGCCGACAAATTGTGATCGTCACAGCTTTGTTCAAATTCGCGAAGAAGCTTTTTCTGTGTCTCGCTTAAATTTTTCGGAACCTCAACCGTAACCTTGAAGATAAGATCTCCGCGTGAACGGGAATTAAGAATCTGTATACCTTTTCCTCTGAGGGTGACGGTCGAACCCGTTTGAGTTCCCTCCGGAATTTTATAACTGTAATCGCCGTCAAGTGTCGGTATGGAAACGGTTGCACCAAGTGCCGCCTCAGTGAAACTTATGGGAACATCACAGTAAATATTGTACCCGTCCCGTTCGAAAATCGGGTGAGGACGAATACCTACCTCGACAACAAGGTCTCCGGCAACGCCGCCGTTTGGAGCGACATTACCCTGCCCGCGCGCAACAACCCTTTGAAGATTGTCGATACCGGCAGGTATATTTACCTCGAAAGTCTTTGTCTTCTTTTCAACTCCGTTGCCACCGCATTTCTTACAGGGATTCTTTATAATTGTTCCCTTGCCGTGACAGTTATCGCATGAATGGGTTGACTGCATAATACCGAAAGCGGTCCTTTGCTGAACTCTGACCTGCCCGGTTCCCTGACATTTCGGGCAAGTTTCGGGATATGAACCTTTGGCGGCTCCGCTTCCTCCACATTCCGAACAGGCATCGACTTTGGTAAATGTAACATCTTTTTTACAACCCTTTGCCGCCTCTTCAAAGGAAAGCATAACGCGTACACCTATGTCACTTCCTCGTGCGGGACCGCGACGGGAAGATCCTTGAGAAAATCCGCCGCCGAAAATATTGGAGAAAATATCTCCCATATCAAAATCCATGCCGAATCCGCCAAATCCGCCGCCACCGAATCCGCCCGCGTTAAAGTTGGGATCAAGTCCGTCGTGACCGTACTTGTCGTACAAATCCTTTTTTTCGGAATCCGAGAGCACTTCGTATGCCTCGTTAACTTCTTTAAATTTTTCCTCGCATGTAGCATCACCCGGATTCATATCGGGATGATATTTTTTTGCAAGTTTGCGAAAAGCCTTTTTTATTTCATCGGCACTCGCACTTTTACTCACTCCGAGTACTTCGTAATAGTCTCGTTTCTGTGCCATATGTCCTGGATTATGTCCTTTCTAAAACATGACTATTGAGGGGCATTTTCAGCCCCTCAAACCGTATTATCACTGCTCGCTTTTATCCGTAAAATCGGCATCGTAAACGCCGTCATTTCCCGCAGTGCCGCCTGCCGCGCCCTGCTGTGCATTGGGATCAAATCCGCCGGCACCGTTCTGCTGATAAATCTTCTCGGATATCTTGTAAAACGCCTGAGTCAAAGCATCGGTATCGGCTTTGATTGCGTCCGTATCATCTCCCTTGAGAGTTTCACGAAGCTTTTCGATAGCCGCATTAACCGGAGCCTTGTCATCGGCGGTAATCTTGTCTCCCGCTTCATTCAAAATCTTTTCACTCTGGAAAACAAGATTTTCGGCATTGTTGCGAATCTCAACGGACTCTTTATGCTTTCTGTCTTCTTCTGCATGAAGCTCGGCATCTTTAACGGCTTTTTCGATATCTTCCTGAGACATATTGGAGGAAGCCGTTATGGAAATATGCTGTTCTTTGCCCGTACCTTTATCAAGTGCCGAAACATTTACAATTCCGTTGGCATCAATATCAAATGTAACCTCAATCTGCGGAACGCCTCTCATCGCAGGCATAATTCCGTCAAGAACAAAACGGCCCAAAGTCTTATTGTCGCGTGCCATTTCACGCTCACCCTGAAGAACATGAATTTCGACGGAAGTCTGATTATCGGCAGCCGTTGAATAAACCTGACTCTTCTTTACCGGAATGGTTGTATTTCTTTCAATGAGTTTGTTAAATACACCGCCGAGCGTTTCAATACCGAGAGAAAGGGGTGTAACATCAAGCAATACGACATCTTTTACATCACCACCCAAAACACCGCCTTGTATAGCCGCACCGACAGCAACACATTCGTCCGGGTTAATTCCCTTGAAGGGTTCTTTTCCGGTGAATTTCTTTACAGCTTCCTGAACGGCGGGAATTCTCGAAGAACCGCCGACGAGAAGTACCTTATCAATCTGAGAAGGTGAAAGTCCGGCATCGGAAAGTGCCTGCTTGGTAGGTGTCATTGTCTTTTCAACGAGGTCTGCGGTGAGTTCGTTGAATTTTGCACGAGTGAGAGTTGTTTCAAAGTTCTTGGCACCGTTTGCATCAACCGCGATAAACGGCAAACTGATTTCGGTGGAAGCCATACCGGAAAGTTCGATTTTAGCCTTTTCGGCTGCTTCTTTAAGTCTCTGATGAGCTGTTTTGTCAAGACGAAGGTCAATACCGTGTTCAGCCTTAAACTGATCTGCCATCCAATCTATAATTCTTGCGTCGAAATCGTCGCCGCCGAGTCTGTTATTTCCCGCAGTTGCGAGAACTTCAAAAACTCCGTCGGAAATTTCGAGAATGGAAACATCGAAAGTTCCTCCGCCAAGGTCATAAACCATTATTTTCTGCTCGGTTTCTTTGTCAAGGCCGTAAGCAAGAGCTGCCGCCGTAGGCTCGTTTATAATTCTCATTACCTCAAGTCCGGCAATTTTTCCGGCGTCTTTAGTCGCCTGACGCTGTGCGTCTGTAAAATATGCGGGTACGGTTATAACTGCCTGCGAAACGCTTGTTCCGAGAAAGCTTTCCGCATCGGCTTTAAGCTTCTGAAGAATCATTGCCGAGATTTCCTGAGGAGTATATTCCTTACCGTTTATTGCAACTTTTCTGTTTGTACCCATATCACGCTTAATGGAGCTTATAGTGCAGTCGGGATTTGTTATAGCCTGACGCTTTGCAATCTGTCCGACAAGTCTCTCTCCGGATTTTGAAAACGCAACAACCGACGGAGTTGTTCTCGCTCCTTCGGGATTCGGGATTACGCTGGGCTCTCCGCCTTCGTAAACCGCTACGCAGGAATTTGTTGTACCAAGGTCAATACCTATAATTTTTGCCATAATTAATACCTCTATCTTTCTTCTGTATTTACAAATTAATTTATAAAAAGCTCATTCAAGCTAATTTATCACCTTAACCATTGCGTGCCGTATTACACGGTCTCCGAGTTTGTAACCTTTTTGAAGCACTTCGGAAACGGTATTTTCCGGACCTCCCTCAACCTCTTCGTGCACTACAGCCGAATGAAAATTGGGATCGAATTCACAGTCCTGTGCGGGAATTTCCTCAACTCCGAGTTTTTTCAAAAACTCGTCAAACTGTTTGTGAATTAAACGCACTCCCTCTGCGACCGCTTCGTCTTCGATAATTTTTTCCGCACGGTCAAAATTATCTATAACCGGGAGAAGAGAAGAGACCACATCTGATTTTGCAGAAAAATATATGCTCTCTTTTTCTTTCTGTGTACGCTTTTTGAAATTATCGAATTCGGCAAGAAGGCGTAAATACTTGTCATACAAATCTTTATATTCGTCATTTGCGGCAGTATTTCCGTTTTCTTCCGTCTCTTCGGCTTTTTCCTCCTCTTCATTGACGGAAATCTCTTCCGTATCCTGAGTTTCGGGAATATCTTTCATGTTTTCGCCCATATTCTGTCCTTTCGTAACTAATCGTCATTATTTTTCGGCGGATTTTCTCCGATTAAATTTTTAACAACATATTCAAGCCGTGCGATAACTCCCGAATAGTCCATTCGGTGCGGACCTATAAGTCCGAAAACGCCCGTCATATTATCGCCTATGTTGAATTTATGATAAACAAAACTTGTTTGGTCAAGCCCTTCACGCAAATTTTTGTCACCGATAAGAACATTCAGTCCTTCGCGGTCTCCCGAGTTTTTACTTATAAGTGAAAGCAATTCCTGCTTTTCTTCAAGAAGTGAAAGTACTGTACGCGTTTTTTCTATATCGGAAAAATCGGGATACTTCAAAAGATTTGACATTCCGTCAAGATAAACTTTACATTCTTCCTCTTCGCGTATAACGGATATCACATTTTTGATTATCCCCATAAGAATGTCGGCGTAAACTCCGAGAATATCCTGCATTTTGTAGAAGATTTCCATACTTATCGAATCGACCGTCACTCCGGCAAGATTTTCGTTAAGCACTTTCAACAGCTGTCCGAGTATTTCGGAATTAATAGTATATTCGCTTTTTACCTGCTGTGTTTTGACATTGTCGGAAGAAGTTACCATAACAAGAAGGAATGAATTTTTTGTAAGAAGCACTCCCTCAAAATGCTTTACGGTTATAGCCGTACTCTTCTCAGTGTAAGCAAAAGCCGTGTAATCCGTCATTTCCGACAAAACTCTCGTAATGTCCTCGATGACCGTGTTCAATCTCTTTATCTTTGAATTCATTATCTCATTTAAAACCGATATTTCTTCAATTGAAAGATAATAATCGTTCATGAGATTTTCGACATATACTCTGAATCCGTGACTTGAGGGAACTCTTCCCGCTGAGGTGTGAGGCTGTTCCAAAAGCCCAAGTCGCTCAAGCTCGCTCATTTCGTTTCTGATTGTTGCCGGCGAAACATTAAGCCCGATAGAATCCGAAAGATATTTTGAACCGACAGGCTCTCCCGACAAAATATATGTGTCGACTATCGACTTTAATATCTTCTTTTTTCTGTCATTTAACTCCAAGCTTCTCCCCTCCGCCTTTTTATTTTTTAGCACTCTTTATTGCAAAGTGCTAATCAACGATATAAATTTACCACGCAAAGCCAAAAAAGTCAATAGGTAATCGCAATATTTTTTATTTTTTCTGTAAACATATTGTGAATAAATTTGTTTTTTCGCTTTTGAAAGCAAAAAGTGCTAAAAAAATCAGCCGCCGGCAAAGTGCCGACGGCTTGACTGAAATTCACCACAACTGCATATAAAGCATCTCTATATCTTTAATTGTCGGGACTCTCGGATTTGTCTTTGTACAAGCGTCTCTCAAAGCCGCTTCCGCCATCATGGGAATCTGTGCAAAATACTCCTCGCGGGTACATACATTCATTTCGGAAACCGAAAGAGGCATATCCATTTCTTTCATCATAAACTGACACCAGTTTGAAAGAGCTCGAACGGTTGTCACAATGTTAAAATTCTGCAATCCGAGTGTTCTCGCCACAGTTGCATATTTGCGTACATGTTTCGGATAATCGGTTTTCAATCTGGAATATTTGTCAATTTCACTGTTATATTCAATTACATGAGGAAGCAGAAGTGCATTTGCTCTTCCGTGAGGGATGTGAAAGTTCGCACCAAGCTGATGAGCCATACCGTGATTAAGTCCGAGAGAAGCCGTATTAAAGGCAAGTCCGGCAAGACAGGAAGCCACATGCATCTTCTGACGGGCATGAGTATCGTTGCAGTCAAGGTAAGAACGCAAAAGGAACGAACCCGTTATCTCGATTGCTTTTTCCGCAAGAGCCGCCGAAAATTCATTGTTGTTAGTACTTACATAAGATTCAAGTGCATGAGTAAAAACATCCATTCCGGTATCGGCTGTAACAGAAGGCGGTACAGTCTTTACAAGCTCTGCGTCAAGAATTGCCTCATCGGGCAAAAGTGTATCGTCGGCAAGAGGAATTTTTGTCTGATTTTTGTGGTCGGTAATAACGGAAAAAGATGTTACCTCACTTCCGGTTCCGCTTGTTGTCGGTATTGCGATAAGTGCGGGACGGGACATGGAAGAATCAATCTTCCCCGCCACCTCGCGTATAGCTTTCGCCGAGTCGATAGCAGAACCTCCGCCGACAGCAATAAGAAGGTCGGCACGAGCTTCAAGGACGGCAGATACACCAAGCGTGATTTTCTCAATCGGCGGATCCGGAATTACATCGTCAAAAATCTGCCACTCAATGCCGGCTTGCTGAAGTCGGGAGGTAATCAAATGTACCATTCCGCTTTTAACAACATAAGGATCGGAAATGATGAGTGCTTTTTTATAGGGAAGTTCTGAGAGGCGGTCAAGAGAATTTTCACCGAAATATATGTGCGTTTTTATATCGAAATGCTTCATATAACAAATCCTTTCTAAAATTCGCTTGACATTCTCAAATTCTCATCACAAGCTTTGTTTTTTGTTGTTTTATATTGTATCATATTTTTTCTGTTTTTTCAATAGCTTTTAAAAAACTTGCTTTATTTTTTTGCAGAACCGCAGGCGAACAAAAAAACGCACCCTTGCGGGTGCATTTTTCTCTTAACTGTTTAAGCACGCTGAACCTTGTCAGAACGAAGGCAACGGGAACAAACATACATTTTCTTGTGAGTTCCGTTAACAACTGCTCTTACTTTTCTGATGTTGGGCTTCCATGTGCGGTTGGTCTTTCTGTTAGAGTGAGACACTTTCAAACCGAAAGCAACGCTTTTTCCGCAAACTTCGCATTTTGCCATTTTGCAAACACCTCCTATATAAAGCCGCTTATGCAAAACGGCATCTTCAGTATTTTATACGGTTGCACAAACTAATCGCAACACAAGTGCACATATTATAACACAACTGTTTTGCAAAATCAAGTATTTTTTTCAAAAAATCGAATTATTTACTTCTGAGCATATTGATAATTGTGTCAATGTCGTTTATATCGCCTGTTTCAGCCTGCGGTTTATCTTCAGCTTTTTCTTCACTCTTTGCCGCAGCTTCTTTCTTCTTGGCAATATCAAATCCTGTAGCTATGACAGTAATCTTCATTTCATCTTCCAAAGTATCGTCAAACGCAGCACCCCAGATGATATTCGCTTCGGAATTTGCCTCTTCCGCAATCATATTGGAAGCATAATCAATTTCATCAAGCCCAATATCGGGAGAAGCCGTAATATTTACGATGATACCGGTCGCACCTGCAATGGAAGTTTCAAGCAGAGGACTCGAAATTGCCATGCGTGCGGCAAGATCTGCCTTATCCTTGCCTTTACCGCTTCCCACACCCATATGTGCGAGGCCCGCATTTGCCATAATCGCCGTAACATCGGCAAAATCAAGGTTTACAATAGCGTCCATATTGATAAGTTCGTATACGCTTTGAACTCCGCGTGAAAGAACTCCGTCGGCAATGTCGAATGCGTTGGCAAGCGTAATTCTCGTTTCCGAAACCATCTTCAGTCTCTCGTTGGGAATAACGATAAGTGCGTCAACCTGCTCGCTAAGTTCCGCAATTCCGGTTTCGGCTCTTTCCATACGCTGCTTTCCTTCAAAGGCAAAAGGTTTTGTTACAACGCCGACCGTAAGTATACCCTTACTGCGTGCCGCCTTCGCAACAACCGATGCCGCACCCGTACCGGTACCTCCGCCCATGCCGGCAGTGATAAACACCATATCGGCACTCTCAACCGCCGAATTGATTTCATCAAGTGATTCCTCGGCAGCTTTCTTGCCGACTTCCGGATTTGCACCGGCTCCGCGTCCCTTTGTCAATTTCTCACCGATAGGAATCTTTTTTTCGGCACATGAACGCTTGAGAGCCTGCATATCGGTATTGATAGCAATGAATTCTACACCCGCAGCTCCCGCTTTAATCATTCTGTTTACTGTATTGTTTCCGCCGCCTCCGACGCCAATTACCTTGATGTTAACAAGGCTTTCTCCGTATTCAGGCATTTTGTCGTCCTCCTAATTTATCTAATGGGATAATACTCTTATTATATATATTAATACACTTTTTCAAGTTTTGCAAGGTTTTTTTGAAATTTTTATAAATTTTTCATAATTTTTATTGTTTCAGCTGCCGTATACATATACAAACGCATCTTTTCCGTCGGAAATATCTATCTTTGCCTTCAGGTTTTGGAACTCTTTTTCATAATCCAAAGAAAGCATTTCGACTTTTGCTTCGACATTGTCGAATGTGCCGAAAACGATATCCAGCCTTTCGTCAAGCTGCAGCTTTATATTATATTTGTCGGTAATGTCGATATATGTCAGTTTATCCGACAGAGAATACTTTTCAAAAGCTTGGTATATATCCGTTACGATTTTTAAGCTGTCCTTATCCTTAAAACCTATCTTTTCTCCCTGAACACATTTTGTAACACCCTGTGTCACAAGATTTGCCGTTCGGCTCAAAATTTCAGAGTCCTCTTCAAGTGAAAAAAGCACTTTGCCGTCGGAAGAAAGAACAAAGTTTTTTCCTCCTATTTCAATCCGCATTGCCGGAGAATTGAGTTCAAGCGAAATTCTCAGCGATGACGGAAATTTTTTCTCGACTTTTACGCTTTTTATATAAGGATATGCGGATGTGAGATTTTTTTCTATCTCTTTTTTACTCGCAAGCAGAAGATTATCCCCCGTTTTAACGCCTGTTTTACTTATTACGGCATCTGCGGTCAAAAAGGTATTTTCCGGCATAATCACTTCTGTTTTTTTGATTACAAAAAGTTTCAGAAACACAAAAACCGAAAACACGGCAAGGCACAAAATAAAAGCGACAGCAAAAAATTTTTTCGTGTTCTTCTGCTTGTTTTGTGCTTTTTCCCTTATTTTACGGATTTTTGTTTCATCTGTCATCTTTAAGTCCTCTTATCCGTCAATTCTTTAACGGTTTTCCATATTCTTTCGTGAGTATCTTTTATTGCGAGTTTTTCTGCGGCCTTTCCCATTTCTTCAAGCCTTGCTCCGTCCGAAAGAATTTCCGTAACGGTTTTTTCGAGCAAGGCCGGCGTTAAATTATTTTCCTCTATCATTACGGCCGCACCGCTTTTTTCAACCACACTCGCATTTTTAAATTGATGGTTGTCGGTAACATTCGGTGAGGGAACCAAAATTGCGGGTTTGCCCAATACCGCAAGCTCAGCCAATGTAATCGCACCGGCACGGGATATTACAATATCGGCGGCACACAGTCTGGAAGGCATATCGTAAATGTATTCGCATACTTCAAGCAACTCATTTTTTTCGAATTTTGCGATTTCCTCTTTCCTTCTGCTCCATTCGTAAGAACCGACCGCATGAGTATGAAAAAATCCCCGTGAAGAAAACGCACCGCTTTTTATGATAGAAAACACCGTGTCGTTTATTGCACGGGCACCGAGACTTCCCCCGTAGCTCAATATATACGGAGTCCCGCACGCAATTCCGTGACGCTCTCTTTCCTCCGACTTATTCATTCGGAAAAGCTCCGTTCTTACGGGATTGCCCGTTAAAATGATGTTCTCACGCTTTGCATGAAGCTGTTCGGCGGTTGCATCGAAACTTATCATGACTTTATCCACGATTTTTGACAGCATTTTCGTCGTAACACCCGCCTGAGCGTTTTGTTCGTGAATGAGCGTCGGAATTTTTCGGTCGGCGGCAGCTTTTACCACCGGCCAGCTTACATACCCGCCGGTACCTATTACGATGTCGGGCTTAAATTTTTTTATTATTCCTCCCGCCTTAACCGGTGAGACAAGTGCTTTCCACGCAATAGGAATATTTTTCGGTGTAAGTTTTCTCTGAAACCCTTTTACATCTACATGAAATATCTCATATCCCGCATTTGTCACAAGGCGGTTTTCCATGCCCGCCGGAGTTCCGACAAAAGCTATTTGTGCATCGGGAACTTCTTCTTTTATTTTTTCGGCAATGGCAAGTGCGGGATTTATATGCCCCGCCGTGCCTCCGCCTGACAGTAACACTCTCATTGTCATTTATCCTTTCTTATATATGAATAGCGTGAAATATTCAAAATCATTCCCATTTCGGCCATAAGTATTATAAGCGATGTTCCTCCGTACGAGAAGAACGGCAATGGGATACCCGTCGTCGGAAGCGTATTTGTCACCACGGCAATATTCAAAAAAGTCTGTATC
The DNA here is from genome assembly GCA_964558655.1 of uncultured Oscillospiraceae bacterium. Classification (GTDB taxonomy): domain Bacteria; phylum Bacillota; class Clostridia; order Oscillospirales; family SIG627; genus RGIG6353. The sequence continues at coordinate 44,369 of CAZLEX010000002.1, read as the reverse complement.
CCGACCTGTGCGATAATTCCCACGACAACAAGACAGGAATAAATGCTCGGTGAGTGTTTTGCAATATATACACCCCGCCATATAAGTGCCGTAAACAAAAGCAGAACGCCCGCCGCGAAGATAAATCCGAGTTCTTCGCAAAGTATGGGGAAAATATAATCGTTTTGCGGTTCCGGAAGGTAAAGATGCTTTTGAGTACTCTGTCCGAGACCTACTCCCCACAAACCTCCTGATCCTATCGCATAAAGTGACTGTATCGACTGCCATGCATCAGCCTCGTATTGCTCCGGATGCAGCCACGCAAGTATTCTCGCCTGTGCGTGAGAAGAAACCGCAATCATTGCCGCAACCGCAATTACGGCGGTAACAGAAAGAACAAAAATGAGCTTTCTGGAAACACCTCCGAAAAACATAAGTACAAAAATAAGAAGGAGGACTATTATACAGCAAGAAATGTGAGGCTCAAGCAAAAGGGTTATGCCCATATATCCGCCGACCGCAAGATAAGGAAGTGCCTGACCTATTACGGTTTTCCCGGCTCCCTTGTTTTTTGCGATATAATCGGCAAAATAAAGTATAATTGCGATTTTCGCAAATTCCGACGGCTGAAAGTTTATAGGACCTATCTGAAACCAGCGTGTAGCTCCTCCGGCATCAAACCCCAAAAAAGGAACTATCGCCATGAAGAACATGGAAATGTAAAAAAACGGCTTTTGAAAAGTCCTTATCAAAAGATAATCTCCGAAATGGGAAACAAGAAACATAACGGCACTTCCGACAATTACCCACCTTATCTGCCTTGTCGCAAAAAAGTAACTGTCATTGTAATTTTGCTTTGCATATGCGTAACTTGCGGAAAAAACCATTATGGTTCCGAGTGCAACGAGAGTCAAAACTATGAGTAAAAAAGGCCTGTCCACTCCCGATTTTACACGGACGAGACTTTCATCAGTGTCTTCGGTATTCTTTGTGCCCAACGACTTCCTCGTCGCAACGGGACGGGGACTTTTTTTATTTGCGGCAAGCTTTTCTTCGGATATACTGCGGGAAGTTTCCGCACTCTTCCGCGTTCCGTTTTCCGACTGTCGCCTTTTTTCATCGGTTATTTTTTTTGCTTTCGAGTTCCCGCTTATCACCTGTAACCCTCCGAATATTTTTTAATAAAAAGAAAAATACGCTATAATGCACATAACTGCGGTAAAAAACGAAAATGTACGGACAATTCGGTGTTCCGACCATGAGCACATCTCAAAATGATGATGTATCGGTGCCATTTTGAAAATGCGTTTTTTAAACAGCTTAAACGAAGCCACCTGCAGTACGACCGATAAAGCTTCTATCATATACCAAAGTCCAGCAAACACGATTATGAGCGGGCAGTTAAGCTTAAACGCCGTACAGACGACAAATCCCCCCAAAAACAGAGACCCCGTATCTCCCATAAAAATTTTTGCGGGATTTATGTTGTAATAAAGGAACGAACAAAGCCCTCCGGCTACCGCTCCAGTGAGAGACAGAAAAGAATAATCGGAATTTTTGAAAGCAAGAGAAGCAAAGAATACTGTCACAATAAGAGTTATACTGCCGGCAAGCCCATCTATTCCGTCGGTAAGATTTACACTGTTGACAACGAACGCTATAAAAAACAGTGCGAATATGTAATACACAATTCCGAGTTCCACTGTTTTTTTCACAAAAGGCAGTTCAAGCTGTGTGCTTATTATTCCGAGCCGTGTCATTGAAAACAGGAACAAAGTGCTCACCGCAAGCTGCAAAATAAGTTTTGTGCGAGCGGTAAGTCCCTTGTTTTGCTTTTTTACAAACTTCGTATAGTCGTCTATAAATCCGATAGCTCCGAAAAGAAGTGCCGTCACAAGCACGGACAAATCGGAAAAATTCGAATTTTTCAGAGAGGAAATCAAACCTGTAACAAGAAAAGCAATTACCGTACCCGATATAAAAAATATTCCTCCCATTGTTGGGGTACCCTCTTTTGATTTATGCCATCTCGGACCTATATCGAGAATGTATTGCCCCATTTTTATCCGCATGAGTGCCGGGATAAATTTTTTTTCAAGGACAAAAGTAACAATGAGACTCAATATAAAAGGCAGGGCAAATTGAACTGCTTTCATCATTAACTCCTTTATTTTTCGGAAAATCCCGATATTTCGGCAAGTTTTTCAAACTGCATGGCACGGCTGGCTTTAAAAAGAATCACTGCGTTTTTATCTCTGTAAGCCGATAAAAATTTTGCCGCTTCTTCGTGCGTTTTAAAATAATATGCCTCTTTTAACCCGTGTTCAAGTGCGGAAATTTCAATAAACTCGGCTTTGTTTCCGACACAGACAAGTACATCTGTATTTGTTTTTGCCGCAGTTTCTCCCACTTTGCGATGGAGTTCTTCACTCATATCTCCGAGTTCCAGCATATCGCCGAGAACCGCAATGCTCATTCTTCCCGAACTCATATCGGAAAGCGTTTCGAGCGATGCTGTCATAGATTCAACTCCGGCGTTGTAGCAATCGGCAATAACCGTGCTGTTTCCGACATTATATATGTGCTGTCTCATTCCGGCGGGCACATATTTTCCGAGTGCTTCGGCAGCGATATTCAGGTCCACGCCGATACAGTGAGCGACCGTCATGGCAAACAGAGCGTTGTGAACATTGTGTTTTCCGGGAACGGGAAGAAAAACTTTTGCGGTTTTGCCAAAGCAAACACAGTCAAATTCGACAGAATTCGCATGCGTTACAATATTTTTTGCATAAACACTCGAATTGGAATTCATGTCGACACGGATTATTTTGCCGGAAAACTCAATGTTTTCGAGCAATTTTTCGTCTCCGTTTACAAGTAAAATTCCTTCTTTTTTCAGCCCTGCCGTAATTTCCGTTTTGGCTTTGGCGATATTTTCTCTGGATTTTAAATTTTCTATGTGTGCGTTTCCTATGTTCGTAATAATCGCAATATCCGAATCAACAAGGCCGGACAAATATGCAATCTCTCCCGCATGACTCATACCCATTTCGCAAACGAGTGCACCGTAACTTCCGTCAAGTCCCAAAAGTGTTTTCGGAACGCCTATATGATTGTTAAAATTTCCCGCCGTTTTAAGCGTCTTGTATTTTTTCTCACACACCAGGGCACACATTTCTTTGGTCGTCGTTTTTCCGACACTCCCCGTAAGCGTAATCACGCATTTCGGATTTGAAAGACGAGCATTGTAAGAAGCGATTTTGCCGAGTGCTTCAACACAGGACTTCACTCTGAGCTGAGGGAAAGAAGTCGGCGGGCACTCCCGCTCACAAAGAGATGCGGCACAGTTAATTTGCGTGATAAAATCATGAGCGTCAAATTTTTCACCGACGATTGAAACAAAAAGTTCATTTTCCGAAACGGTTCTCGAATCCGTTGAGATTCCCGTTATAAGCCTGTCATCTCCCGAAAATTCAACATTGAGAAGTCTCGCTATTTCGGAAAGTTTCATCGGTATCATAATTTTCCCTCCGACTTCATGATATTATAATACTTAACGACTTCTTCCCGCTCGGAATAATGATGCTTTCCGCTTTCGTCTATCTCATATTCCTCATGACCTTTTCCCAAAAGCATTATAACATCATTTTTTTCGGCAATATCCATAGCCGCACGAATCGCTGCGGTACGGTCGCTTATTCTTCTGACACACTCAAAGTGTTTATCTATACCTTCCATTATTTCGTCAATAATTTTTTCACGGTTTTCAGTCCTCGAATTATCCGATGTAACAATCACTTTGTCGCTCATTCTTGAGGCAATTTCCCCCATTATCGGCCGTTTCGTACGGTCTCTGTCTCCTCCGCATCCGAAGACCGTAATAACCGATGCGGGTGCAAAACTCCTTACCGTTTTCAGTACATTCTCCATTGCGTCGGGAGTATGAGCAAAATCTATAATAACCGAAAACGGAGCGTCTATATCCACCCTGTCAAATCTGCCTTCGACACGGTTTATGTCACGGAGTCCATCGACTATTGCCTCTCTGTCAATACCGAGAACATAGGCACAGGAAGCGGCAGCCAAAGAATTATACACCGAAAAAGTTCCGGGTATTCCGACAAATATGCGAAAGATTACCTCTTTTGCGAGAAAAACATAATCCACACCGAGTGCTCCCGAATAACGCACACTCTTTGCGTTAAAGTCACTGCTGATATCATTGACGGAATATCCGAAAACACTGCCCGAAGCCGACTGTCTCATATAGGAAGACATGGGATCGTCGTCGTTTATGAGGGATATCTTCGACATTTTAAAAAGTTTTGCTTTTGCGTCGCGATAATTTTCAACCGTGCCGTGAAAATTGAGATGATCACGGGTGAGATTGGTAAACACTCCGCAGTCAAACACGATATCTCCGAGCTTATCCATCGCCAAAGCATGAGATGAAGCTTCCATGACAAGAACATCGGTTTTTTCCTGTCTCATTATATCAAGAAGTGCGTAAAAATTTTCCGGATCGGGAGTCGTCAGAAGATTACCTTCGGATTCGCAGTTGTACTCCTTATCGCCTATAAGATACTTCATTGTACCTATAAGTCCGACCTTATAACCCGCTCTCTCAAAAATGGACTTTAACATAAGGGTTGTCGATGTTTTTCCGTTTGTTCCCGTAACCGCTACGGTATATTTGAAAGATTTTTCCGGGTGCGAATGAAAATTCGAAAGAAGCCTTGAAAAAACACTTCTCGCATCATCTACAAGCACGAACGGAATATCTTTATCCGGTTCGGTTTCGGTAACAATGCAAATTGCTCCTGCGGCAAGTGCCTGAGGAATAAATCTGTTTCCGTCAACACGCTCTCCGCACAGTGCACAAAAAACACTTCCCTCTTTTACGCGCTTACTGCTCTCGGTTATTCCCACACACTCTCTGTCAAAAGAAATATTTGTCTTTTTTATTTTGATATTTTCAAAAACTTTTTCAAGAAGCATACTTTAAGCCTTTCTAATCGGTAATGTTTGAATAATCTCTGAATTCGACCGTTATTATAGTTCCGCTTTCGACAATCTCCGAGTGATTTACAGACTGCGAAACGGCTTGAGAACCTTCTGTATCGGTTCCGGATATACTTATGTTTAATCCCGCATCGGCAAGAGTTCGATTTGCCTGAGCGGCAGTCATTCCGACAACATTGGGGACCTTCACAAGTCCGGATGTCACGGAATCGGTATACAGCACAATCGTCGAACCGTGTGCAAGTTCCTCGCCAACGCTCGGAACCTGTTTCTGTACTGTGTTTCCCTCACCTATAACTTTATATTCGTAATTGTGATTTTTAATTTGACTCTTCGCATCTTCAAGCGAAAGTCCGACATAACTCACAACGGGATATTCCGCATTATCTTCATCGCTGTATGTGCGTTCGACATCGAGATAAGGAAGAACTTCCGAAAGGACTCTGGATACTACCGGAGCGGCAACGCTTCCTCCGTAATAGGTTCCGACAGGCTCGTCAACCAAAATCATAATTGCTATTTGAGGGTCATCTGCAGGAGCGAAAGCGATACACGACGCTATGTATTTCGTTTCGCCTGTCTGCGTTTTTACATCTGTTTTTACCGATGTACCCGTTTTTGCGGCTACCGAATAACCGGTAACATAAGCATTTCTGGCCGAACCGCCGTTTTCAACGCCGTGCTGCATATAAGAAAGAACCGTTTTTGAAGTTTCTTCCGAAATAACACTGCGTTTTGTATCCCAATCGTAATTTTCGATTATTTTGCCGTCACTGCCGACGGACGCCTTTACAACATGAGGAGTAACAAGTTTTCCGCCATTGGCAACAGCCGCTGCTGCGGCAATATGCTGAATCGGAGTAACGGTAAATGTCTGTCCGAATGCCGATACCGCAAGTTCAACCTGATTGAAACTGGAATGCCAAATTCCGAGACGCTCGCTCGGAAGGTCAATGCCGGTTTTGCTCAAATATCCGAAAGCTTTAAAATATTCGTAAAACTTTTCCGTTCCGATTCTCAGTCCCATCGTAACGAAAACAGGGTTGCAGGAATGCCATATGGCTTCCTCAAAAGTCTGAACGCCGTGCCCGCTGTGCAAATGACAGTTGATAGGCTTTGAATATCCGTCCACATAAATTAAACCCGTACAGTTAAAAGTTTCGTATTCTGTGGCAAGCTTTTCTTCAATTGCCATAGCCGCCGTAACCATTTTGAATGTAGAACCCGGCTCATATGTGTTTGTAACAAGCTTGTTTTCCCACATTTCGTACAGCAAATTGCTTTTGAGTTTGTTTTTTTCTTCGTCGGTTCCCACAAAAGCGTCATATTCTTCCTGAGAAGCCGTATCGAGAACATACGGAGTGTTGCAGTCAAAATCCGGCAATCCCGCCATAGCCAAAATTTCTCCGGTATCGACCTCCATGACAATTCCCCATACACCCTGCTCCGCCTGAGTTTCGGCAAGCGAGGTTTCCAAATGCTTTTCTAAGATTTTCTGTATATTAAGATCAAGCGTAAGCATAAGATTCGTGCCGTCTTCGGCGGCAATATATGTTTCGTACTTGTAGGGCATTTGCTCGCCGACGCCGTTTACCGCAGTGATAATTTTTCCGTCAACTCCGGACAGTTCTTCGTCGTAGGAAAGTTCCACTCCCTGAAGTCCGTTGCCGTCGGATCCCGTAAATCCCAAAACATGACTTGCGACACTGCCGTGAGGATAAGAGCGTTTGCTGTCCTCCTGCATATGTACGAATCCCGTATAATGACGGTCGACGATTATTTCGCGTATTTCATCGCATATAAGCACATCGACTTTCTGCTTGACGGTTTCGTCTTTTCTGTTAAGCTTTGCCGCTTTTTCAAGAATCATACTTTTGTCGACTTCAAGTATTTCGGAAAGGAAATCGGCAACATCTTCCGCAACGGTTACGGAAAGATCGGTATAGAGAGACCGAAGCCTTGTTCTTTCGCTTTCCTTTTCGGCGGCGGTAGCACTCATCTCTTCCACATACTCGTCTATATATTCACCGACAGTCATTTGCGGTATATCCGACGGAGAAATGAAAACTCTCTCAACCGTCGTTGAAACCGCAAGCACATTCATATTGCGGTCATAAAGCGTTCCTCTTGATGCCGACAACTTCATCTCCGTAGTTGCCTGATTGAGAGCCTTGTTCTGATATTCGCTGTACTGTCCTATCATTATGTAGCCTAAACGAATGATTAAAAAGAGTGCACACAGCAGCATTATACCGAAAAATATATTGCTTTTTTGATTAACTTGCCTGCGTGATGTGCGAATCCTGTATTTCAAGACGGTATCCTCCGAATATCTCAAAATATATTAGGTAAAAAGAGTAAAGAGATATTTTACCATTCCCTTTACTCTTAATTTCATTATTATGTTAAATCTAATTTATGTATGATAAAAAGTTGGAAACAGCACTGCCGAAGCCCGACATCAAAACGCCGGCGGCACTTTTTTCTTCGGCGGTTTCCGGTATATCTATCGTATCTCCGCCATCGTTGTCCCTGTATTTGCTCGTCACCTGATCGGCACTGACCATACCGTATTTTGTACGGGCTATTTCTTCGACTTCTTCTATGTATTTTCCCACGAGCTTGTTTTTCTCGGAAACGAGCGTGTTCTGCTCGCTCTTGAGTTCCACAAGCATGTTATTGCTTTCCGCCATTGCAGAATCTATATCCGAAACCTCAATGCACAGATGCACTATGTAAACAAGCATCACTGTAATCGAGCATATAAAAAATATATAGGAAATAGGAAAAGGAGTTGCCGATTTTTCACGCTTGCTGTAAAGAGAAAATTCAAAAAGACGCTTCTTTGTCTTTCTAACATTTCTCTGCTTTCTTTCCTGTGCTGCGTCAGGGCGTGCCTGTTCGGGAGTTTTGGACAAAGTTTTATTTAAACGCACCTTGTTTGCTTCTGTACTGCGGGCACCTGCCGGCTCTTTTCCGCCGTTTACGCGGCGAGGCTTTGCTGCCGGGACATACCCTTCGGACTGGAGCAACTCTTCGGCGAATTCTTTTTCCGGCACCGCTTTTTCCAAAGGTTTCTTTTGAGCAATAACATCATCGCCCATGATGTAATTTTTCGACATCGCGTCTGCCCTTTCTTTATTTTACTATTTTTTCGGCACATCTCAATCTCGCACTTCGCGAACGGTTGTTTTCCTCAAGCTCCGTACGGCTTGCCGTCTGCGACTTTTTAAGTATCCTCAATGTAGGAACAAAACCGCAAACACACTTCGGAAAATTCGGAGGACAGGTACATCCGTTTACACGCTCGGCAAACGCCTCTTTAACAGCACGGTCTTCCAAAGAATGAAATGTTATTACGGCAATCCGTCCGAACTCGGAAAGACAGTCGCACATATCGGACACTGCTGTATGCAAAGAAGATATTTCGTCGTTGACCTCTATCCTGATCGCCTGAAATGTACGGCGTGCCGGATGTTTTTCACGGAGATAGGAAGAAGGAACACTGTTTTTTATTATTTCGACAAGCTCAAATGTTGTCTCAATTCTCTTGTGCTGTCTCGCCTCGACAATCCCCGAAGCAATACGGGAAGCCCATTTCTCTTCTCCCCAGTCGGAAATAACCCTTTTTAGCTCGGACAGAGAATATTCATTCACCACTTTTTCGGCACTCAGAGCATCTTCTCTGTTCATTCTCATATCCAGTGCAGCGTCACTGTGAAAAGAAAATCCTCTGGACGCCGTGTCAAGCTGGTAAGAAGATACCCCCAGGTCAGCCGTAATCCCCTGTACGCAATCAATTCCGAGAGAGGAAAGAATTTCTTTTATATTTTTATAGTTGTCATGAACAAAAGTTATTTTGTCAAGATATTTTTCAAGACGGACACGGGAAGCCTGTATTGCTTCTGCATCACGGTCTATACAGATAAGACGGCCTTTATCAAGGCGTTTGACTATCTCAAGCGAATGTCCTCCGCCTCCGAGAGTACAATCGACATATATTCCGTCGGGACGGATATTAAGTGCCTCCACCGTTTCGTGAAGCAAAACCGAATAATGATTAAACTCTGCCATCAGAAGCCGAACTCCATAAGAGTCTCAACCATGTTATCCGTACTTTCCTCACTCATGTAACCGTTCCATGTTTCCGAATTCCAAATTTCAGCGTGATCTCCGGCACCGATTATAACAAGCTCCTTTTCAAGTCCGGCATATTCCCGTAATCCCTGAGGAAGAACAACACGCCCCTGAGAATCGCAGGAAGCTTCCGTCGCACTTGAGTAAACAAAACGCCGAATGTATCTTGCACGCATTTCGGGAATCGAATTTAACTTTTCAACATATTTCAACCACATATCTTCCGAATAAACGGATATGCACTTGTCCATACTCTTTGCGATAACGAAAATATCGCCCAAATCATCGCGAAGCTTTGCGGGAACAAAAACTCTGCCCTTAGCGTCAAGACTGTAATTATATTCGCCCAAAAGCATTTTATTCCCCTCCTTTTGCGATATTTTCGGAAATTTACGGTAATTTTGGTGGAAAATTCAACCACATTAAACCATTTTTCACCACCGTTGAGTATAGTATAACGCAGAAAAACGAAAAATGCAAGTATTTTTACAAATTACTTAACAGTTTTTTTGTTTTTCTGCGTAAAATTTTTTCAATATTTTTTGTGCATTTTGCGGTATAATCTTTTCCCAGTCCCCTCCGCTCTCCAAAAGCTGTCTGACTTTTGTAGACGAAGTCGATATCTCGTCACCTCCGGAAAAAAGGAGAAGCGTTTCCACAGAACTCTTTTCAAAATTAAATTCGGCCATTCGTCTTTCGTAAACGAAATCTTTTTCGTCACGAACGCCTTTAACCAAAACGCAGGGCTTGTGTGAATTAAGATATTCGTACAGCCACCCGCCGTAAATTTCAACATTGACATTTTTAAGTTCGGAAACGGAAAGCCTGACAAGTTCAAAGCGTTCTTCTTCCGAAAACATGTAGGTTTTGTCATAATTGACGCAGACAAGCACCGTTACCTCATCAAAAAGTTCGGCAGTACGCGAGATGAGGGAGAGATGCCCCGTCGTTATAGGATCGAAACTTCCGGGAATTACAGCTTTTCTTTTCATTTTCTTCCCACCATGTGAATGTAAGTTTTCCCGTATTTGTATTTTTTCTTTACCTCTGCTCCCAAAGAAGAAAGAATATCATCATCAATGGTCTCTTCGTCGTTTTCACAAACGATTATTCCGTCGGGGGCAAGTGCACCGTATTTCAGTATTTTTTTTATTACCTCCGGAATAATTCCGAGAGAATACGGAGGGTCGACAAAAATATAATGAAAGGTTTCCGTGTTTTTTTTGAGAAAATCCGTATAATCCATACGGACAATCCTGCATTGAGAAAAAAGCTTTGCACGCTGTGCGTTGATTTTCACCGTCTCTACGGATTTTTCAAACTCATCTACAAAAACCGCAAATTCCGCACCGCGACTTAAAGCTTCAAGTCCGAGCTGTCCGCTTCCCGCAAAAAGATCGAGAACTCTCCTTGAATCCAAATCGAACTGTATCGAACTGAAAAGTCCTTCCTTTGCCATTTCCGTTGTCGGACGAACAGCATCTCCCGCAACGCTTTGAAGTTTTGTACCTCTTGCTTTTCCCGTAATTATTCTCATATATTTTTCCGCCTGTAACAATATTTTATATGTTTATCTTAATATATCAATCCGAATTTGTCAAGTGCCGCCGAAAAAACGCAAAACGGCAAAGTGCAATTAATCAAAAATATTTTCGGCAAAAATTAAAAATCGGCAAATAATTTTTTGATTTTTTGCGCTTTTTTAGTTTTTCACTGTAAATCGTTGACTTATTCGGATATATATGATATAATTTCTGACACTACTTTAAAAATATCCCTACACGGAGAACATTATGCAAGAAATAAATCGTTCGGACAAAATCGAAAATGTACATTCCGATATAAGAGGTCCGATTTTTTTGGAAGCTCTCAAAATGGAAAAAGAGGGCACTAAAGTATTAAAATTAAATACGGGAAATCTTGCTTCATTCGGATTCGCACTTCCGAACAGTATAAAGCGTGCCCTTGTCGATAACATCGACAAGGCGACGGCTTATTGTGACCTGAGAGGAATGGATCCGGCAAGAGATGCAATTTACGAATACTGCAAAAAAAAGGGAATAGTCAAACTTTCCCGGGATAATATTTTTATAGGAAACGGCGTGAGCGAACTCGTTTCCATGGTTACTACGGCGTTAATTAATGACGGAGACGAAGTGCTTGTGCCCTGCCCCTGCTATTCGCTATGGTCAAACACCGTACTTATAGCGGGAGGGAAACCGGTTCACTACATCTGCGACGAATCTTCCTGCTGGTATCCCGACATAAAAGATATCCGCTCGAAAATAACACCGAAAACCCGTGCCATTGTCATAATAAACCCCAACAATCCCACCGGGTCCCTTTACCCCGAAAATGTACTTCTGGAAATCGTAAAAATTGCAAAAGAGCATAACCTGATTATTTGTACCGACGAAATTTACGACAGGCTTCTTCTCGACGGAAAGAAGCATATTGCATTGGCTTCGCTTTCGGAAGATCTCCCGGTCATCACTTTCAACGGGCTTTCAAAGTCTCACATAATATGCGGATTCCGTTGCGGCTGGATGTGTATAAGCGGAGACACAACAAAATGCGAAGATTTCATATCGGGACTTGTCGCTCTTGCGGCAATGCGTCTGTGTGCAAACGCTCCCATGCAACTTGTAATCCCCGCCGCACTTCACGACAAAGAAACCACACAGTCGATGATGGTACCCGGCGGAAGACTTTACGACCAACGGGAAGCGTGCTGCTCGGCAATGGACAGAATCCCGGATATTACCTATGTCAAAAATTCCGCCGCTTTTTATACATTCCCGAAAATAGACGCAAAAAAGCATAACATAACAGACGACAGAAAATTTGCTTTCGATTTACTGAAAGCAAAACATATACTCATTGTTCCGGGAAGCGGTTTTGACTGGCCGGATCCCGATCATTTCCGTGTGGTAATGCTTCCCGAAAAAGAAACTCTACACTCGGCAATGCTGGAAATAGGTAATTTCCTTGACGGTTACAGTCAGTAAAAATGTTAAATTGTCCGATGCCGTCTTTGATTTTGTAACAAAAAATGTTTTTCTCCGACATTTAATACGGCTTTTGTGTTTGTTTTGCGTTGACTTAACACTTTAAAAAGTGTATAATTTATCTTGAAAAGTTATCCGAACAAGATACGGAGGAAACAGTATGTTAGTTAATATGAATGAAGTTCTGTACCCCGCAAAAAAGGGCAAATACGGGGTAGGACTTTTTAATGCGGTGAGTATGGAACTTGCAAGAGGAATTATTCAAGCCGCAGAACAAACGGGCTCTCCCGTTATAATGGGTACGGCTGAGGTGCTTCTTCCCTACTGTCCGCTGGAAGAAGTGTCCTACTATCTTATTCCTATGGCAAAAAAAGCGAGAGTTCCTGTCGTTGCCCACCTGGATCACGGTCTTAAAAAAGAGACTTGCATAAAGGCACTGGAGCTCGGTTTTACTTCGATTATGTACGATTGTTCTACCGACACCTATGAAGACAATGTTAAAAAAGTTCGCGAAATGGCTGATATAGCACACTCATACGGTGCAACAATAGAAGGCGAGCTCGGTCATGTCGGCGGTGTAGAAGGTGACGCAAGTGCACAAAGCGAGACAGATCCGACAAAATTTTATACGGATCCGGAACAAGCGAGAGATTTTGTCTGTCGCACTAAAGTCGATGCTCTCGCAATTGCGGTAGGAACCGCACACGGAGCGTACAAACTTCCTCCGAAATTGGATTTCGGCAGAATTGAGACCATTGCACATACAGTTGATGTTCCTCTTGTACTTCACGGAGGTTCGGGGCTTACCGACAGCGATTTCAAGAAAGCGATTGAAAAAGGCATATCCAAAGTTAACATTTTCACGGATATTAACATTGCGGCGGTTGAAGCCGAATTGCGTGCTTTCACCGACATGAATAAGGGTATTACCGATTTAATTCCCGCCGCAGTCGAAGCGGTACGCCGTGCCGTCATCGAAAAGCTGGAACTTTTCGGCAGCTGCGGCAAAGGATACAGACAAAATCCGTCAGATGTAAACATCGATGAAATTGTTGCAAGAGTTACAGCCGAAGTACTCAAACACATGAATAAATAAAAACCGGCACTGTCGGAAATTTCCGACAGTGCCTTTTTTGTGCTTAAATATTTATTTTGTCTTAATCCAAACGGCTATTTTTTTATTCCAATCTTTTCCGGCAGAGGCATAATCGGAAAGAGGCATAAAAGAACCATCTTTAAGCGGGACAGACACCCTAAGCATAGCCGTATCGGACTTATCCGGCAAAACATCGATCGTGTTGTCCGAACTGATTTTTATATCTGCCGGAATATCGGGAGTACAGCCCAAATTTTCATCTTGAGCAAGCATAAGAGGCCCCCGTCGAAGTGCCAAAGATTTAAGTGCATGAGGATCCTGACGGTCATAAGTGGGAATGTTTACCGTATCGCCGTTGCGGTCTGCAACCACATTCGTCATGATAACCTGCTCATTGTAAACCGGCGGAAAAACGGCATAAGTACTCATATCAAATTCCATTTCAATCTTATCACAACCGCTCCACTCACGGTAAATTCTTGCATATCCGTCAGCCGTGCATACCTTTTTCCCGTTAATTTTTGCCTCTGTATTTTTACTCCATTTCGGACAGCGTAAAAGAACCTCGAATGTCTCGGAAGAAGAAGTTTCGACGGTTATACTCACTTTATTGTCGGAAGGATAAGCCGTTTCGGTTTTAAAAACGACTTCTTTTTCAAGAGGAGAAAGCGTTTTTACTTCGCCCGGTATAAACAAATTAACGGCAAACCCTTCGGGCGTCGTTAAAATATGAATTTTCGATACAAGACCGATTCCCGCCGAACCGATACACGCACAGCAGCCGTAATATGTACCGTCCTTCATAATCTTAAAACCTCCGACGGCTTTTCCTCGTCTGTCGGCTGTAAGCGGACTGTAACTGTCAAACGGCATAGGATCGCGGCGTAAATCGGGATTCTCTTCAAAAGTCCGTTTGCACAGGCTTTTTTCCGTATTTACCGCTCCCAAATATGCGTTGTATAAAGAAATTTCAAAAGCGTCGGCGTATTTTACATCTCCCGTCAGAAGATGAACCTGATACAAAAATTTCATGAGTGTAACCGTAACGCAGGTTTCCTGTGCAAGTTCCCCGTTAGTCGTATTTGCCTGACGGACTGTTGAATGGTCAAAAAGCTCATGGGTACAGCCGCAACTTCCTATTACGGTGAAATCGCTTTCAAGAATCTTATCGGCAAAATTGACAACGGCAGTACGGTACTTTTCCTCGCCCGTTATTCTGTAATATTCCAAAAGTCCCTCAAAACAGGATATGGTTTCATATGCTTTGGTGACGGGATACTGATAAGGATACAAACCGTTTTCGTACGCATACTCAAAGATATTTCCTGTATCAATGCACCCCTCAGATATAATATACGAGGCAAATTTCAAATACTTTTCGTCTTTGGTAAGCGAATACAGACGAACCATCGGTTCCAATATCGACGAAGAATTAAGCCCTCTCCAAGCATACGAAGTATGAGTAATGCAAATTTTACCGTCATCGCCTATTCGGTCGCAAATATAATCTGCCTGACGGGATATAAATTTAATTATTTTTTCTTCAAATTCACAGTCATTGCAAATCTCCAGAAAATATTCCATGCCGAGAATGACATATTTTCGGCACCATAAATCCCAGCCGGTGAACTCCTTGTCAATGGGATAAGAACTTACACGCCCGTCATTTTCGGCACTCATCATATTTGAAACGGTATCTTTGAGAATTTCATAAAGCTTTTCATTTTGCGTATACGAATATACAAAGCAAGCCCCTCTCATCATCTTGCCCCAATATTCTCCTCGCCATCCGGAATCGTCATCTGTACTTTCTTTGAACTGAGTTACAAAGCGTGCCCAAAGTTCAACATCATAGAGCTGAAACTGCTCGACAAATCTGTATGTTTTATCGATTATTCCGTCATAAGAAAATTTATTGCGGTAATCGGTAAAAAATCTGTCGGTTTTCAATCTTACAAAATTTACACTTTCTTCGCTGTACAAATTTTTCATAATTTTTCCCCCTGTTTCACGGTATATGTAATTTTTTTCGTGTAAGCACACGGTTTATACCATTTTTTCCTGCTTAACCTTTTTATCTATAACATGGCGTGAAGCAAGCTCTGCTTTTATATCATCAAGAGATATTCCCATCTCTATCATAAGGACCATAACATGATATGTCAAGTCGGCAATTTCGTAAACCGTTTCCCGCTTATCGCCTGCTTTGCCGGCAATTATGACTTCGGTTGATTCTTCTCCCACTTTTTTTAATATTTTATCAAGTCCTTTTTCGAACAAATATGTGGTATACGAGCCCTCTTTTTTATCCGTTTTGCGTCCGGAGATAAGCTCCATCAAAGAAGAAAGCGAAAACTCTTCTTCATCACCGTCTGCCAAAATACCGTGTGTAAAACAGGAAACGGAACCCGTGTGACAGGCGGGACCGTCCGGGCATACTTTGACAAGAAGAGCGTCATCGTCGCAATCCGATGTTATTGACCTGATGTGCTGATAATTTCCGCTTGTCTCCCCTTTCAGCCAAAGCTCCTGTCTGGAACGGCTCCAAAAACAGCTAAGTCCCTTTTCGATTGACTTTTCGAGACTCTCTCTGTTCATATATGCAAGCGTTAGCACTTCATTTGTTTGTGCGTCCTGAATAATTGCGGGAATAAGACCGTTTTCATCGAATTTAATGTCATCGATATTCATAATTTCAATTTCTCCTTTATCTGACAAGTATTCCGTTTTTTGCAAGCTGCTTTTTCAAATCTTTTATCTCAACATCTCCGAAGTGAAAAATCGAAGCGGCAAGCCCCGCGTCCACTTTCGGCAGTGTTTTAAAAAGTGTTATAAAATCATCGACATTACCGGCCCCGCCCGATGCAATTACCGGCACCTGTACCGCATCGCACACGGCACGAAGAAGTTCAATATCAAATCCGTGACGCATGCCGTCCGTGTCAATGGAATTGACAACCACTTCCCCCGCGCCGAGAGACACGCATTTTTTTATCCATTCAACAGCCTCAAGTCCTGTATCCTCGCGGCCACCTTTGGAAAATACCGTAAATTTGCCTCCGACACGCTTTATGTCAACCGATAAAACAACGCATTGATTCCCATAGCGTTTAGCAGCTTCTTCGATAAGCAGCGGTCTTTTTATCGCGCCGGAATTAACGCTCACTTTATCCGCACCGCACTTTAAAACTCTTTCAAAATCGTCAAGCGAATTTATCCCGCCTCCGACGGTCAGAGGGATGAAAATAGTTTTGGCAACACGGCACAAAACATCTGTGAAAAGTTTTCTTTCTTCGGCTGAAGCGGTAATATCGTAAAACACAAGTTCATCAGCTCCGTTGTCGCTGTAAAAGCGTGCAAGTTCCACCGGATCGGAAACATCGTTAAGATTTTTAAAATTTGTACCCTTTACCACCCTTCCGGAGCGGACATCGAGGCATGGAATTATTCTCTTTGTTATCATTTCGCTGCCTCCAAAGCATCTTTGACCGAAACGGCTCCCGTATAGTAGGCCTTTCCCAAAATCGCACCGTAAAGTCCGAGATTTGCCAAAGCACGAATATCATCAATGCAGGACACTCCACCCGAAGCCGTAATATTCATATCAAATCTTTCCGAAAGTTTTTTGTACAGTTCCCGTGAAACGCCTCTCATAGCTCCGTCACGGGAAATATCGGTACATACAACATACATGACGCCGAGTGTCTGTAGATGAGTGCAAAAGTCGAAAGCGTCTGTCTGAGACCGCTCAATCCAACCTTTTACCGCAACATTTCCGTCCTTTATATCCACTCCGACGGCAATCTTATCTCCGTATTTTTCAAGTGCTTCGCAAAGAAATTTTTCATCGTTGAGTGCCGCCGTTCCGAGAATTGCCCTATCGACTCCGAAATCAAAATAACGGTCTAGAGTATCAAAAGAACGAATTCCACCACCTGTTTCAACAAATAAATTTGTATTTTCAACAATTGTTTTTACCGTATTTAAATTCGGAACGGTACCGTCTCTGGCACCCTCAAGATCTACCAAATGCAAATACTTTGCCCCGCTTTGCTCAAAATTGCGGGCAATTTCAAGCGGATTATCGCTGTATACCGTCATTTCGTCATACTTTCCGTTATAAAGGCGAACAGCTTTCCCATCGTATAAATCTATGGCACAAAAAAGATTCACAAAAACTCCTCCCCACAGCAAAAAGCTCTAAGTATTTCAAGTCCCACCCGTCCGCTTTTTTCGGGGTGAAACTGACAGCCGTGTATATTCCCCAAAGAAACCGCAGCCGTAATATCTTTGCCGTATTCCACCGTTGCGGCGAGCGACTCTTCACACCCCGTAACATGATAGGAATGTACAAAATAAACCGCATCACCTTCGGAAATATATTTAAACAGAGGTGTGCTTTTCTTAAATTCAAGCCTATTCCACCCCATATGCGGAATTTTCAAATCGTCTCTCGCAAATCCTTTAAGAGACACAACATTTCCTTTGAGAAGTCCCAAACCGCTCCACTCTCCGTACTCAAAGCTTTTTTCAAAAAGCATTTGCATACCAAGACATATTCCGAGTATATGACACCCGCTCTCAGCTTTTTCGACGATGATTTTGTCAAGGCCTTCGGTGCGAAGTTTTGTTATGGCATCTTGAAAAGCTCCTACTCCGGGCAATATTATTCTGTCAGCCGAACGCACGACATTTTTGTCCGATGTTACACAAACGGGAACACCTATTGCATCGATTGAACTTTTAAGTGAAAAAAGATTACCCACTCCGTAATTCACTATAACCGTCATTAAAGAACTCCTTTTGTAGAGGGGATTCTTCCGTTTTCGTCCGGATCTTTTTTTATGGCCTGACGCAAAGATCTTGCAACCGCCTTAAAAATACCCTCTATTATGTGATGAGAATTACTGCCCGAAAGTTTTTTTATATGAAGTGTAATACCCGATTCTCTGGCAAATCCCGTAAAAAACTCTTCGCAAAGTTCCGTATCGAAATCTCCCACTTTTTCTTTCAATCCGTCAACATCGTAAAAAAGAGCACCTCTTCCGGAAATATCGACGGAACAAAGAATAAGAGCTTCGTCCATTGGCAGTATAACGGAACCGTAACGGGTGATGCCTTTTTTATCTCCGAGACAGGCGAGCAATGACTGCCCCAAAGCTATTCCGATATCTTCAGTAGTATGATGTGCGTCAATTTCCGTGTCTCCGTGACATATAACGGAAATCGGTATATTTAAGTGCCGTGAAAAAAGCGTGAGCATATGGTCCAAAAATCCGACACCCGTAGATATTTCACATTTTTTTTCATTTCCGATAACCACTGACACTTTTGTCTCAAGTGTGTTTCTTTCCATCTTATATTCCGACGGCATGATTTTCCTCCAAGATTTCTTCAAGTTTTTTTACAAGCGTTTCCATTTGTTCCCGGCTTCCGACCGTAATTCTTACATAATCGGAAATTTTAGGCGTATTAAAATGACGGACAAGCACGCCTTTGTCTCTCAAATACCGATAAATATTCTCTCCGCCGATTTTAGAGGAATGACGGGCAAAAATAAAATTCGCAACGGACGGTGTCATTACAAAACCGAGACGGGAAAGTTCTTTTTTTGTCCACTCTCTTACTTCTGCCACAATTTCGCATCTTTGAGCTGTAACGCCGTCGTTTTTGAGCATTTCGGTTCCCATAGCAAGAGTTACAGAGTTGACATTGTAAGGATTTGTCGAGTACCTTAGCGTATTCATATCTTTAATAAGCTCTGCGTTACCTATCGCAAATCCGAGCCTTGCGCCTGCCATCGAACGCGATTTTGAAAAGGTCTGTATTATAAGCAAATTCGGATATTTATGCACAAGCGGCAAAGCACTTTGCGCTCCGAAATCGACATACGCTTCATCAACAACTACAACTCTGCCCCTGTCGGAAGCCGTAATTTCTTCAATTTCTTCAAGAGAAAGTGCTACGCCCGTCGGAGCATTCGGATTGGCTATAAAGACCGTACCGTAAGTGTTTTTGTACGGCTCAATATCAACCGTAAAGTCTTCCCTCAGGGCAAATGTTTTGTAGGGAATTGAAGACAGATTGGC
This sequence comes from uncultured Oscillospiraceae bacterium, assembly GCA_964558655.1. Classification (GTDB taxonomy): domain Bacteria; phylum Bacillota; class Clostridia; order Oscillospirales; family SIG627; genus RGIG6353. The sequence goes on along the minus strand of CAZLEX010000002.1, from coordinate 25,038 downwards.
AAATACGGGATAAAATCCGTATGTAATATCCGGAAAAAGAGCAGGACATTTTTCGTCGCAAAACGCCATAAACGCAAAATTTAAAGCTTCGTCGGAACCGTTTGTCGCAATAACCATATCCGACTCAACATTAAATCGGCGGGCAACACATTCTCTGAAAAGCGTACATTCCGGGTCCGAATAAAGATTGACATTTTCAATCGCAAAAGCGGCGGCTTTTTTCACTTGTTCAGGCGGCAAAAAAGGAGATTCGTTTGTGTTAAGTTTTACAAATTCTCTGTACTTGGGCTGTTCACCCGGAGTATAGGGTTTGAGCAATGAATATTTTGATGAAAAAAATTCGCTCATTTTCCCTCCTTGCGTACAATAACCGATGCGGCGTGTGCCGTCAGTCCTTCTTCTCTCGCAAAAAGAGCGACATCATCGGCAACAGCTTCGAGTGCTTCTTCCGTGTAATAGGTAAATTGCATTTTTTTAACAAAATCGTCTACGGATAACGGGCTGGAAAATTTGGCACTTCCGCTTGTCGGAAGAGTATGGTTGGGACCGGCAAAATAATCTCCGAGTGCTTCGGGACAAAATCTTCCCATAAATACGGAACCTGCATGACGGACTTGCCCGAGAAATTCAAACGGATCTTCAAGGCAGAGTTCGAGATGCTCCGGTGCAAGTTCGTTTGAAACATCTATTGCCGTTTCAATATTCGGCACAATAACTATCATGCCGTTCTTGTCTATCGATTCTCTTGCTATTTCGGCACGGCAAAGCTTAGGTATCTGTTTTTCCAGCTCCCGCGAAACACGCTCGGCAAGGTCTTCGGAATCGGTAACAAGTACGGCACTTGCCATGCGGTCATGTTCGGCTTGAGATAAAAGATCTGCCGCGATGTAAGACGGATTTGAAAGTCCGTCGGAAATTATCAAAATTTCGCTGGGCCCCGCAATCATATCAATAGACACTCTGCCGAAAACCTGCTTTTTTGCTTCGGCAACATAAGCGTTTCCCGGTCCGACTATTTTGTCGACTTTCGGTACGGTTTCGGTGCCGAAAGCAAGTGCCGCAACAGCCTGTGCTCCGCCTATCTTGAAAATTTTATTAATTCCGACAGTTTTCGCAGCAGCCAAAATTGCCGGATTTACCGTTCCGTCGGGACGGGGCGGAGTAGTGATGACAATTTCACGGCAACCCGCAAGTTTTGCCGGAATTGCGTCCATAAGCACGGTAGACGGATATGCCGCCGTACCGCCCGGCACATACAGCCCCACGCGGTCGAGAGGAATAACTTTCTGACCTATTACAACTCCCCTCTTTTCGTTTATCACAAAGCCTTCTCTTATCTGTCTTTTATGGAAATTTTCTATATTTTCGGCTGATTTTCCAATCACTTTCAAAAATTCTTTTGATACACTGCCGACTGCCTCTTCGATTTCTTCTTCCGTAACAGTCAATTTATCAAGTTTTACTTTGTCGAATTTTTCTTCAAAAGCGTAAAGTGCACTGTCACCTTTGGAGGCAACTTCGGCTATTATCTCGGAAACAGCCCCCTCAACCTGAGATGCGGGACTGATTCTGCCGAATATTTCACTGTTTTCGCAGTCTTTATACTTAAGTATTTTTATCATCTTTATCCTCCGATGAAATTTCCCTCATTATGTTCTGCACAACTTTTTCTATCATGGCGTTTTTAAACTTAAAAGCCGACTTGTTTGATATAAGCCTCGCACTTATCTCAACAACTTCTTCAAATACGCAAAGATTGTTTTCACGCAAAGTAGTCCCTGTCTCGACTATATCCAGAATCACATCGGACAGCTTAAGAATCGGAGCTATTTCTATCGAACCGTTGAGCTTTATAATATCAATATCCCTGCCTATTCCGGAATAATATTTTTTTGTGATATTTACAAACTTGGTTGCAACACGCAATGTACGCTGAACATTGTCACGAAAATCTTCCGGTGCGGCAACAGCCATTCTGCACTTTCCCATACCGAGATCCGCCAACTCATAAACATCGGGAGAATACTCGAGCAAAATATCTTTCCCGGCAACACCTATATCCGCAGCACCACGCTCCACATAAATTGCCACATCCGAAGGCTTAACCCAAAAATACCGAATGTTTTTATCGGGATTTTCAAATATAAGCCGTCGGTTATTTTCCCGTATAGAAGGACATTCAAATCCCGATCTTTCAAACAGCGAATAAACCTTTTCTCCGAGCCGTCCCTTTGGGAGTGCTATATTTAACATACCGTCACACATAATCATTCCTCCCCGATTTTGACAAGATTTTTATATTTAAGCTTTTCGGGAATATTCTGCAACGCTCTCACGCTTTCGCCTTTTTCAATGTGGAGTTCGACCGTTTTCAAAACATCTGCGGGATCGGATTTTTCCGTGTAAAGCACCAAAGTGTCTACATCATATTCTGGAACGGCTGAAAATTCTTCAATCATATCCGTATACACCGCAAATCCTATCGCACCGGAGCTTAGCGAAAACCGCCTCATCAAAGCGTCATACTGCCCGCCCGAAAGCACTGCCGACGGAATTGAATTAACATACCCCTTAAAAATAATTCCGTTATAATAATTCATATCGCCGACCGTTGAAAAATCAAGTCTCACGCCTTCGGTACCGACAAGAGAGATAACCTTTTCGAGAATATCAAGCTGTGAAAGAATTTCGCTATCGAAAAAACTGCTTTTCATTTTTGACAAAACTTCTTCCGGTCTGCCGTAATACTTAATCAAAACTTTAAATTTTTCCGTATTTTCCGCACTTATTCCGGCGTCGGCACATACAGCCTCCAAACCGGACACATTTTTCTTCCCGATACATTCGATAATTTCCGTTCTTGTTTTGCCGCAGGCACCGGAAAGATCCAAAAGCTGTGAAATGATTCCAAGATGAGAAATATCGAGAACAAAATCTTCGGAAATTTCGGCAAGACTTTGAACTGCGAGAGAAAGTACTTCGGAAACGGAATAAAGGTCTATTTTTCCTATACATTCAAGCCCTGTCTGCATTATTTCTTTATACGAATGTGTACCGCCGGACACACGGTAGACATTCTCGTTATAGTAAAGTTTCCTCTGCTCTCCGTCCCGCGTGCTCTTTATAATGGAAAGCGTAACATCGGGTTTGAGAGCCATAAGTTTTCCGTCGGTATCGGTGAAAGTAATTATATTATCCGAAACAAGAAAACTTTTGTTCCTCACATAAAGATCATATTCTTCAAATTTACTCATCTTATAAGGCTCATAGCCTCTTTTTTTGTACAGCGAACGCAGACGGAAGGCGACTTTTTCGTCATTTTTTAATATATCTTCGGAAAAATTCATTTTTTTGAACCGTTTTCTCTTTCCAAAAGCCGACGGTATCCGTCGCTTCCGTAATTAATACATTTATTCACACGGCATATAGTAGCCGTAGAAGCTCCGGTAAGGCTTGAAACTTCCTGATAATTCTTCCCTTCCCAAAGCATACATGCAACCTCAAAACGCTGAGTTAAATCCTGAAGTTCTCTGATTGTGCATAAATCTTCGAAAAACGCCTTACATTCTTCCGCATTTTCGAGTTTTAACACCGCATCAAAAAGCTTATCGCTGACAGTAATAGGCTTCTTTTCCATATTGTTCCTCCAAATCCGCTTTATTTGTTTAGTATTTTAACACACTAAAGCGTAAAAGTCAATAGGTGCATAAAAATCTTTAATAAATTGCATAAAGATTCCGCAAAGTTAAGCGACAGATAATTGTTGAAATAGCATATCAGATGATAAACAAGGCAGCACTTTAAGATTGGGCTTTCGCTCGACTTACCCCGTACAGAAACACGGAATTGGCGATTAATGCTGATTTTTTCAAATTTTTTTGCTATAATTTTCTTGATTAGTGTAACCCCGCAACCCTAAACGGTGCTTATTAGAGTGAAGGCCTTTAAACATGAAAAGAAGGGAGATGAAATACTTGGACGATGAGAGAATCGTTAAACTGTATTTGATGCGTGACGAAACGGCAATAAAACACACCAAGGAAAAATACGGTAGCCGTTTGTGTTCTCTCTCTTATGGAATCGTCAATGACCGGCAAACAGCCGAAGAATGTGAAAACGATACTTACATGGAGGCGTGGAACGCCATTCCGCCCAATGAGCCCAAAAGCTATTTATATGCGTTTCTTGCTCGGATCACCCGTCACATTTCTTTGAATTGCTGCCGTGACCGCAGCAGACTTAAACGCAGTACATTTATATGTGAACTCACAACAGAAATGGAGCAGTGTATTCCTGCTCCCGATGATGTTGAGTGCCGTATTGACGACATGACACTGACTGAGACACTCAATAAATTTCTGGGTACACTCGACGAAGAAAAACGAAATATTTTTGTTCGTCGGTATTGGTATCTGGATTCCATAGCCGACATCTCCGAACGCTTCGCTCTGTCACAAAGCAAAATTAAAACCACGCTCTTTCGTTGCCGCAATCAGCTTCGGGAGCATCTTGAAAAGGAGGGTTATACCGTATGAGAGGAAATGATTTTTTAGATAAGATGGAGCTTATCGATTCTGCCTATGTTGAAGCGGCAGACACCAAGATGAAGAAAAAGAAACCTTTTTGGATTAAGTGGGGAGCCGTTGCCGCCTGTTTTGCAGTAATGATTCTTGCGTGCACAATACTTTTAATGAAAGATGAACAGGTGTTAAATACCGATGATACCGATCTGCCTATGCTACAGGTTTTTGAAAGCACCTCAGCACAAATGGGGTATGAAGGATATACGGCTTATGACATTTCGGAACTTGTAAATGCAAATCCTTATACCGAAGATTCTGAGATATCCTCACTGCCCGTTTACAGAAATTCTTTAACCTATGACGCAAACTTTATTGCATCGGGAGCTGATTTTGATAAGATGCGGGAATTTATATTGGATATTGCCGAAAGATTGGGGCTTGATACAAATAACTTGACTGTCACTGACAATGCACCGAGCGAAGAATCAAAGCAGAAGATAATTGAAAAGTTTCAAAAGATAGGAGAAACTGTTCCCGATGGATATTTTAACCCGACAAAAGTAATAATAAAATCCGATGGAATAAAAATTGAAGTAGACCAAACTATGACGGCAACAGTATCTTTCAATCCCGCAATATCTCTTCCCGAAGAATATAACTTTACAAACCTTGCATCCTATGATGATATAGTTGCCGTAGCCGATTATTTAAAGAGCAAATATTGCGAACTTATCGGCATTGATGATCTGCAAGTAAATATTTACGGTGGAAATTACAACATCTATAACCAACAGAGCTATTCCATCGAGTTTTTTGATGCCGGCGGTAGCGATGTCGAGCAAATCATAAACTATAATTTTAATCGAATAGCATTTTACTGCAATGACAGCGGCGAACTGTACATGGCAAGAATATACCGGCCCGATTTATCGAGCAAACTCGGAGATTATCCGATTATCAGTTCGGAGCAGGCAAAAGAGTTGTTGTTAAACGGCAATTATATTTCGACTGTCCCTTACGGACTTCCCGGTGCAGAGTTTATAAAAAAGGCCGAACTTATCTACCGGACAGACGAACACGAAGAATGCTATATGCCATACTACCGTTTCTATGTTGAACTGCCCGAAGAAGAACAGGAGAACGGATTAAAAACCTACGGAGCGTATTATGTTCCTGCGGTGGAAAGCTCCTATATTTCAAATATGCCAATATGTGACGGAAACTTCAACTACTAAACCGAATAATTTCTTTGAAACAAAGTGCACATGCAGAGCTTTCCCCTGCATGTGCACTTTTTGTCACTTTGTTTTTATTTGTATATCACAATCCGTTTACCGTAACAAAAACTTTTATCTGTTATTCATGCCATCTCAGCAAAAGCGAAGAATTTAACACAACCGCAACGGAACCCGCATTATGCACGAGTGCTCCTACAATCGGATTCAAATATCCCGTTGCGGCAAGTATAACCGCAGCAAAATTAAGCCCCATTGAAAATATTATATTCAGTTTGATTTTTTTCAAAGTGGTTTTTGACAATTTCAGCAAGTACGGTATCTTTGAAATATCATCATTGACAAGTACAATATCGGCGGCATCGAGAGTAATATCACTGCCGACTTTTCCCATCGCGATTCCGACATCGGCACATTTCAGTGCGGCGGCGTCATTTATTCCGTCACCTACCATTAAAACGCCAAAGCCGGCATCCCGTGATTTTTCTATGTATGCGAGTTTTTCTTCGGGAAGACACTCGGCACATATTTCACAGATATCAAGATTTGAAACAAGTCTGTCGGCTATTTCTTTTTTATCTCCCGTCAAAAGATTTGCCGAAATATCCATTTTTTTGAGATCTTCAAGAGTCGATTGACTGTCTTCTCTTATTTTGTCGGCAATCGATATATACCCGCCCAGCACTTTATCTATACATACAAAAATCGTAGCATTGCTTACGGGTATATTCTTTTCGGCTTCGGATACATCGATACCACATTCCGTCATAAATGTGCCGTTACCCGCACATATTGTTTTTCCTTCACACTTTGCACGAACTCCGCGTCCGAGAACAACTTCAAAGTCTGTCACATCGGGAATAACGCCTTTATCTTTAAAATGTTTTACTATACTTTTTCCCAGCGGGTGTTCGGAAAACTGCTCGGCACCTGCACAAAACCGTAAAATTTCATCGGCACTGTATTCCGAAAGACTTACGGTTTCAATAACTTCGGGTTCTCCGTAAGTAAGTGTACCCGTTTTGTCAAAGCATACTTTATCGACTTTTGCCAAACGCTCAAATGCGTCTCCTTTCGAAACCAAACACCCCTGACGCGAAGCATTTCCTATTGCGGCCATAATTGCGGTAGGAGTTGCAAGCACAAGTGCACACGGGCAAAAAACAACAAGTACGGTAACCGCTCTTGTGATATCCGCACTTATTACTCCGGCGACGACCGCACTCACAAGAGCTGCCACAACAATCCATGTCGCCCAGCGATCCGTTATGCTGACAATTTTTGATTTTTTGGCATCGGCACTTTCAACAAGCAGTGCCATTCTTTGAGCGAAACTGTCTTTTACGGCTTTTTCGGCTCGCATTTCAAATGCACCCATTCGATTTATCGTTCCGCTGTAAACTTCATCTCCGACGCTCTTGTCAACGGGAATACTTTCCCCCGTCATAAGCGACTGATCAACAGATGTTTCACCCTTAATTATAATCCCGTCAACTCCTATTGTCTCACCGGGCAGTATACGGACAGTGTCTCCGATTTTAATTTCTTCCGGCGACACAATTCTTTCCTCACCGTCGACAATTAATCTGCAAGTCTTCGGAGTCAACCGTACAAGCTTTTCAATTCCGCTTCTTGCTTTTTTTACAGTCAAGTGCTCCAAAAGCTCGCCGAGCTGCATAATAAATGCAACCTCACCTGCGGCAAAAGTTTCTCCTATGACAACCGAAGCAATCAAAGCAACAGATACAAGCATACCGGACTTTATGTCAAACCGTTCTATGAGCGAAATAAAAGCTTCAAGCAATATCGGTACACCGCATAAAACTATTGCAATCCACGAAGCATCAAACGGCAAAAAATCGAAAAATCCGAGCAACAGAGATATCCCGCTTACAACAAGTAAAATTATTTGCTTTCTCAAGCCTCCGAACTCAAGAAAATCATCAAGGGCATCTAATATTTTTTTCATACCCGTTCTCCTTTATATCAATTTATACCCATAGGGGTATATGTATATTATACATACAAATGATAATTTGTCAAGACAAAATAAAAAAAGATTATGCCAAAGCATAACCTTTTATTTAAATTCTATTGAACATTTTTGACGGATTTGGTCAATTAATTCAAGTACGATAAGACTTATTTTGTGATAATCCGAAATATTTAAAGTTTTGTTGACGGCAGACACAAAATTTTTTATCTCATAAATCATATTCATGCCTTCCCTGTCGCCCAAAAGTATTTCTCTCTCACCGCCTCTTTTTAATAATTCCACTCTGTTCAAAGTGGAAATTTTACCTATAAGAACAGAACCGCTCTCTCCGGTGATTTGTGAAAAACCTGCCGATTCGTATATTTTGGACCATCTGATATCTGCCATAACATCGTCAAATTCAAGGAGTGTATATCCGGTACTCTCAAAACCGTTATACAGTTTTTCGCAGAACGCCGCGTTTATTTTCGGTTTTCCGAAAAGAGCGACGGCCACCGATAGAGGATAGCAGCCCAAATCCATAACAGCCGCATTGCCGAAAGCCGGATTAAATGCATTGAGAATTTCACCGCGTTTAAAAGCGTCATACCGTGATGAATATTGACAGTATTCAAGTGATACACGGCGTAAAACGCCTATATCTTTCATTGCCGCCCGTATTGTTTCAAGTGCCGGATCGTGTACGGGACGCATCGCCTCAAGCAATACAAGCCCCTTTTTTTCGGCAAGTTCCAAAAGGTATTCAAATTGTTTTCTTTCAAGAGTCGCGGGCTTTTCAAGCAAAACATGCACTCCGGATTCCAAAGCGAGCCGAGTCTGTTCAAAGTGGCAAAAATTAGGGCTTGCTATATATACGGCGTCAACGGAAGAAAAAAATTTTTTCATATCGGTACAATGATTTTTAATTCCGTGCTTTTCGGCAAATTGTATCCCCTGATTTTCGGATCTTGAATAAACGGTTTCAAGGTTTATTCCGTCAGTCCTTTTTGCGTTTTCGCAAAACCAATCGGATACAAAATTTGTCCCTATTATTCCAAAATTTATATTTTTCATTTTATCACCGAAAAAAGCCGACTCATGTGAGACGGCTTTTTGTTTAACCTTTTTATCAGAATATACCCTGTTCGAGCATGGCAGTCGCAACCTTCTTAAATCCGGCAATGTTTGCACCGGCAACAAGGTCGTAACCGAGACCGTATTCTTCGGCAGCTTCTGCTGAAACCTTATGAATATTTTTCATCATTTCGTGCAAATGTTTATCAACTTCTTCTTCCGTCCATACAAGTCTCTCGGAGTTCTGAGACATTTCAAGTGCGGATACACCGACACCGCCCGCATTAACCGCTTTGGAAGGAGCCACAATAACTCCGTCGGCATTTCTCAAAAGTTCGAGGGCTTCGTTTGTTGTAGGCATATTGGCAACTTCAATGTAATACTTTATGCCATTAGCGATAATCTTTTCAGCCGAATCCACCCCGACATCGTTCTGTGTTGCAGCCGGCATGATGATATCGACTTTTTCTCCCCAAGGCTTCTGTCCCGGAAAGAACTTAACTCCGAATTTATCGGCATAATCCTGAACACGATTTCTGCCGGAAGAACGCATTTCAAGCAAATAAGCAACTTTTTCTTCTGTCGAAACACCGTCCGGATCATAAATATATCCGTCAGGTCCCGAAAGAGTTACAACCTTTGCACCGAGATGCATAGCTTTTTTGCAAATTCCCCATGCAACATTACCGAAGCCGGAAACAGCTATGGTCTTTCCCTTGATGCTTTCTCCTTCATGAGAAAGGACTTCATTAAGATAATAAATTGCACCGTATCCGGTTGCTTCGGGACGAATAAGAGAACCTCCGTATGTAGTGCCCTTTCCGGTAAGAACCCCGTTCTCCCATACGCCTTTCAAACGGCGGTACTGACCGTAAAGATAGCCTATCTCTCTTCCGCCGACACCGATATCACCTGCGGGAACATCAACATCGGGACCGATATAACGGTAAAGTGCCGTCATAAAGCTTTGACAAAAACGCATAATCTCGGCATCGGATTTTCCTGCCGGATCAAAATCGGAACCGCCTTTACCTCCGCCGATAGGCAACCCGGTTAAAGAATTTTTAAAGGTCTGTTCAAATCCGAGAAACTTAATGATTCCGGGATAAACATTTTTTTGAAATCTAAGACCGCCCTTGTAAGGACCGATAGCTCCGTTAAACTGGCAGCGGTAGCCCGTATTTGTATGAACTTCTCCGTTATCGTCTGTCCAAACAACACGGAAAGAAAACATTCTTTCGGGTTCTGTCATTCTGTTGAGAAGGTCTGCTTTAACATACTCGGGGTGAGCATCGACAACCGGAGACAATGAAGACAAAACTTCTTCAACCGTCTGCACGAACTCAGGCTCACTTGCGTATTTTGTACGAACCTTTTCAATTACGCTTTCAACATATGCATTCACAATAATCAATCCTTTCAATACAGCATATTAAATACTTTCGTAAATGATAAAAAAGTATATCACCAAAATGTGCTGTTGTCAACAATAATATCGAAGTTTTTTAAAAAAATAAGCAAAAAATTAAAGTATCGCAAATTTAATTTTTTCGGAAAAACAAAATTTAAAAGAATTTTTTTCGAAAAAAGATACTTTTCTATGCTTGCGGTGAATTTTTTACAACCGTTCTTCAATGTCTGATATCAGGCTTGTAACAAGGTATTCCATTTTTTCGTTAAGAGAACGCCGAAATATAACCGATGAAGTACTCTTTCTTGCAATTCTCGCATTTTTAGGACGGCTGTCTCCGAAATATATAAATCCTTTGGAAAGAAAACCCGCTTTTTTAAAATGAGGTACAAGCACACCGTCGGCAGGAATAAAGACAGTAGCCGATTTATCCGATATCATCACACCTCCGGAAGTAATCTCAACCGTCTTGGAATAAAGTGCCTTAACCGGTTCTATCGGAGAGAGTGTAAATTCCGGTTCTTTTTCTTCGGCGGGCTCGGGAGAATACCTTCGTATATCGCGATCGATGTTATCCCATTCTTCCTGCGATATTCTTACAGCCTTAACCTCGTTTTTGGCAGACGGAAAAAGGAATCCGTATTTATCCATAAACCCTATAAGTATCGCCGCATTAAGTTTACTTATATCTAACTCTTTTGCAAGCGTTGAATCCGAAAAACTGCCAAGTTCAACAGCTTTGTCAAGAGCTCTCTGAAAATCGTTTTTATATTTTTCGGGTACTGTTATATCTTCCACGGCAACCTCCGCAATAATTGTATCTTTTTTATTATATAACCTTTCTTGAGCTTAGTCAAGAAAAATATTATGAATTTTTGCTATGAAAAAATTGCAATATAAAGCTTCCGCAAAGTTAAGCGACGCATAATTGTTGAAAAAGCATCTTTATTTTTCTACCGGTTTATGTAATCTGTATTGACACATTACCGTAGCGAAACTTTCTTTACACTTCACAAACATAAAACAAAAATCCCCTGCAAACAGTTAGGCATACACTTCAAAAAGAGGTGTATGCCGAATTTTACGGATTATTACACAAAGAAAGTAATTCTTTGATTTTATCAACAATGCGGTGTTGTTCTGCAAGGGGTGGTAAAGGAATTAATAACAAATCCCATACACCTCGATTAATAATTGGAGTTGCAGTTCCTCCGGCTTGTTCTTTTATATTTTTCAAAAAATAAACGGACTGCATAACAACATAAACAAATTCAGTATTTACTACGAGAGGTGAAATTGCATTTATTTGTTGGTTAAATGTAACTTCTGCAGTTGTTATAGCAGCTTTACCTATAGAGCCGCCTATACAAACTTGAAGAACAGAATTTGGTGAGCAAACACGAGCGACATCTTTTCCTAAAAATGATAAAGCTTGATTATTATAACAAATGCTACCATTTTGAATATCTCCCGGTGTAATAAAAGAAATATCTTTTCCAATATATTCAGGATGCGTTTTCGATGGAGTATTCCCAGTCTGCGTAATGCCGAGTGTATTTAATCTGCACCAACACCAACTTTCCGGAATGTCAAACGGTATCTCATCGTCGATACAACACTCAGTTCCGTCCAACTTCTCATAATAAGAATTATCCCTTCTGAAAATGACGGATTCGTTTATCTTTTTGATTTTACCTTCGGCAATCAACTTTTGTTTTTCAGCACGAATTCGTTCTAAAAGTACACTTGCCGGCTCATCATTTTCATCTTGCGAAACAAGGTTACCCCGAACGGCTTCTTGTAAAATGGATTTCTTGAGTTGTTTCGGAAAGTCTGCATTATAAGATTGCAGTGCTTTTTCCTTTTCGCCGTACACATCAACATAATGTAAAACTTTCAAGAGTTTTGCGATTATTCTTTCCTGCTCGCAAGCAGGCGGAAGAGGAACAAATAACTCTGCTATGGTTGAAGGATGTAATTCAGTCTGGTTGGTCGAACCTTCCCCTGCTTTTTCGAGATAAGGTTGATAGTATTTCAGAACATAGAATAAATAATCTTTTTTCAACTGGTCGCAAGCTCGAATAATTGTAACATGAGAATCTGGAACGATAACAAAATCATTTATTCTATCAGTATCACGAAACATTCCAATTCGCCCAAGAGTACCATTTCCAGTCGAATTAATGATTATATCTTCATTAACCATATATTCTTCGATTGGGTATTTTTCAAATGCTTTCATATCCAAAAATTTGGCCAACGAAACATCAATTCCACCAAGTTTCACATTACATTTCTGCGCAAAAACATAAACATTTCCACCATCTGCATACTTTGGAGATTTACCACGCTTAATTTCCTTTCTAACAAGATTCTTAAGCTTTACCCATTGCCAGCTGTCAGGAATATCAAAGGGTATTTCGCCGTCAATGCAAACAATTTCTGAACCACGCTTTTCGTAATAAGAATTATTCTTTTTGAAAATAAAAGATTCATGCTTATCTATTTTGATTTTTCCCTCTTTGATAAGTTGCTCTTTTTCTTTTCGTATTCTCTCAAGCAATACCGATGCCGGCTCGTCATTGGGATCCTGAGGCACAAGTTTACCTTGAACCGCCATCTGCAATATTGAATTTTTAAGCTGTTGTCCGGTCATTTATTTTCCTCAAAATCAATACCTAAAATATCCGTAATTTGTTCGAGTATTCGGTCAATATCGGCTTTAAACTTGCTCGCTTTTCCTGATACTGCAAAATGAGTTCATAAGATGGAAGAATTTCTTCTTCCTCGTGTGGATAAGGGCAAAGGTCAATGTTATAGTTTCTATCGGCAAGTTCTTGCACAGAATACTTCTTTGATTTTATCAACAATGCGGTGTTGTTCTGCAAGGGGTGGTAACGGCATAAGTGTTGCTATATTTTTTCAAAAAGAACATCAATCATTTTTGTTATTCTCTCTTGTTCAAGCCGTGGCGGTATTGGTAATAACATTTTGGACAATGTTTGACCGTTGCAATTCGGTTGAGCTGTTGCAATAGTTCCTGAATGTAGTTGCGACCAATATAATTCACTTTCCATAAAGTATTTCAAATATCTTGCAACAAGTTCATCACTATAACGAGTCCTAATCAAATATCCGGCGTATATAGCATCTTCAACTATTTCAGTCACTAAATATGACTTTCCAACCGTTCCTCCGGTTCGGGCAAACAATATATCATTGGGTTTTAAAAGATATGTTTCTATATCTTCATTTGCAATATCGCAAAACGGAACAGTATTCCATTGAACAGTATTATTATGTATATCGCTAATGCGTACCATTTTGATTTTTCCTTCATTCTTTGCCGGTGCATTATAACCGTACTGTATGCTTTGCGTTATATTTCCCCAGCGTTCCCAACACCAGTTATCCGGTATCTTAAACGGTATTTCATCGTCGATACAACGCTCAATTCCGTCTAACTTCTCATAATAAGAATTACCCCTTCTGAAAATGACGGATTCGTGCTTGTCTTTTTTTATTTTCCCTTCTGCAATCAACTTTTGTTTTTCGGCTCTAATGCGTTCCAAAAGTACACTCGCCGGTTCGTCATTTTCATCTTGCGGAACAAGTTTGCCTTGAACAGCTTCTTGCAAAATGGACTTCTTGAGCAGTTCCGGAAAGTTTTTGTTTAATTCTTCTGCTTTAGAGTAGGTGTGGGTATAGTTATCAGCAAACGGTAGAATCTCTAGTAGTTTACTTACAATTCTTTGTTGTTCTAAAAGTGGTGGAATAACAATTAAAGTGTTTGCTATATCTCGCATTACCCAGTTCTTATTTCCTACTCCGCGAGTGTTTTCCTCAGCTTGCTTCTGCACTAATGGTGAATTTATCAAGCAAACCAAATATTCGTTGCACAACAATTCTTGATTGAATTTCAGAAGAGCCACACTGACAAACAAGCTAAATTCATCAATAGTATCCACAATCACCGGAATACCCGTGGTTCCAACCTTTGTTAGCAATATGTCTCCTTGCTCGGGATTGCATTTACTATACAGTTCGCGGTGTTCTTCTGTAATGTATTTGCAATCAGAAAAATCTAATTTTCCACTACTTACATCTTTAACAGAAATAAACGGGACACCAAAGGGGACATACTGCGGTCTGGAATGAGTTCCGTCGCTTAATTTATGAAGAATTGTTCCCAATCGCACCCATTCCCAACTATCCGGAATCTCAAACGGCACCTCATCTGCAATACATACCGGCTCATTCTCGCCGACTTTCTCATAAGGCAAATTATCGGCACCTTTGAAAATATAAGAAGGATTTTTTTCTTTTTTAATTTTGCCTTCTTTGATAAGTTTTTCTTTTTCTTCTCTGATTCTTTTAAGTAACACAGATGCCGGTTCGTCATTCGGGTCTTGCACAACAAGTTTTCCTTGAACAGCCATCTGCAATATTGAGTTTTTTAGCTGTTGTCCGGTCATTTATTTTCCTCCGAATTTTATTGCCTTAGTATTTTACCGTTCATTGCTGTATCGAATGTGTTTTTATATAATCGAGTATTACCTCAAACCCTTCGGGTGAAATATGAATTCCGTCACCGTTGCAATAATCGGGGTTCAGATATCCGCTTTCATCGACCAAAACCGAACAGGTATTAAGATAATAACAGTTCTTGTCATATGCAAGTTTTGCTATCCAAGAATTTGCAAGGTTGATTTTTTCCATAGAAATCGAATTCACATACTGATAGTAAGAACAAACGGGATAAATCGACTGCAAAATAATAACCGTATCGGGAGATGCTTTTTTAACGCCGTCAATTAAATCCGAATAAAAAGACACAAAAGCATCTTCGGATTGACTGGATACGCCGTTGACGCCGAGAGTGAAAACAATTTTTTTAGGTTTTTTCAACGACACTGCCTCAATTATTGTCATTTCGCTATCATCTTCCGGAAGTACGATTTTTTCCGTAAGAACATTCCATATGGCAAGAGTACCCGATCTTGGCGTCCAAACTTTATCTGTTTCTTTCCCGTCTTTCAGCACCCCGTAATATGCCATTCCGTGAGTGGTCGAGTCTCCCACAAAATATATATCGTTTATATAATCGTCACCTGCGTCCTGTGAAAGAGGCAACACCGCCCCGGGATAAAGACTAAGCAATTCCTGCTGAGTATAAACCGGTTTCGGTGCGGTTTCGGATAAATCCGGGACATTCGGTTCATCAACAGTCACTGCGGGATCGGTTTTATCCGAACTGTTTATGTTATCCGAAACGGCGGAGTCGTCACCGTTTTGACTGTTGTCGGTTTGTTGATTACTGTCAGGCGTCGGATTATTTAAATCTTCATCGGATTTGCCGAAAAAATTGTAAACGATTACTGCGGCAGCAGCCACAACGATAACCAACAAAATAAGCGTTATAATTTTTCCACCTGAGCTTTTTGATTTTTTATTCATATCTTTTCTCCTCTGTCTACTGTAACAACGGTAAAATAACTGTTTGATAATTTTTTTATTTTTATTTCAATCAAATTCTTTATTTCTTCGTCACTCATTTTGCAATTAAACGGAACAAGCACATCGAAAATCAAATTAAAATGGGTATCTCCGGGAACAAAACGAAAATCGTGAATGGAAAATTCGGAATTTATTTCTTCGACGATAGCGGAAGTTTGATTTTTCAGATTTAAAACTTCTTCGTCATCATTGATAATCG
Source organism: uncultured Oscillospiraceae bacterium (assembly GCA_964558655.1). Lineage (GTDB taxonomy): Bacteria > Bacillota > Clostridia > Oscillospirales > SIG627 > RGIG6353. Next base: position 9,104 of record CAZLEX010000002.1, on the reverse strand, counting down.
GATCGAGATGTATCGTACACTGTATACCGAATTCATTCAATATGCCCTTTTCAACATTATCAATAGCGTCGTGTGTAACGAAAATATCCTTCTTCCCGTCTACTTCGGCATGAAATGTGGCAAAACATCTTCCGGGACCGTAATTATGTATGTACAAATCATGTATTGCGATAATCTCGTCATTGGCTATGGCGAAATTGTATATCTGTTTGATAAGTTGAGCATCGGGTTCCGTGCCGAGTATATGATTTTTTGTGTCGTTAAGTATTTTAAACGCATTAACAAGCAAAAATACGGAAACAAGAACCCCGACATATCCGTCAAGATTAAAGTCGGTATATTCGGATATCAACGCCGAAATCAGAACGGCAAATGTTGACAGTGCATCGGAAAGACTGTCGGCGGCATTTGCTTTTAACATATCGGAATCTATTTCGTTTGAAATAAAGCGGTAAAAAAAAGAAAGCCAGATTTTCAACAATACGGTCAATAAAAGTATTATTAAAATCGGGAACGAATAGGAAACGGAAGCCGGCGACGATATTTTCTCAAAAGACGATTTTAAAAGGTCAACGCCTACGGTCAATAAGAAAAACGAAAGTATCATGGAAACTATATACTCAATTCTCGCATGACCGAACGGGTGCTTTTTGTCGGCAGGTTTTGATGCAATTTTAAATGCCGCTATCGACAAAACCGATGTCAAAGAATCCGAAAGATTATTTACCGCATCCGCACTGACCGAAATGCTTCCGGTAAGAGCTCCTATAAAAAATTTAACCGTTGCCAAAATAAAATTACAAAAAATACCGACCAATCCGGAAAAATTCCCGTATTTTTCTCTTAATTGATTTTTTGTAAGTGTATCTTTTCTTTTTATAAACAAATCTGTAAATTTACGAAACAAGGTATCCCTCCTCCGATATAATTCTATTACAAAACCGAATTAAAATCAATAGGTTTTTTGTTAATTGCAAAATAATATTAAAGCTTTGATTTTTTTAAAAATTTATAAAATATTATCCCGAATGAAGCGAAAAAAACATTCGTTATCAAATCGTCTATATCGCATACACCTATCATGAAAATATATTGAATAATTTCAAACAAAGTAAATAAGCAGGAAGAAAAAAAGAAAAGTTCGAAAAAATTTTTTTCTTTCCAAGCCGATTTTAAAAGAAGTCCGAAAAAGAAAAACGGTAAAATATTACCGACGATATTAAAAATGCTCCAACATGAATTTAAATTGTTTTTATACATTTTGAAAGTGTTAAAAACAACCGTGTTGAAATTTTTATAATTTCCGGATTCAAATAAATGTATGCGTGTTATGAAATCCCCGTGAAAATCAATTTTTAAAATCACAAATAAAAGCAGAAAAATAATGTATATTAAAAATATTTTTTTCAACTTACCGCTCCCAAAATACATAAATACATATTCATATTACTTCGGTAAATTTAAAAATATGTAAACCGTTTTCGGCGAACGGAAAATTTTCAAAAGAAAATGAGTCCGATATAAACCGGACTCATTGGCAATATTATGTTTTACATTACCACAAACTTATCTTATTAACCCACTCTGTGCACAAACCGCATTTCTTCAGCCAGCCGATATACTGTTCTTTTGATATTTTTTCCTTGTTCTCCTGTATATCTAAGTAGTGGTTCTTTCCGTTGACATCTCCGTCCCATTCAATAAGCAGAAAACGAGTAGACGAAGATACCGGAATTTTTGAAACAACGGTACTTGTATTTTCAAGAACATGCGAAGAACCCGAAGCGAGCATTTCCCCGCTGTCAGCATCTTTTACGGAATAATTAATTTTAATATTATTCAAAGTATCATTGGCTACCGTTAAATCATGAAATTTTCCGTCTTTGGAATCGGTAACAATAAGACAAACATCTTGCTGACATGACTTCAAGTCGTAAAAAGCCTTTTTCTTATCAAAATAATAATCAACAACAGCGTCTGAAAATTGAGGCCAACCGTCGATTAAGTTCCACCAAACTATTCCGGTCTTATTCCATTTTTGAGCTCTGAACAGTTCCATGTAATATTTTAACTGTTCACCTTGAGTAATTTGGCTTTTTATCGAAAAATCACTTAAACTGTCCGGTTCTTTGTTAAATATTGTCATGAGCTGCTCAAAGAAAATTTTAATTCTGAAATCATTTTCGCAAAGCTCCGGAATGGCGGTTGTTAAATGCATTTTCCATTCATCGTTATTCTCATCGTAAGGCCATAATTTTTCAGGTGAAATGAATTTTTTTATACTCTCCGGAGACGGAGTTCCCATTGAACCGAATTCACTTACAAATTTCAGTTTCGATACTGTCGCAAAACCTTTTTTAAAGTAACCGTACCAAAGATAAGCGTGCCATTCGGGAGCAGACAGTAAAGCTTCACTTTCAAATCCGCGTTTATCTTTTAAAACCATACTTGCAATTGTCGGATTAATATACGGGGAACTCGGCAAATATGAAGACGCAGTATCATACTGTTCGACTACATCGGGCAAAACTTTTCGGGAAATAACATTTTTATTCGGATCGACTTTAATACTTTCAGAGAGCACCCAACGAATATCACATTCATTATCCCCCGACCAAAGTGCAATACAAGGGTGTGAACGAAGTCTTTTTACGACCTGTATGGCCTCAATTCGTACACGCTTTATAAATTCGTCGTCTTGCGGATATTTACCGCACGCAAAGCAGAAATCCTGCCATACCATAATTCCCGCTTTATCGCAAAGCTCGTAAAACAAGTCGTCTTCATATACATTTCCGCCCCAGCACCTTAGCATATTGCAGTTTATTTCTTCTGCCAATTTTATCATGGAGGGAATTCTTTCTTTATCACGCGAATGGAACGGATCGGCTGGAAGCCAGTTGGAACCTTTAATAAACACTTTTCTGTTATTGACAACAAAAACAAATTCCCCGTTGCCGTCATCATCTATAATATCGGTACAGTCAAGGCGTACGGTTCTTATTCCGTGATTAAATTTAACCTCGTCAATAACCTTTCCGTCCCTTACCAATGTCAAAACACATTCATAAAGATTAGGGGCTCCGAATCCTTTCGGCCACCATAATTTCGGGTTTTTGACAATGATTTTCTTTCTTCCCTTCGGAAAAACGAGAGGAATTTCAGCTTCGATAATACTGTCTTCGCACTTGCCGAACAGTTTAAATTTTATATCGCCGAATATATCGCATTTTGCCGAATATTGAAGCTCCAGCGTTGCAGTATCTTCACCGAGAACAGTTGTACTTAAGAAAAATTTGTCAATCTCTTCTTTTTTTTCGTGCAATTCGATATAAACAGGCTTCCAAATACCTGCCGACAAGTATCTCGGCATAACATCCCAGCCGTACATATGTGCCGGTTTTCTTACATAAAGCTGTTCGTAAGCTGACGGACCGGCACTTATCAAAAACGAATAATCGTATTTTAAAGCTTCTTTTACAGCGGGTTTGATGTGAACGAATATTTCGTTTTCGCCTTTTTTCAAAAAAGATGAAATTTCGCATTTATGCTCAATGAGCATATTGTCATATGAGGCTACTTTTTACCGTTCAAGTATACATCGGCATAACAGTCAAGACCTTCAAAACACAAAACGGGATCGTTTTCGAATTCCTCAAAGGTAAACGATTTAAAATAATAGCAATGCAGTTTTTCCGTATATCTTCTGATTTTGTCCGGATTGGTTCCGAAAAACAAATCGTCGACTTTTCCGGCTTTGTTCAAATCAAGCTCCAAATTTCCGGGAACCGTTGCGGGAATTATTTCGACATTTAAATCATGAAGTTCCTGCGAGCACGAACAATTAACGCTTGTTTCGTGCGGCATTACCGCAAGTTTCCATTCTCCGCATAAAGAAATTTTTTTCATCTTACCAACCCTGCCTTTATTAAAAAATTATTTTGTAAATTGAAGAATAACACGATGTACCGTCATCAAAAACCGCTACCATTATGTTATCTTTGATAAAAAAAGAATCGCTACAGTTATTGCCTGTAATATCCTTAAAAGACAGTATCTTTCCTTTTTTTGAAATTAAAAATGTTTCACCGTCTTTTTCCACTATGGCATATGAAGCATCATTTGACACTTGCAGTACCGTATATTTTTCGGCATTTTTTAATTTAAACTTAACTGTTTCCTGCGTATATATATCAAAAATGTCAATTCTGTCACTGTCAATATCCGAAATGAGATATTTATCCGAAAAGAGCTTTTTTTGATTTTCGGGAACATTATTATTTATTGACCCGCATACCGTAGCCTCTCCGTTAGACGCATCGACGATATTGTAAAGTACGGATGTATCCGTATAAGTTTTTACAAGCAAGTACCTGTCATTTAACCAAAAGCAAAATTCAACGGGGAAATCCGATTGTAACTGCATGGCAGAGGAATAACAAAGCTCATCTTTATTAAGCTTATAAAAAGCGTAACGGTTGTCGGATATTTCAAGGTAATATGTTCCGCCCAATGAAACCGAATGAATTTCACAGTCCGACAAAAGTTTTTTACAGCTTTTATTCTCAATATCAACTTCGTAAACAATACCCTCGTATTTTAACATTAATGTCGTTTGGGTATTCGCCGGAGAAAGCAATTGATTTTCACGGGAAGCCGCATAATATTTTGTATCGAATTTGTAGTATAAGTAATCAGCCTCCGGTCCGTCATATTGATAAATCGGCAACGAAAACAAATTACTTTTCGATAAACTTCCGCCGTACTCATTGTACAAATATGCACAGTCATCGGATACCAAGAGACCGTCCTCATATTCGAGCTTTGCATCGATTTTTTCTATTTCGTAAACCGTGTGAGATTTATAAACGAAAACAATGTACAGTAAAACAGAAAGAGAAATTATTGTAACAAAAAATGACAGTATTAATGCGATGCGTTTTTTCCCTCTTGTCATTTCAGTATTGTAACCGGTAGAATAATACATAAAAAGTTTCCTCTGTTTTTGCGATAAAAAGAAAATAAAAAATCGTTGTATTGCAATTATAAAATAAACTTATTCGATTTTCAAGTACTTTAGGTAAATTTGTTCAATTATCAGTGATGGGTGAGATTTGAACAGTAATTTTACGATTTTTTTAAAAAAGTATTGTATTCCTACTAAACCTATGGTATAATTAGGAAATGAAAGGAGAAGTATAATGAAAATATCCACAAGAGGCAGATACGCACTCAAAATAATGATGGACCTTGCAACATCTCCTAAAGAAGAATTCATACCTTTGAAAACAATTTCGGAGCGTCAGCAGGTTTCAATGAAATATCTCGAACAAATAACGGCACTTTTATCAAGAGCGGGAATGATAGAAAGCAGTCGCGGTAAAAGCGGAGGTTACCGCCTTTCAAAACCTCCGGAAGAGTATACCGCAGGAGATATTTTAAGAGCATCGGAGGGAAGTCTTGCTCCGTTAAAATGTGTCGAGGGAAGTACAAGCAGTTGCTCAAACAGCACTCACTGTGCGACTTTTGCGTTTTGGGAGGGGCTTAACCGAGTAATAAACGAATATATAGATTCCACAACATTGGCGGATCTTGCCATGCACGAAAACGCACCCGGATCCGAGAAAGCGAGATGTCAAAAATGAGAATATATGCAGATAATGCAGCTACAACAAAAATAAGCAAGCGAGCTTTGGAAAAGATGATTGAATGTGCCGAAAAATATCCCGGGAATCCGTCATCGCTTCACACTTCGGGACAGCTTGCGGCAGAAGAGCTTTACAGTTGCAGAAAAAGAATTGCCGCAGCACTCGGTGCAAATCCCGACGAAATTTACTTTACTTCCGGAGGAAGCGAATCCGATAATCAAGCGATTATTTCCTGTGCACTTAAAGGAAAATCAAGGGGGAAAAATCATATTATTTCGACCGCTTTTGAACATCACGCCGTGTTGCACACTTTGGAAAAGCTGAAAAAAGACGGATTTGAAATAACTTTGATAGATGTCGGAAAGAACGGAATTGTAAATCCGTGCGACATAAAAGCCGCTATAAAGGACGAAACCTGTTTGGTAAGCGTTATGACGGCCAACAATGAAATAGGTACAATTCAGCCGATAGCCGAAATAGGAAAAATATGCCGTGAGTATAAAATCCCCTTCCATACGGACGCAGTTCAGGCAGTGGGGCATATAGATATCAATGTCGAAAAAATGAATATCGACCTTCTTTCACTGTCGGCACACAAATTTAACGGTCCGCGAGGCATAGGTGCACTTTACGCAAAAAAAGGTATTGTCCTTAAAAATATTATCGAAGGCGGAGCACAGGAAAGAGGCAAACGGGCGGGAACGGAGAATTTGCCCGCCATTGCCGGAATGACGGAAGCATTGGAAGAAGCCTGTGCCAAAATCAAAGAAAATTCCGAAACTCTCATTCCGCTGCGTACAAGATTAATAAAAGGTCTTGCCAAAATTCCTCATTCCGTCCTTAACGGCAGTGAAGAGGCAAGACTTCCGGGAAATGTAAATTTCTGCTTTGAAGGAATTGAGGGAGAAAGTTTGCTCCTTTTACTTGATGACAAAGGAGTTGAGGCAAGTTCCGGATCGGCTTGCACTTCCGGATCTCTTGATCCAAGTCATGTGCTTCTCGCAATAGGGCTTCCGAAAGATGTTGCACACGGTTCTCTTCGGTTAACCATTTCTCCGGAAATAACGGAAAAAGAAATTGATTATATTATAAAAAGCGTTGAAGAAGTAGTTGATTATTTGAGGTCTATTTCTCCTGTTTGGGAGGAACTTCAGACGGGCGAAAGAAAATTTATACTTTAAGAAAGGGAAAATTTATGCTATACAGTGAAAAAGTTATGGATCACTTCAAAAATCCGAGAAATGTCGGCAAAATGGACGATGCCGACGGCATAGGTGAAGTAGGCAATGTAAAATGCGGAGATATCATGAAAATGTACATTAAAGTACGGGACGGTATCATCGTAGATGTAAAATTTAACACTTTCGGTTGCGGTTCGGCAATAGCGACAAGTTCAATGGCAACCGAAATGATTAAAGGCCGCTCAATTGAAGAAGCGTTGGAGCTTTCAAACAAAGCGGTAGTTGAAGCTCTTGACGGTCTCCCCCCTGCAAAAATTCATTGCTCGGTTCTTGCAGAAGAAGCGGTTAAAGCAGCAGTAAAAGATTATTACGACAAAAACGGAATCGAGTACGATAAAACAAAATTCTGCTCGGGTGGTTGCAGTCATTGTTGTGAACATTAAAAAACTCTTGTCAATTCCGTTTTTTTGTGATATTATAATAATGTTAGTAATTATATAACATATTCGGAGGTAAAATATGGCTTTTTTCGACGATTTGGGTAAAAAGATATCGCAAGCAGGTCAAACAGCAGTTCAAAAGACAAAGGATTTCGGAGAAATTACGAAAATTAACAGCGTAATTTCCGACGAAGAAAAGAATATTGAAAAAGCTTACAGAGAACTTGGCAAACTTTATTTTGAGCATCATGCTACCGATCCGGAAGAAACATTTGCTCCTCTCGTTAAGAGTATTCGCTCTTCGGCACAAAAAATCATAGATTGCCGTAATCAAATAAAAGATTTACGCGGCGTTGTTTGCTGTGAAAAGTGCGGAGCTGAAATTCCCAACAATGTTTCTTTTTGTTCGGCTTGCGGAGCTCCCGCACCGAAAATTGCTGTTCCCGAGCAGCCGAAATGTCCTAAATGCGGTGCCGTTGCAAGTGCCGATACCGTATTCTGTACTTCATGCGGAACAAAGATAAAAGGCTGAAAAGTAAACGGTTTCGGAATTTTCCGAAACCGTTTTTTTAACTTTGCACACAGCATCTTGACATACAGTGTAATTAGGGATAAAATTGTTTTGGAGGTGCACAGTTACCAATGGAAAATAATCTTAATATTCAAATTCGAAAAAGTGCGTTTGATGAGATAAAAAGACAAATAGACAAAGCTCGCGGATTCATGTCGTATTACCGCTGTGCGATAATGGAACTTGAAACCAAATTCCGTGTACTTGACGAACAGTTTTCTTTCAGCTTTTCGAGAAATCCCATAGAATCAATAAAAACAAGAGTAAAGAGCGTGGAAAGTATACAGGAAAAACTTGTAAGACGCGGCATAGAACCTTCTCTTAAGTCCATAGAAGAAAATCTTCACGATATAGCCGGAGTAAGAGTTATTTGTACATATATCGACGACATTTACAACCTTGCCGAATGTCTTATTGCGCAGGACGATATTCGGCTTATAGAGAAAAAAGATTATATTAAAAACCCCAAACCCAACGGATACAGAAGTTTGCATTTGATTGTGGAAATTCCGATTTTTTTAGTCGGTGAGAAAAAGTTCGTTAAAGCCGAAGTACAGTTAAGGACTGTCGCAATGGAATCCTGGTCAAATGTCGAACATAGCCTTTGCTATAAGAAAAAACTTTCCGATGAATTAAAATCGGAAACTTCGAAAAAACTCCTCGAATACGCCGAAGCATATTATTCTACCGATGTCGGTATGCAAAAACTTCGTGAAAAAGTCGAAGAGGAGCTTTACGAAATTTAAATAAGAGAACCGTGCGGTAATATTTCGTCAGCTGTAACGGATATAGCATTTGCGACTTGTAAAAATATATTACAGCAAATTACTTGTGACGGATAGCAAAAATGCGAATGTGTCATAACTTTTGAAAAACCGTCACTTCGTTACAAAATACCGCTTATGCTTGCGTAATTCAACCTCGATCGATGTATCAGAAAACTTTTTTAAAAAAATATAATTTTTTTTAAAAAAGGTATTGCATTTTATAAAATAGTGTGATATAATGTACAAGCCTTGAGAGAGGCGTGTAAGTGATGGCGAAGCTACGGCTTTTCCTGTCACGATAGTCAGTGACTTTGTTGTTGAGGGTACACCTGTTCCCATTCCGAACACAGTAGTTAAGCTCAATTATGCCGAAGATACTTGATGGGAGACTGTCCGGGAAAATAGGTCGTCGCTGACACACATATTCCTCCTTAGCTCAGTTGGTAGAGCGCATGACTGTTAATCATGATGTCGCTGGTTCGAGCCCAGCAGGGGGA
>CAZLEX010000001.1:0-136518 GCA_964558655.1 uncultured Oscillospiraceae bacterium | reverse complement strand
AGACACGGCCCTTTCACGGCTGTAACATGGGTTCGATTCCCGTACGGGTCACCAAGTCAAATAACAAAAAAGACTATCGTTTTTTCGATAGTCTTTTTTGCTATTTTTGCTTAAATTCCGGGTTACATTCTTTCCTTATAAGCTTCATAACTTCACTCTTTGCTTTTACACAAAATAATACCGAATTTTTTGAAAACTATCTCGGATTTACTGTTTCACACCGTTTTCTCATTCGTACGCTATAAAATTCGGCGTGTACCTGATTAAGTTTGCGAGATTACAGATATAATAATATATTCAAGCATTTCTATCTGTATTTTGCGATATAAAAATTTTCCGAACTCCTGCCGTACCTGTAATTTTTAATGTTTTCTCATTATCTTCGGCGTATATCTGAAAGTTTTGTTTTTCTCGCCACGCCGTACTTTTGGCATAAGTTTTAACAATTCTTCATAAAGCCTTTTCTTTGCCGAACCGGATATACGGTAAATATGTCTTTCACAATAGCAAAATGTTAACGCTATCTCGGAATTTTTCATTCCGTAAAAATATCGGCACATAAGATAATTGGCAAAAGAAGTATCTCCGATTCTTGCGATTGCCGCTTGAAGTTTTGCTTCACCGTGAACGAGAATACGCTCTCTGTGCTGATATTCTTTATAAAAATTACTGTAAGACAGCAGACAGGATATGTTCGGTGAATCAATAGACAAATTCTGTTGATTTTCAAAAGAATTTTTAATTTTTTGCATTGAAATGAAAAATTTTTTGTATTCGGAATATGCCGAAAGATATTCGTCTATATTCATTTTAAAACCTCCTGTCCGCGTGTGTACTGTTGATAGAATCGTCAAGTAAAGAAACTTCCTCCTCAAGCGACCCGATAATCCACGCAATATCTGAGCGTACGCTCTCAAGTTCGTCGGAGATACACGCCGAAGCTTTTCTTAACAGCGATAACGCATACTCCAAATCGTCTCTCTCATCATACATTTTTTCCAATTCACTTATATTCATTTTTATCTTGGTCAAACGCGACCTCCTCCTTTCAGTTTGTTCCATGAGACGATTTTATCATATTTAGTAATTTATGTCAATGAAAATTACGAAATTTAGTAATTTAAAATTAAATATGTCATGTAAAGTCATGAAAAAAGGTTAACCGAAACGGTTAACCTTGAAATATATTTGTAGCAGTTATTTAAGTTCAACGACAGTCACACCGAAATCGCCTTCACCCCAAGTACCGCAACGGTAATTTGCTATGCGTTTATCCCCTTTAAGATAACGCCACAGTGCCGCACGCAGAGCACCTGTCCCTTTTCCGTGAATAAGCGTCACAGATTGAAGCCCCGCACTCTGTGCATCGTCAAGATACTTGTCAACCATGAACCACGCATCGTCACCCGTCATACCGCGTAAATCTATTTCAGCTTTTACGGTCGGCCGTGCTGACCAAACAGCACTTTTTTTAACGGCTTTTTTATTTTCGGTATTTTTTAGTTCGGTAAGCAAGCGAAGTGTAGTATCCCGCACTTTCATCGTAAGTGCTCCGGTTCTTACCGTAATGATATTTTTGTTTATTTTTTCGACAGTTCCATCTTTTCCTATGCTCGTTATCAGGACTGCATCTCCGATTTTGAGAGGACGCGGCAATTCACATTCTTCCTCTTCTATTTCAATTTTCGAATCGGCATTTTTTTCACCCTCACGCAAAGCCGCACGCAATTCGCCGCGTGTTTTTTCGTAATTCTCCCTAAAAGATTCCTTGTCTTTTTCTTTTTTTAAACGGTCAAGCTCATTGAATATATACTCACACGAGCTTCTCGCCGACGATATCATTCGGTTCGCTTCGGTTCTTGCTTTTTCAAGTTCATTTTCGGCCGAAGACAGAAGTTTTTCTCTTTCTTTTTCGGTTGATGAAAGTCTGTCACGCAGAGCCTTGTTTATTTCCTCATTTTCCCGTTTTGTTCGTTCTGCTTCAATTCTTGCTTCTTCAAGTTTTTCAATAACATTTTCAAAGTGTTTGCTCTCGTTTGTTATATTTTCGCGGGCGTTAGCGATGATGTGTGACGGTAATCCGAGCTTTTCGGAGATAAGAAAAGCATTGGAACGGCCGGGAGAACCTATTATGAGACGGTATGTGGGTTTGAGAGTTTTAATGTCAAATTCGCACGCTCCGTTCTGGACACGGTCGGTTTCAAGAGCGTAGCTTTTCAATTCGGCATAGTGTGTTGTTGCAACCGTAACGGCACCGCATTTTCGACAATGTTCAAGAATAGACAGTGCCAGAGCCGCTCCCTCAACGGGATCTGTTCCCGCACCCAATTCGTCAAAAAGCACGAGGCTTTTGTTTGAAACATGAGCAAGCATATCGACTATATTAACCATGTGAGAAGAAAAAGTCGAAAGCGATTGTTCTATACTTTGCTCATCGCCTATATCGGCAAGCACAGTGTCAAAAAATCTGAGTGTGGAAGAATCGTCTGCCGGTATATGCAACCCGGTTTGTGCCATCATGGTAAACAGACCTACTGTTTTCAGGCAGACTGTTTTACCTCCTGTATTAGGTCCCGTTATTACAAGCGTATCCCAGTTTTTTCCCACCGAAATATTAATCGGAACGACTTCTTTCGGATCTATCAGCGGATGTCTTGCATTATTCAGGCATATATCCGAATTGTCATCGATTTTAGGTTCTGTGGCTTTAAGGTGAAGAGCAAGTTCAGCCCGTGAAAAAATCACGCACAGTGATACTATTAAGGCGTAGTTTAAAAGAAGAGCTTCTTTTTGAGAAGCGACCGATGCCGAAAGTGCAGAAAGAATACGCTCTATCTCTCTGGCTTCCTCATTTTCCAAAATTCTTATTTCGTTATTCAGATCGACTACTCCCGACGGTTCCGTAAAAACGGTTGAACCGGATGCCGAAGTGTCATGAATGAGACCTTTAATTTCATTTTTACATTCCGCACGCACTGCCAAAACCCAGCGGCCTTTACGCTGAGTTATGATATTGTCTTGCAAAAATTTTGCATATGAAGGCGAAGTTATATATTTTTGGAGAGTTTCTCTTACACGGCTGTTTGCTGTTCGAATTCGTCTGCGTATAGATGAAAGCTCCGCCGATGCATTATCGGCAATGGTATCATCTGACATAAATGTACCGGAAATTTCGGAATCAAGATGAGGAAGCAACACAAGCATATCAAAGCGTTCCGAAAGATTTTGCACATCGGTATCGGCATAATTTTTAAGCGACCGAACACATGAGGTAAGTTTACCTATATTCAGAAGTTCCGCTATAGTCAGAATCGCTCCTTTGTTTGCTCTGTCAATACTTGCAGATACGGGAGCAATGCCAAAAAATGAAGGGGGGCCTTTTTTTGTCAAAAGTGTCACCGCGTCACTTGTTTCACGCAATTTTTTTATAATTTGCGTTTTGTCAAGCTCCGGAAGTGTTTGTTCAATTTCCTGTTTCGCATCATCAAGGGCGGCAAATTTTGCCCACAATGCGAGTATTTTGTCGTATTCAAGAGTATGTGCGGCGTGTGAAAAAGCCGCTTTTTGTTTAGTTGTTGTCATGTCAAATCCGTTAAATTTTTAATATTCGTTTTATAATATCCAAGTGCCGCAAAAGCACAATCCAAATGGTTTACCGAAAATTTTTCGCAAAGGCTTTCAAAACGGGTTTCACTCATTTTATCGGAAAATCTGATACCGTAGGCAGCACTGTCGGAAAGCGAAAGCAAAGTGTTAATTCCGATTGCCGTTCCGTGCGAAAGAGGCACTTTTTCTTTCTCGGTGAATACAGAACAATTCTGACACAAAGCGACACCTTCGGAAGGGAGAAAGTATCCTTCTTCAAACGGTTCAGAACAATGAGAACATATCGCTATATCCGGTGAAAAACCGAGCTTTGACATCAAGCGTAATTCAAATACGGCTTTTATCAAAGCAGGCGAAACTTTCATTTTGTTTATTTCGGCAAGAGTTGCTCCAAGCAGTTTGTAAATTGCCGGAGCATCCTCTTGATTGAAAGTGACATCGTGTGCCAGAGAAGAAACATAATTTGCAACTGCAAGTGCTTCAAAATCAACGCCTTGCCGTATGAGCGATTTTAACAGAGATACACTTGAAAGAGTTTGATTATCCTGACGGCAGGACAGTATAAACTCCGAATATGCCCACAGTGCACAGGCGGCGGAATTTTTATTTCTTCTGCTTAAAATGCCTTTTGCCGAAAATTTTTCAAGTCCCGTTTCGGTAAGAACGGTGATATAGGCGGAACTTTCAGCGAACGGCACTCTCTTAAGAACTATACCTTTAATTTTTTTATACATTCTTTTTTATGCGTCACCCTGTCTTTAATCTTCGAAATTAAGACCGAAATTTGTGATTTGTACTACACTGTCACGCCAATTTTCTTTGACTTTAACCCATAGATTGAGGTTTACTTTGGTTCCGAAAAATTCTTCCATATCTTCTCTTGCATATGTGCCGATTTTTTTGAGCATTGATCCGCCTTTTCCTATAATTATGCCTTTGTGACCGGATTTTTCACAGAAAATTTCGGCACGGATATCAAGCAATCTTCCGCCTTTGTCGCAAAAATCTTCAATTACCACAGCAGTTCCGTGAGGTACCTCGTCATCAAGTAATCTTAACAATTTCTCACGGATTATTTCAGCGGCTATTACTCTTTCCGGCTGATCCGTAAGCATATCCGACGGAAATAGCCAGTCTCCCTCCGTGATATAAGGATCAAGCTCACTGAAAATGTGTTCGGTATTATCTCCCGTTTCCGCCGATATCGGAATTACAGATGCAAACTCAAATTCACGAGTGAATGTTTCAATTGTCTTGAGAATATCGCCTTTTTTTGTTATATCGGTTTTATTTATAAGGAGAATTACAGGGCAAGACGCGGTTGTTCTTTCAAGCATTTCACACTCTATTTTTGTTATTTCCTCTTTTGCTTCAGTAACAAACAGCACTGCATCCACATCTCCGACGGAAGAGTTTACGGCACGAATCATGCTGTCTCCAAGTTTTGTTTTCGGATGGTGCATACCCGGCGTATCAAGAAAAACATACTGTATATTTTCTCTCACAAGTATTCCTGTTATTCTGGTACGGGTTGTTTGAGGTTTTTTTGAAACTGCCGCAATTTTTTCTCCGAGTAAGTGATTGAGCAAAGTCGATTTCCCTACATTAGGCAATCCCACTATGGCGATAAAAGCGGTTTTCGGCATTAAATTTTCCATTCAACAATCCTTTCCTTTTATCCTCTGTCGGTAAATACCGCATCTTCATCATTTCCGGCAGACGAAGTATTTTCCTTATAATAAGGATCTATCATGATTTTCTTTATGTTCGGCCACGCCGCATATGCTGTTATGAAGTTTGTCAAGGCTATCGTTATAAAAAACGGCATGATACCGCCGAGCGGCATGATGTATATATAGAGTATTAAATTTATAATTATGACGAGAAGACTTCCGAAAAGCCCGGCTAAGTTTCTTTTAAATCCCACGAGTGCGAAAATAAAAGAGTTTTTTAATATTTTACGCAACGGAAGTTTGAATGTGATGAGAAGCAAATAAATGTACGACCGTGCCATCAGATATATAATTCCCATGATGAGACAAATGAAAAAGAATACGGAAAACACGAAGTCTTGAGAATTTGTCAGAAAAAAAACGAGGTCGAAAGCTATCATAACCATGATAATTATATCAATAAGGCCTATAAAGAGCGACTGCCAAAAGTTTTTCTTTATAGCGGTAAAAAAATCCGAAGGCATATCAACATATTCTTCTTTCGTATACCCGCGAAGGATATACGCCATCCCCGTATTTGCAGGTCCGAACGCAAACAAGGCAAGTGCGGTTATTCCGTAAAGTATTTTCGCAATCGGTCCCGGATAAGTCATTGTTGCACGGGAACCGAAGACACCCATCAAAACCGACAATTCCGGAGACATACCGCCCGCAGTCTCAATTCCGGAAAGTGCCGACCAAATAGGATCTACAGAAGCGGAATAGGAAAAATCGAATTTTCCTGAAAGTGCGAAAAAGCCGACAAGAAGCGGCCACATTATGACTAACCACAGGAGATTTGTTTTGAAAAGCCCCCAAAATTTTCTTTTTAAAAGAGGAAAAAAATTCCAAAATGTAAAAAGTTTAGATTCACCTTTTTTTACGCCCTTCCCGGGTTTTGAATAGTCGACTGACAAAAATCTTTTCTTTTTCATTATACCTCCGAAATTTTAAAAAATTATTGCGGCAACAGCACGAAGCACACAAAAAATCAGAGCCGCAGAACACATAAAAATATAAAAGCCTATATAGCTTAAAATATAGCGAAAATTGAAAACACGGCGAAATCCGCCTGCACAAAAAAGCGAACCGGTAAAAAGCTCGGGGAAATTATCCTTTTTTATGTCCGTAAAAATTCTTAATGCCGACAAAGTGGTCATAGACGCCCACAAAATCAAAATATAGGCCTCTGAGCTTAAAAAAATCAATTCAAATATTCCAAACGCCATACGCCCGTTATTAATTATGAAAGAGCTCTCCGCACCGCTGTAAAACCCTACCGAAAAGACGACAACAAATGCCGTCAGCGGTGCATAAATAGTGGGGCCTGCGACAAACAAGACGAAAAACGGTATAAGCGATATAAGTGTTATACGCAAAGCTTCGGAAAAATTCGCACTAAAGCAAGTTAAAGTAAGTGAAAGCAATGGATTAAGAAAAGCAAGCCGTGAATTCGAAAAAAGAATTGTTCCAAGTACAAATGACAGTATATACAATGAAAAAAATATGTAAAACCAATGTTTCCAGGTCCTGAATTTATAGCGAATAGCGGATTTTATTTCACTTGCGTTCATTGCATACCCTCCGAATTTCTTTTGATAATAAGGTATGCGTTAAAGCAAAATTTTATTCTCCGTTTCGCAGAGTAAAAAGAGTCTCGGCAAGACACGCAGATGATGCAAGTAGTCTTATATGCATTCTGTCATCAGGGTAAGGAAAAAAATATCGCTTTGAAAATGTACGCTTTTGTGTTGAAATTCCGATAAACATAAGCCCTACCGGTTTCCCTTCATCTTCCGAAGGACCGGCAACTCCCGTAACCGAAACTCCGATTGAAGCACCTGAAAAAGCTCTTATGCCGTTTGCCATTTCTTCGGCACATTCGGCACTTACAGTGCCAAATTTAGCAATGGTTTCTTCGCTTACGCCTGCCAAACGCTTTTTTGCTTCGGCAGAGTATGTGACAGCACTCATGCCGAAAATCGAGGAAGCTCCGGGAATATCGGTTAAGCGTTTTGCAACAAGTCCGCCTGTACAGCTTTCCGCAGCGGCAATTGTCAGGTTCCTCTCTTTAAGTTCTTCACACAGTGCCTGTTCCAAAGTATCGTATTTGTCAGTCCAAAAATATTCGGCAAGTCTGGATTTTATTTCTTTTGCAACAGGCAATATTTTTTCAAAACATTCTTCACGGGTTTTACCCGACGAACTCACACGAAGCAGTGTTTCACCGTTTTTCGCATAGGGTGCAACTGTCGGAGACGGCAGAGATGTAAGGTCGGATACTTTTTCGTCCATAGCGGATTCCGCAATTCCCCAAAAACGCAAAGTTTGAGAAGCTATTGTAGCCGATCCGTATTTTTTCCTCAGAAACGGCATGACCTTTTCTCTGAAAAGCGGTGTGAGCTCTCTCGGCGGGCCGGGAAGAATGATAACCGTTTTGCCGTTTTTTTCGAGAATAACACCGGGAGCCATTCCCTGAGTATTTTCGAGTATTTCCGCCCCTTTCGGCAATAAAGCCTGTTTTTTGTTGTTTTCGCTCATGATTGTTCCACGCAGGCGGTAATAATTTTTGATTTTTTCGAGTGTCGGCGTGTGGTACTCCGATACCGTACCGGTTGCTTTGCAGACCGCTTCAACCGTGATATCGTCAACGGTTGAGCCCATTCCTCCGGATAAAATCAATATATCGGACTCTTTCATGGCTTCATGTATCGAAAAGACAAGACGGTCAAAGTTGTCTCCGACCGTCTTGCGATAATACAGATTGATACCAAGCTCTGCAAGTCCGATAGAGAGCGTATGAGAATTTGTGTCAAGCACATTACCCAACAGAAGTTCCGTGCCGACAACGAGGATTTGAGCACTTGGCCTTTTATTCATATCAATTACCCTTTTGTTATATCAATCAAAAATTGTGCTGATGGGGCTGTCATCGTAGATACATTTAATAGCTTTTGCAAAAATATCGGCAGTGGAAAGAAGAGTAAATTTATCGAGCTTTTTCTCCTTAGGCAAATTAATCGTATCAAGAAGAACAATTTCTTTCAGAGGACTCTCTTTAAAACGGTCCATAGCAGGTCCTGATAAAACAGCATGAGTTGCACACGCATAAACTTCGCTTGCACCGCCGATCTCTATGAGTGCTTTTGCGGCATTGCATATCGTACCTGCGGTATCTATCATATCATCTACAAGTATTGCTCTTTTCCCCTTTACATCACCTATGATATTACAAACTTCCGAAACATTTGCTCTTGCACGGCGTTTATCAATAACCGCAAGAGAAGTATTACAACGCTGTGCAAACGCACGGGAACGGGACACCGAACCGAGATCGGGGGAAACGACAACAGTGTCTTCGGACATATTCGGGAATTTTTGAGAAAAATATTTTGCAAGCAGGGGAGAGCCTTGAAGATTATCAACGGGAATGTCAAAAAATCCTTGTATTTGCGGAGCGTGGAGATCCATTGTCAATACTCTGTCGGCACCTGCGGTAGTTATGAGATTTGCTACAAGTTTTGCACTGATCGGATCACGAGCTTTTGCCTTTCTGTCCTGACGGGCGTATCCGAAATACGGAATAACCGCCGTAATGCGTCCGGCACTTGCACGCTTGAGTGCGTCTATCATGATAAGAAGTTCCATGAGATTGTCGTTTACGGGGTAACTTGTCGATTGAATGATAAATACATCTCTTCCGCGAACGCTTTCACAAAGTGAAACGCTTATCTCTCCGTCGGAAAAAGTTTGAACTATACTTTCCGAAAGAGGAAGATGCAAGTCATCGGCAATTTTCGCTGCCAACTCTTTGTGTGAATTTGCGGTAAAAATCTGGATATTTCTGCCGTGTGAAATCATAATGTTTTCTCCTCGTCCATCTGCCCTGTATGGCAATTTTTTAATACATCTGTATTATAACGCTTTTTTTGCTGTTTTTCAAGTGTTTTACCTTAATTTGTAATAAAAAGACAAAAAAAGTCGTTTTATTTCAGCTCAAGCAAAGCAACGATTTCTTTTTGCTTTTCGAACATTTGTTTTTCTTCGTCTTCTTCGGCGTGAT
Organism: uncultured Oscillospiraceae bacterium; assembly: GCA_964558655.1. Lineage (GTDB taxonomy): Bacteria > Bacillota > Clostridia > Oscillospirales > SIG627 > RGIG6353. Next base: position 127,137 of record CAZLEX010000001.1, on the reverse strand, counting down.
CGTAACCGAGAAGATGAAGTACGGAATGTGCGGTAAGATATGCGATTTCATATTCAAGTGAATGGGAGAAAGAATTGGCCTGTTCTTCACACTTTTTCATACATATTACGATATCGCCGAGAACTATCGCCTCTTCGTCAAAATGCACTATTTCTTCTTCGTCATCCAAAGCCGGAAAAGACAAAACATCTGTTACGCTGTCAATGTTTCGCCATTGTGCATTTAACAATTTGATTTCCTCTTCGTCTACGGCAGTCACGGAGACTTCGGCGCATCTGTTAAATTCTTCGTATTCCAGAGCCTTTTTGACGGTTCTTTTCACAAGTGCACGCAACTGCGGAGTTAAACTTTTATCAGATGTTTTGTCACGGGTGTAAATCTTATGTTCCATTTTTTTCTCCTTGTATCTTACATCGTTTCAATATTTGAATTTTTTATTTTTACCGAAGACGGCACGGGTGTTTCTTTCAGCGGGTCATAAAAAAATTTTCTGCAGGTACTGTCAGACGGCACAGGACCTTTCTTTTTGCACAGAACGGTCTCTCCGTCAATCATTCGTATGCCGTTTTCGCAGAAAGCACAGGTTTTTTCGGGAATATTCTTTTTTTTCATGAATTTGTACCTCTTTTCGAAATCTGCGTTAATTGTTTCATATTTCTTATTATACTTCACTTTTTGTTTTTTTGCAAGCATTAACTCTTTCTATTTGCCACATGAGAAAGAAAAGCAAAAAAAGAGTTTGAAAAATTCGTATTTCCGAAAATACGAAAAAAAAGAGCGTGGTGAAAAAAAGAGGTATACGGGAAATGAGATACAGCCGTGTATTTACATTTTCCGCAAAATAACTTATCTGACAAAGCGTTGAAAATCCACCAAATGACAATGCGAGAGATATCGAAACGGGATTTTGACAAAATCTTAAGGCACTTCCCATTTCGGTTAATGCGTATAAAATTTCGCATACGGCTTTTGGTATGGTATCCGGCAGTAACGACAAAAGGGTTGAAAAAAAAATAATCGATCCCGATACTGTCAAAGCGGAGTAAATCCCTTCATTTAACGCTGTGGGGAAATTTATTGACGGAATATGCCGAATTCCTTTTTCACATTCCGACGGAAAGAAAATGCAAACGCTCCATAAAGTAAGTATAAGATTTATCCACAGCCAAAAGCCGTATTTTGTTCCGAACAAGGCTATTAAAAATGCGGGAGAAACCAGCGATGAAAGAGCGAGGGCTTTTTCGCGGTTTTTTGTTGAACGGGTGTCTTTTATAATACACGCTCCCGTGGGAAATCCCGAAAGCTGTCCGGCAACTACAGCGGAAATATAAACATCTGACAACCGAATACTTTTCCATATGCGGAATTTTGAAAAAAAGCGACAAAAACTTTCTGAAAGAGGAGAGTTTGCAATAAGTCTGAAAAGTACATTTGCCGGAAAAAGAGTAAACAGAACAACACGACCGACATTTGAAAGAATTTCGGGAATGTTCGGCTGAACTTTATCCGACATAGATAAAAACAGTACGGTTGCGAAAAGCGAGAGAGATGCAGTCAAATATTTCATAAAAAACCTCCTATAATATGATATTTTTAAAAAGTCGGCATATGATTTATATGAGGTGATATTTTGGAATATTTCGACGATTTTACAAAACCTTACATTTTTGTGTCCGGAGAGGGTATGCTTATCGAAGGAGTATCAAAAATATGCGTTTGGGAAGAATTGCGTATAGTTGTCATTTGCCGTGAAAAAATAACGGTTACGGGAGAAAATTTAACTCTCGACTATAAGGGGCAGAGAGCTTTATTACTAAAGGGAAAAATCAGCACTCTAGAATTTTCGCCATGCTGAAAATTTTTGTAAAGACCGATCGACAGGAAAAATTTCTTTCCGATATGGTACATACCGGCATTGATTTTTATTCTCCCGAAAAACATTCCGACGGAGTAATGCTTGAAATATCTTTTTTCGACATGCACCGCTTTAAAAAAATTTCGCATGACCTTTCGTTTTCTTATATTGCACAGCCTAAGGGTATCGTTTCTTATCTGTATAAGAGAAAAAAGCGTTTGGGAATAATAATCGGGAGTATTTTCGGAATTTTTTTGTTTTACCTATCGACATTTTTTGTCTGGAGTGTTAAAATAGACGGTGAGGGCGATGTTGAGTTGAGGGAAGTTATTGAATCTCTTGCCCGTGAAGGACTGTATGAGGGCGTTTTAAAAAAGCGTGTCGATGTTAATGAAGTAGCACAGTCGTTTCTTGCCGATCGTTCGGAATTTTCTTTTTGCTCGATAAATATATCCGGAGTTGTCGCTCATGTTGAGCTTAAAAGAAGAATACCGACAAGATTTTCCGAATCGAAAAGCGATCCGTACAATCTTTTGTCCGACAGCGACGGAGTTGTGGTCAAAGTTGAAGCACTTAACGGAAATGCGGAAGTAAAGGCGGGAGATACGGTATACAAAGGGCAGCTGGTTGTGAGTGGAGTTGTACAGAATACGACCAACGACGCTTACCGTCTTGTCAGAGCAGAAGGCAGAGTATGGGCAAAAGTTAAGACAACTCTTTCTTTCAGCGTTCCGTTGCAATATGTGCAAAAAAAATACATTGGAGAAGACGGATTTACGGCTGTCCGGGTTCTCGGTCACAGAATAGGTTATGTAAGATTTCCGAAAACCGGAAATTATGACATAGTGACAAATTTTGAGACTCCGAATGCGCTCGGATTTGAACTGCCTTTTTCTTTCGAAAAAATTCTTTATGCTTTTTATGTTGAAAAAACAGTCAAGCTAACGGAAAATGAAGCACTTTGCAAAGCACACGATCTTTACCGAAAGCGTGCCGTAACGGAATTTGACGGAGCTGTAATACTTGAAGAAACATTTTCTCACAGAATCGAAGATGAAGTTCTTATTCTCGAAGTTGTAACAGAATCGATTCGTGATATTTGTGTAAGAGAAAAAATAAAAACAGAATAAAATTATAAGGATACGGTGATAAAATGACCAATGAGGTAAGTATTTTTTGCGACGATATTGATGTAGTATCGAAAATTTTCGGTGCAGGCGATGTTCATGCCAAGAAAATAGAAAAGCATTTCGGAGTTACGCTTGTTAATCGCGATTTGGAAATTAAAGTTAGCGGCAATGATTCGGAAGCCGTTATCCGTGCGGTAGCTCTGTTAAAATATCTTGCCTCCAATGCGGCAATGTGCGAATATATTGACACCACTCGCCTTGACTATGCTCTTTCAATGAGCGATGAAGGACGGCTGTCGGAAATTTCCGGCCTTGACAATGAGTGTATATGTATTACTCCTAAAGGCAAACCGATTAAACCGAAAACCGTCGGACAAAAAAATTATGTGAAAGCCATTGAAAAAAGCACGGTAAGCTTTGGAGTCGGACCTGCCGGAACAGGCAAAACTTATCTTGCGGTTGCCATGGCTGTTACGGCATTGCGTCATCGCGAAGTATCGAGAATTATACTTACAAGACCTGCGGTTGAAGCCGGAGAGAAGCTCGGCTTTCTTCCGGGAGATTTGCAGAATAAAATAGATCCTTATTTGCGTCCGCTTTACGATGCTCTTTACGAAATGCTCGGAGCCGAAAGTTTTCAGCGTCATTTGGAAAAAGGTACCGTTGAAGTAGCACCCCTTGCTTATATGAGAGGGCGTACACTCGACGAAGCTTTTATTATTCTCGATGAAGCACAAAACACTACTCCGGAACAAATGAAAATGTTTCTTACTCGTTTGGGTTTTGGCTCAAAAGCGGTCGTGACCGGAGATATAACACAAATAGATCTTCCCGACGGCAAAAGTTCGGGGTTGAAACAGGCTTTGCGAATTATAAGCGATATTGAGGATATTTCGGTTTCTTATCTTTCCTCCAAAGATGTTGTAAGACACAGTCTCGTTACGAAAATTATCGAAGCGTATGAAAAATTCGATCGTGACAGACAGGAAAAAATCAAGAAATACAAAAAAGACTGAAAACGCACAAATTCTCAAAAAACAACGAATGAAAATGGCTGTGGCATTTTGATTGCCACAGCCCGAATTTTGCTTTAATTTTTTACTTGCACACAATTTGAAACAGTTTATTTTAAATTTCCTCTTTTTTGCATTTTTTCAATAAGTTCTTCGGCGGAAATACAGAGTTCAAGAGCTGTCTCCGCTGTGTTTGCTTCGGCAAAAATTTTGAATCTGTTTTTTGCACACGGAGTTATTTTTACATCTCCGAATTTTGATCTCAGCATTGTCCCGTCGGGACATGCGGAAAAAATTTTTTCATCTCCAAACTGACGCATTATATACCCCGCGGAAACACCTTTTGTTTCTACTTCTTTCCTCATGCAAAGAAATACCGGAAGATTGCAAACGCTTTCTTCCAATTTTTCCGAAGAAAAGGAATGTTCTTCAAGCACCCTGTAAAGCAGAGCCGAAGCAAAAAAAGCATCTCTTGCCCACAGATCGTAAAAGGCTTCGGCAGAAGAAAAACTTTTACCGATTTTTGTGATTTTTACCCGTCGATTTCCCGCAATGGTTTCAAATGCACGCGGAGAATCATCCGGCAGACAGAAATGTTTTCTGCCTTTCGAGATAAGACTTTTTATTATAAGAGCATGAATATGCTCGGTATCAAGATACCCATTTAAAAATGAAAGGGATATATTTTTTCTGTCATCGCTTATTTCCATAAAAAAGTCATATTCGCCTTTATCCGAACTCAGATTATCCGAAGCGTTGGCATATTTTGCAAAGTGTTTCCCTTCAGAATTTGATTTTACGGCAACATTTTTTGAAAAATCCCCGATATTTCCGAGAAGATTCAAAAAATATTGCTTTTCAAGTATTTCCCAACCGTCAAAATATTTAATACTTCCGTCTCCGAACCCGTCTGAGAGCAAAGTATATGACGAAATCAGTTTTCGCTCTTCCCGACGGGTAAAAAAGGTTGAATTAGGTGAAAAAGGCGTGACAATCAACACCTTATCTCTTTCTTTGAAATGAAATACCGGTATGTCGAAGGCACCTGCACAAAATCTCGCATCGCTTTCGCATCCCTCACCGAATATAACGCCCTCTCCCCCTTGCCATGCTGTACCTAAAGCAAATTCGGTGCCTCCAAGATAAGCCGTTTGAGAAAAGGAATAAAATATACCGATAAGTTTTCCTTGAGAAACGGCAGCTCTTCCCAATTTAAAGAAATTTTCCGGATTTTTTTGATCTATCGAAACTATTCCGCTTTGCCATGAAACGCTTCCTTCTGGCAGTGATATTGTATAACCGTCATTTTCGATTCGTGTATCTGCTTCGATTTTTTGCCCGGATGCAATCAAGGTGTTTTGCGAGACAAAAGAATTATCGGCAATAACTGCACCTTTTTCGACGCATACACCTTTTTCCAGCGTTACTCCGTCTGCTATGATACATTCTTCAAGGTGACATTCCTTTCCTATTTTGCAATTATTCCCCATAACAACATTTTTAACAACACAATCGGCATCTATCTTTGTTCCCTGACCTATTACGGAGTGCAAAACAACGGCACTTTCGTGAATATTTGAGCTGTCGGGAATATGCCTAACGAAAAAATCTTTTGAAAGAGTTTTCATGTTGCAAAAATAAAGAGTTGAAATATTACCGACATCACACCAAAAAGAATTATTGACATAGGTATTGATTTTTTTGTTTTCCGCAAGCATTTTCGGGAAAAGATTTTCAGAAAAATCCCAAAACACATTTTTCGGTATCATATCGAGTATTTCGCGACGAAACATATAAATTCCGCAATTTACAAGATCGCTTTTAACTTCCTCCCATGCGGGTTTTTCCGTAAATCCCATTACTTTTCCGTACTTGTCACAAAGTACGACTCCGTATTCAAGTACATTGTTTGAGGGAGTAAGCACTATTGTTGCAATGTCTTTACTTTTTTCGTGGTGGTCTGCAAGAGCTTTTAAATCGAGTTGGCAGAGAGCATCGGCACTCATAACAACGAAATCTTCGTCAAGAAAGCTTTCACAGTTTTTTACTCCGCCTGCTGTTCCGAGAGGCACTTTTTCTTCAAAATATGTGATTTTAATTCCGTGACAAGTATCGCCCAAAACATTTTTTATATCGTCCCCTCTGTATCCCAGCGTTACGGCACACTCCGCTATTCCGTTTTCCGCAAGTGTTTCCAGCAGTATTTCTATAAGTGCACGAGAGCCTACGGTTACAAGAGGTTTAGGTTTTTTGTCCGTCAGCGGAGACAGACGCGATCCTCTTCCTCCGCTCAATATTACAGCTTTCATTTTTTCACCGTCCGTTTTTTAAATTTGTGAATTTAGTATTGTGAAAAAACATAAAAAATATCCTTGATATTTTTTATGTTGTATGCTAAAATTGTAAAAAAGGAGGATATGTCATGCAGAGATACGGTATATTTTTTAAATTAAAGCCGGGAAAAGCCGATGGCTACGAAAAAGCTCATTCTGAAATATGGCCGGAAATGAGAGAAATTCTTGATGCGGCGGGAATGAGAAATTATTCCATATGGCGTGAAGGAGATATGCTTTTTGCTTATTACGAAGTTAAAGACAGAGAGAGAATGAATAAAATTTTGTCTTCGTCTAAAGTCTACAAAGAGTGGAGACTTCTCATGGAAGAATTTGTTTACATAGAGCCTGTAACAAGGCAAAAAGAATGGGAAATGAAAAATGTTTTCTATCATGAATAAGGAGATTTTATGAAGTATTCAAGAGATTTAATCGAAAAAAGTTACGATCTTGCAAAAGAACGGTTTGCATCTTTCGGCATTGATACCGATGAAGTTATTCGCCGTTTCGGGCAGATAGGAATTTCACTTCAATGCTGGCAGGGAGACGATGTAAAAGGCTTCGAAGTTCACGACGAAGGACTTGCAAGTCAAAATGTGGTTACCGGCAATTATCCAGGAGCCGCACGCAACGCTTCCGAACTTCGTGCCGATATAGAGAAAGTTCTTTCGCTGTCACCTTGTACTCATCGTGTAAACATACATTCCGTTTACGCCGAACCTGTATGCAAAAAAGACCGTGACGAATACGACGCTCAGGATTTTTCAAATTGGATTTCGTGGGCAAAAGACAAAAAAATAGGTCTTGATTTTAATCCCACGGTTTTTGATCATCCGATGATGGTTGACGGAATGTCTCTTTCCTCTCGCCGACGCGATGTGCGTGACTATTGGGTAAAAGTTGTAAAAAATTCAAGAAAAATAGCCGAGACCATCGGGCATGAAACGGGAATGAGATGTTACAATAACATATGGATTCCGGACGGTATGAAGGATATTCCCGCAAACCGTATGATATACCGTGAAAATTTAAAAGAATCTTTGGACAGAATTTTTGAGGAACCTACAGATAAAAATGCCGAATGTGATTGTCTGGAAGGAAAGCTTTTTGCCGTAGGTCTTGAATCTTTCACTGTAGGTTCACACGAATTTTATCTTTCATATGCCGCCAAAAACGGTGTGGGAATATGTTTGGATACAGGACATTATCACCCGACAGAAACCATTACCGATAAGCTGTCTTCGGTCGTTTTGCAAGTCCCGGATGTGCTTTTGCATGTAAGTCGGGGAGTAAGATGGGACAGCGATCATGTAGTTGTTCAAAGCGACGACCTTACCGCTTTGATGAACGAAATCAAGCGTGCCGATTTATTCGATCAGGTTGCTATCGGACTTGACTTTTTCGATGCTTCGATTAATCGCATTGCCGCATGGACAATCGGAGCAAGAGCATCGGGAAAAGCTATGCTTACGGCTCTTTTGGAACCGTCTCATCTTATAGAGAAAGCCGAAGCCGACGGCGATTTTACTTCGCGTCTGGCACTTCTCGAAGAATTTAAAAACCTCCCGGTTAATGCGGTTTGGGATAAGCTTTGTGCCGAACGCGGAGTACCTGTTTCGGACGAATGGCTTGATGAAGTTAAAAAATATGAATCCGAAGTATGCCTGACAAGAAAATAAAAAAATTCAGAGTCTACGCTTTAAAAGTGTAGACTCTTTTTTACGGCTAAATAAAAACCATGCATATACGGGACAAATTAATGTATTCGTTTTTTTGTAAACTGTCGGTTTTATACGAGTATACTTCCGAAACTGTAAATCAAAAAAGACGCAATCCAGGCAACAGCACATTGTTCTGCAACCACTCCGAGTGCCCATTTTCCTCCGAGCTCTCTTTTTACAGATGTTACAGCCGCAATACACGGAGTGTACAGCAAACAAAATATAAGCAGACTCAGTGCCGATAACGGTGAAAGAAGTGTCAAAAGACTTTCCGTAGAACCGAAAAGGACGGTTAAAGTCGAAACAACGCTTTCTTTCGCCATAAATCCGGATATCAGTGCTGTCGAAATTCTCCAGTCACCGAATCCGAGAGGCTTGAATACAGGTGCTATGAAACCGGATACCATTGCCAAAATACTGTCTTGAGGATTTGACACTGTGTTCAATTTTAAATCAAATGTTTGCAAAAACCAGATTACTATCGTTGCGAGAAATATAACGGTAAAGGCACGCTGTAAGAAATCTTTCGCTTTGTCCCAAAGCAGAAAAGCAACATTTTTTACACCGGGCATACGATAATTCGGTAATTCCATAACAAAAGGCACCGGCTCTCCTTTAAACAAAGAACCTTTCATCAAAAACGCCATAAATATACCCGTAACGATACCGAATATGTAAAGAAATATCATGACAATAGCACTGTGATTCGGGAAGAAAGCCTTCGTGAAAAATGCATAAATCGGCAATTTTGCCGAACAGCTCATATATGGAGTAAGCAGGATAGTCATTTTTCGATCTCTTTCCGAAGGAAGCGTTCTCGTCGCCATAACTCCGGGAACCGTACAGCCAAATCCGATGAGCATGGGGACAATGCTTCTGCCGGACAGTCCTATTTTCCTTAACATTTTGTCCATGACAAAAGCAACCCTTGCAATATATCCGCTGTCTTCCATGAGAGAAAGGAAGAAAAACAGCGTTACTATCACGGGAAGAAAACTCAAGACACTTCCTACTCCGGTACAAATACCGTCTATTATCAGGGAATGTAAAACTTTATTTACGGATAAAGCCGTCATAGTGCGGTCGGTAAAATCGATAAAAGAAGAAATTCCCGCACCGAGTAAATTTTCCAAAGCCGATCCGATAACATCGAATGTCAGCCAAAAAACAAGAGCCATAATCCCGATAAAAGCCGGAATAGCGGTATATTTTCCCGTAAGTATTTTGTCGATTTTTCGGCTTCTTGCATGTTCTTTGCTTTCTTTCGGCTTTATAACCGTTTCACGACATACTTTACCGATGAAACCGAATCTCATCTGTGCAATTGCGGCAGAACGGTCAAGACCTCCTTCTTTTTCCATCTGAACTATAATATGTTCTATCATGTCGAGTTCGTTTTTATCAAGATGTAATTTTTCTGTAATCAGTTTGTCTCCCTCGACAATTTTACTTGCCGCAAAACGAATCGGTATATCCGCTTTTTTTGCATGGTCCTCAATTAAGTGCATAATTGCGTGCAAAGCACGGTGCAACCCTCCGTTATTGTCATCGGCATTGCAAAAATCTTTTCTTCCAGGTTTTTCACGGTATTTCGCCACATGAACGGCGTGTTCCACAAGCTCATCGATACCCTTATTTTGAGAAGCCGAAATCGGAATAACCGGAATACCCAATAATTTTTCCATTTCATTTACACGGACAGATCCGCCGTTGGCATATACCTCGTCCATCATATTGAGAGCCAGAACCATAGGGATATCCAATTCCATAAGCTGCATAGTCAGATAAAGATTTCTTTCAATGTTTGTAGCATCTAAAATGTTAATTATCGCACAAGGTTTATCTTCGAGTAAAAACCGCCTCGTAACAAGTTCTTCGCTTGAATAAGGTGACATTGAATAAATTCCCGGCAGGTCGGTGACAAGAGTGTTTTTTCTATTCATTATTTCTCCGTCTTTTCTGTCGACAGTCACACCGGGAAAATTCCCGACATGCTGAGAAGAGCCGGTAAGCTGATTGAACAAAGTTGTTTTTCCGCAATTTTGATTACCTGCTAAAGCAAATGTTAAAATTTTCGAGTCCGGCAACGGATTTCCTTCTGATTTTGCATGGAATTTCCCACCTTCTCCGAAACCCGGGTGTGTACTCGGCTTTGCAATTTTTTCGGACTGTTTTTTTTCAGCGGTTGTATCTCTTACATTTTGTATGCTTATTTTTTCGGCGTCGGCTACACGAAGCGTTAACTCGTATCCGTGTATCATAAACTCCATAGGATCGCCCATCGGAGCATATTTAACAAATGTGATTTCAACATTCGGAATGATCCCCATATCCAAGAAATGCTGCCGCAGTGCACCTTCTCCGCCGACGCGGGTAACGGTAGCACTTTTTCCGACAGGTAAATCTTTCAGTTTCATAAATCCGTACTCCTTTAAAATAAAATCCGTTTTGTTAACGCAAAAAAATTCTCACATAATTATAATATTAAATGTACCGTTTGTAAATACGATATTTAAAAACAACAGCTGAATTTTCGGCACAAAACAAGCGAGGGTACTTCTTGCATGAAATATCCCTCTGTTTTACGAACGGCTTAATATTTTTGCCGTGTGTTTTGCTTATTTTTAATATACCAAATTTTCTACCATCTGAATTTTATCGAATGTTCGGTTACGGAGCCGAGATTTTCGAGAATAAGAACTCCGAAGGCATCTTCACTTTCGGCAACCGAAGAAATTTCTCCCGAAAAAAATCTCGGATCAATAAGTACAAGGTCAAAATGTTCTGCCAGAAACGGTGCCAGAGCGTTTGCAAACGAATCTCGCACTATAACAAGCACTTCTCTTTTTTCATCGTTTTTCTTTATTTTTACATACGGATTATTGCCACCGAGAAGAATTTCGTCCGGGTTTTGTGCGTCAAAATCGAGAAATCCTTCAAACGAACGGTAAATCTCTCCCTGAGAGTTTGCAATTTCAACAACGAACCCTTCCCCCACAGGTGCCGTAAAAATATCTTTTGACAGAGAAGAGGGCTTCTTTGTGAAATCGCTTCCCTGCCAGCTTTGAGAAAGAATGAGTGTCGAAAAACTTTCAAAAGGCAGTGACTCTATACCGATTTTTTCGGCAATTTCGGTATATGCAAGCCATGCTCCACGAATTGTCCAGTGGTGATCCGTCATATAGTAAAGATCTCCGGCAGCTTGACTTTTTCCTTCAAGCACCGAGTAAAGATCTATATAAACCGCGTCGCTTTGAGAAATAATGTCTTCGGCAAGAGAGTAAATTTTTTTTGTATGACCTGTCGGAAAATCGTTTGGCAAAGAATTTGTAAGAGCGTCCATTTTTCTCGGAGGAAAGGCCACATATACGGGAAGAGAACAATCGTTTGCAAAGTTTTTTACAGTCTCGAAATCTTCCGTATATTCACTTTCATCGTGCGGAGGATAAACGGAAATTAAATTCCCGTCCGACGCCTCATAAATGCCTTCACATTCTTCGACGAATATCTCAAGCATTTCTTCATCGCTTTTGCGAGAATCGGTAGCACTATCGTCCTCAGGCGTGTAAACGGCCTTTCGGTCATTGCATCCGCAAAAGAAAACGAGCAAAATTAAAAGAGAATAAAACAGGATTTTTTTCATGGTTCAGTCCTTTTTATATATGTGAAGATTAAATTCAAACTCAACTTCCAATTTTTCGCACGAGGACAGTCTGCGAACACCTTCTGCGTCAGTCCTCCAATAATACGGTGTCATTGCGAAAAGATTCAAAAGCATTTCTTTTTCAAGCAGTGCGGAATTTTTTACAAAAATTTTTCCCAAATATGACGACGAGGGATATTCCGTGATTTTTTCTTCGTTTTCATACGGATTATCGTATAAAACTTTTTTCAGCGAATATAGGTGCTTTTCAGCGGGAGTTACATATATTAGAAAGCCTCCGCTCTTCATTACACGAAATATTTCTTCGTGTGCCATGGGAGAAAATATATTTGTGACTATATCAAAAGTGTCGTCTGGGAGAGGTAAATCGTAAAGTCCGGCAACGGCAAATTCAGCTGTTTTTACTCTTTTCGCACTCATTCTGACAGCGTCCTTTGAGATATCAATTCCTACGGCATTTACTTCTGTACATACAGAAAGACTTTGAACAACCCTTTCCGTATAGTAACCCGTTCCGCAACCGGCATCAAAATAATTAACTGTACCGCATGGTGCGTATTTTAAAGCGGTTTCGGCAATTTTCTCACGCAAAAAAGAATAGTATCCTTTATCCAAGAAATCACGCCTGGAACAAATCATTTCACGGCTGTCACCGTGTAAAAGCTTTGACGAACGAAGAAGATACACATCTCCTGCCGATGATTTGTCAAAAGAATGTAATTTGGCACACTTTAACGATTTGCCGCAAAGAAAAAGTTTTTCTCGGCAAACGGGACATAAAAAAAGACTCAAAATCTACCCCTCTCTTCTGAAGAAATGACAGTATGATTATAAAATAACATTTCTGTGTTGTCAAGCAATATATTTTTTCACTTATGTCGGTTTCGTTGTGGGATTAGACTTTTTTGTGGTTGAGAACCTTTTTGTAAACTGTTCTTTATCCGTTTTGAATACACTTTATTTTATTTTTTTAAAAAAGTATTGCAAATTTCAAAATATTATGATATACTAACTTATGCTACTATGGATTTATGGGAATAGTCCTCTGCTGGACTCGGCACGAATATTCCTTACTTTCCAATCAAAAAATGGAAGGAGGAGCTTTATTATGGATTTTATTAAAGCTTTCACAAACGAGCAACTCAAAGAACAGGTCCCCTCATTCAGAATAGGTGATACGGTAAGAGTTCACAACAGAATCAAAGAAGGTACCAGAGAGAGAATACAGTTCTTTGAAGGCACTGTTATTGCGAAGAAAAACGGCGGAATTTCCGAGACTTTCACTGTAAGAAGAATTTCAAACGGTGTTGGAGTTGAAAAGACTTTCCCCTTACATTCACCCAATGTTGTTGCCGTTGATGTTGTTCGTCAAGGTAAAGTTCGTCGTGCAAAACTTTATTATTTGCGTGACAGAGTGGGTAAAGCTGCAAAAGTTAAAGAAAAAGTTTAATATTTGCCAAAAGTGTCTCGTGATTTTTCACGAGACTTTTTTGTTAAAAAATTGTGTATACACTTGTATTTTTATTCGATTTATATTATAATTTCTTATATTCTTTCGGAGAGAAGGTTATTATATGTACAAAATAGCAATTGTCGGGTACGGAAACCTCGGACGCGGAGTCGAAGCTGCAATACATCAAAATCCGGATATGGAACTTGTGGCAGTTGTAACCAGACGGAATCCGGAAAATCTGAACTTGAAAACACCCGGAGTTCGAAAAGTTTCGTACGATTCAATATCGGAACTTGACGGAAAGGTTGATGCACTGGTTATATGTGCGGGAAGTGCGACCGACCTGCCCGAAATGACGCCGGCTCTTGCCGAAAAGTTCAATGTTATAGATTCTTTTGATACTCATGCAAAAATTCCGGAACATTTTAGCCGTGTTGACGAAGCTTGTAAAAAGAGCGGAAATATTGCCATGATTTCGGTAGGCTGGGATCCCGGTATGTTCTCTGTTGCCCGTGCAATGTCAGATGCGGTTCTTCCGTGCGGAAATGCATACACTTTTTGGGGTAAAGGAGTAAGTCAGGGACATTCCGACGCAATCCGCAGAATTGACGGAGTTATTGATGCACGGCAGTATACCGTTCCGTGTGAAGATGCTCTTACTGCAGTAATGTCGGGAGAAACTCCTGATTTGAGCGTCCGCCAAAAGCATCGCAGAGAATGTTATGTTGTGGCAGATGAGAGTGCAGATAAGGCAAGAATTGAAAAAGAAATTAAAGAAATGCCGAATTATTTTGCCGATTATGATACAGAAGTTCACTTTATAACAAAAGAAGAACTTGACAAAAACCACTCCGGACTGCCTCACGGCGGTGTTGTGATTCGCAACGGAAAAACCGGAATGGAACTTGAAAACACTCACACCGTTTCATATTCTCTCAGACTCGATTCAAATCCCGAATTTACATCAAGCGTTATAATTGCTTATACACGGGCAATGCTCAGAATGAAAGAAAAAGGTATGACAGGGTGTTTCACCGTGTTCGATGTTGCTCCCGTCGACATGGCAATTATGCCGCGTACAGACATTATATCCGAAATGCTTTAAAGGGAAAATTTATGATTTGTAAAAATTTATCTTTCAAAAACGGGCATCTGTTTTTTGCCGATTATGACACAGCGGAACTTGCACAGAAATACAAAACACCGCTTATGCTTTTTGACGAAATCAGATTTAAAGAAAATATTAACACTTATAAAAAAGCGTTAAAAGAATCTTTTGATGGCGAATCCATGCCGGTTTATGCGAGCAAGGCACTTTGTTTCAGTCAAATTTATAACATCCTCAAAAAAGAGGGAATCGGTGCCGATGTTGTTTCGTCCGGAGAACTTTATACGGCTATCCAAAGCGGATTTCCGGCGGAAAAAATTTTTTTTCACGGGAACAATAAAACAGATGAGGATATTTTATTCGGAATATCCTCAAAAGTAGGATATTTCGTTTGCGACAACAGAGAAGAACTCCTCAAAATAGAAGAAACAGCAGCATCGCAAGGCATCGTTCAAAAGATCCTTATCCGTCTTACTCCGAATGTCGATGCTCATACCCTTGAGGCAATAAATACGGGAAAATTGGATTCAAAATTCGGAGTTGCAATAGAAAACGGCGAGGCTGAAAAGCTGGTAAAAATTACTCTTGAATTGAAATTTGTCAAATTATGCGGATTTCATTGTCATATAGGCTCACAAATATTTGATGCAAAACCGTTTGTCACAGCGGCGGAAACAGTAGCAGATTTTTGCTTATACCTTAAAGATGCCGTAAATTTTGAAACTCAAATTCTAAATCTCGGCGGAGGTATAGCAACAAGATATTCAGAAAGCGATCCATATGTTGATATCGCACATATAATTTCTGTTATAGGCAAAACACTTCACGAAAAGTTTGACGGAAAAATCAAATTTCCGAAAATTATTATGGAACCCGGGCGAAGCATGGTTGCAGACTGCGGAATGACTTTATATACGGTAGGAGCGATAAAGGAAATTCCGAATGTTAAAAATTATGTTTCGGTAGACGGAGGAATGGCAGACAATCCCCGTTTCGCTCTTTACGGTGCACCTTATACGGTCGTTCTCGCAAATCGCACCGATGACAAATGCGATTATAAATGTACTGTTGCCGGAAGATGCTGTGAAAGCGGTGATATTCTGCAAGAAAATGTTATGCTTCCAAAGCCGCAAAGGGGAGACTTGTTGGCTGTTCTGACAACGGGAGCGTATAATTATTCGATGTCTTCCAATTATAACCGTCTTACAAAACCACCGATTATCGCTTTATCGAAAGAAGGAGCACGCATTGTTGTACGCCGTGAAACTTTTTCCGATTTGATTTCGTGTGATGTTGTATTAAATTCAAAAGATAAATAAGGAGAAAAAAATGAAAAACATTTTTAAAATTTTAATCGCATTGACACTTTTTGTCGCAGTATTCGTTTCTCTTCCCGCTTGCAATCTTATAAAAAAGGAAGATAAAAAGACAGATGATCCTCTCGTTATAGAAGATTGGACTGTTGCGTATCAATACGACTTGACTCCTTACATTGAGATTGAAAAAAGTGATTATGTGGGAATAAGTTATACCGTTCTTTCTGCCGATGTTACCGATGATGAAATTACGGCAGAACTTGATGCTTTGTCCGAAAAATATGCGACATATACCGAAACTATCGACAGAGGTGCTCAAAACGGCGATAGGATAACGCTTGATTACAAAGGATTTATCGACGGAGAAGAACTTGAAAACGGAGCTGCTGAGGGAGATCAGTTTTTGCTCGGCGAATCATCTTTCATTCCGGGGTTTCAAGAAGGAATTGTCGGTCATAAAACAGGAGAAACTTTCACTGTAGACGCAACTTTCCCCGAAGATTACGGTGTCGAAGAACTGAACGGCAAGACAGCTCAATTTGAAATGACGCTTCAAAAGATTGAGGAGGTTTCTTATCCGACAGTAAACGATGAATTTATTGCCGATAAAACCGATTATAAAACAGTTGAAGAATATAAGGCGTATGTAAAGGAATACCTTACCGAAGAAAAAGAAACGCAAAATGCTACAACTCAACGCAACCAGGCATATTCAAGCGTTTATTCGAATGTAACAATCAAGGACTGGCCTCAGGAAGAAGTTGACAAGTATTTTAACGAATTTACCGATATGTACAAGAATCTTGCAACTTCATACAGCATGGAATTTGAAACATTGCTTGCAATGCTGGGAAGTTCTCTCGAAGAATTTAATGAATATGCAGAACAATATGCACAATCTGCGGTCGAAACCGACATGATAATGTTTTCAATTGCAAAAAATGAAAATCTTATTTCCGGTTTGACAAAGGCAGACTACGACGCATATGTTGAAGAAATTGCTGAAGAATATGAAGTCAGCGTGGAAGAATTTCTTGAAAATAACACTTCGGAAAACATCTGGAGAGGCCTTGTCGGGGAACAAGCTATGGACTTCATAATAAACAACGGCATTGCAAAATAACAACTAAAATAAAACTACAGTATATTAAAATCTGCTCCGATAGTAAAAAATCGGAGCAGATTGTTTTATATTGATAACATATTTTATTTAAAATCCCGATTATAAAGAAATTATAAAAAATGCAACGGAAATTCACCGTTGCATTTTTGCAAATAATCATTTTTTGTATTTTTATGCGTTTAAGCACTCGTTATTCGGATTTTTTTATTTCAATATGCAAATCGTTTAGAGCTTCTTCGGGAACCTCAGCGGGACACTGAGTCATAAGTTCGGAAGCATTCTGAACCTTCGGAAACGCAATTACATCACGAAGGCTCTCTGCACCTAAAAGTTGCATACAAAGTCGGTCAAGCCCTATACCCATACCTCCGTGAGGGGGGGCACCGTATTGAAAAGCGTCCGTTAAAAATCCGAATTTGGTATGAGCTTCTTCTTCGGAAAGACCGAGAAGAGAAAACATCCTGTTCTGCAATTCCGGATCGGTTATTCGTATTGATCCCGATGATAATTCAATTCCGCCTAAAACAAGGTCATAAGCTTTTGCCCGAACTCTCGCTTTATCTGTTTCAAGATATTCAAGGCATTCGTCAAGAGGTGCGGTAAAAGGATGATGCATGGCATCCCAATTTCCCGTTTCTTCATTATATTCGAAGAAAGGAAATTCGGTTATCCAAAGCAATCCCAATCCTTTCTTTTCAACATTAATCTTTCCCGCCGTTTCTATTCTGAGTTGACCGAGCTGAGAAAGAACGCGATTTTTGTTTGTATCGGCAATAATCAAAATCACATCGCCGGGTTTTGCTTTGCATTTTTCGATTATTGAATTCATTTCATCTTCTGTCATAAACTTTGCAAAAGAGGACGCTATACCGTCTTCCGTCATTCTTATCCAAGCGAGTCCTTTTGCTCCGCAACCTTTTGCATAGTCGGTCAATTTATCGATTTCTTTGCGTGTAAGTACTTTAACACTATTTTCGGCTTTAATCGCACGCACGGTACCGCCTTTTTCAATCGCCGATTTGAATACAACAAATTCACTCGTTTTTACTTCGTCGGACAAATCAATAATTTCCATACCGTAACGCACATCGGGTTTATCCGAACCGTATCTCTCCATCGCTTCGCTGTATGTAAGTCTCGGAAGAGGCGTTTCTATATCGACACCAAGACATTCCTTGTATATACGCTTCATGAATCCCTCTCCGATAGAGAGGACATCTTCCATTTCAACAAAACTCATTTCCAAATCAATTTGCGTAAATTCAGGCTGACGATCGGCTCTCAAATCTTCATCGCGGAAACAACGGGCGATTTGCATATATCTGTCAAATCCCGCTACCATTGAAAGCTGTTTATACAGTTGCGGCGATTGAGGAAGAGCGTAAAACGAACCGGGATGAACACGGCTCGGAATCAAATAATCCCGTGCGCCTTCCGGTGTAGATTTTATCATCATCGGAGTTTCTATTTCTATAAATCCGTTTTCGTCAAAATAATCGCGGGCAACTTTTGTTACTTTATGACGGAAAAGAATATTCTTTTGCAAATCGGGACGACGCAAATCCAAATAGCGATATTTAAGACGAAGTTCCTCTTTTGTATCACTGTCCGCTTTTATTTCAAAGGGAGGTGTGAGAGATTTTGAGAGAATCTTAAATTCATCGGCATATACCTCTATTTCGCCGGTTGCCATATTGGCATTAACGGCACCTTGCTCACGGGCACGCACTGTACCTGTTGCTTCCACAACATATTCGCTTCTTGCCGAAAAAGCCATATCAAAAACTTCTTTTGAAGTATTATTGTCAAACGCAAGCTGTACGATACCGGTACGGTCCCTGAGGTCTATGAAAATAAGTGTACCGAGATCTCTTTGTTTTTGGACCCATCCGCATACCGTGACACGATGCCCAATATCCTTTGTGCCGAGATGTGCACAATAATTTGTCCTATTCATGATAATCTCCTTTATTTCAAGTGCTCTGCAAAGTCTTGTATATTTGAAAAATTAATTTCCACGCTGTCACCAGACTCCATATTTTTCAATACCGCACATTCGGTTTCAAGTTCTTTATCTCCGATAACCATTGAATATTTCGCATTCATTTTATCGGCATATTTCATCTGTGCCTTTAAACTCCGCCCTGACTGATCGAACAGTACACGGATATCTTTTTGCCGAAGCAATTCCGCAAGTTCAAACGACTTTATCCGCGCGGCATCCCCCATAGAAGCAATATAAATGTTCGGAGTTTCATCGGATTTCGGAAGAGTGCCCTGTGCTTGCAACGCAAGCATTATACGGGTAAGTCCCATCGCGAAACCGAGTCCGCACAAATCGGGACCGTCAAGCTCTCTTACCATTCCGTCATAACGGCCGCCGCCACACAAAGTGCTCTGAGAGCCTATCTGATCCGTAATAAATTCAAAAACGGTTTTTTGATAGTAATCAAGTCCTCTTACTATTTTAGGGTTTACCGTAAAAGAAATTTTTGCCGCATTGAGATAGGATTTGAGAGATGAAAAATGGTCGGAACAGTCCGTGCAAAGATAATCGACTGTTTTCGGAGCATTTTCCGCAATTTCTTTGCAGACGGGACTCTTACAGTCAAGAATCCTGAGAGGATTTTTCTCAAGGCGTTCCAAACAAGTAGGACAAAGCTCCTCGCGGTGAGCGGTAAAATATTCTTTGAGAGCTTTTTGATATTTCGGTCTGCAGGAAGTACAACCGATAGAATTTATTTCAAGGCGAACATCATTAAGTCCCAGTTCTCTGAATATAGCTGACGCCAGACTTATAACATTTGCATCGGCAGAAGCGTCTTTGGCTCCAAAAAGCTCGACGCCGAATTGATAAAATTCACGGCTTCGTCCGGCTTCGGGCTTTTCATAACGAAAACAGGAAATAAGATAATAGAGAGCCAAAGGCAAAGCACCGTTTCCAAGCCCGTTTTCTATTACGGAACGAACAACACCGGCTGTTCCTTCCGGACGCAATGTGATATTCCTTTTATCATTATCGTTAAACGAGTACATTTCTTTTTGAACAACATCGCTCGTTTCTCCCACACCTCTTTTATAAAGTTCGGACATTTCAAAGGTGGGAAGCCTTATTTCGCGAAATCCGTAAATGCTCGCAACACTTTTTATTTTTCTTTCAACTTCTTGCCATATTTCAGATTCACCGGGCAATATGTCAATAGTTCCACGCGGCTTTTGAATCATTTATCTTAAAAGTTCCTTTCAAAAATATTGTATTTTTATTTTAATAACATTCTGAAATCAAGATCTCCCCGATCAAGTGCCATAACCAAAGCTTCCGCTGTTGCGAGATTCGTGGCAAAAGGAACATTGTATGTATCACACAACCGCAAGATTTCTTCTTCCTTTTCAATGCGGTAAAAATCCTTAACCGAATTGGTATCCCTAATAAAAAACAAAAGATCTATTTCATTGTAAGATATCATCGATGCGATTTGTTCGATGCCCCCTTGCTTTGGTGAAAGCAAGGTTTCTACGGCAAGCCCGGTGGCATCACTTAAAGCAACTCCGAGACTTCCCGCCGCAACAAGCTTATGCTTGCTCAATATTCCGCAATAAGCGATACAAAATTGGGTCGTCAATTCTTTTTTTTCTTCGTGTGACAAAATGGCGATCTGCATGAACTCGTATCCTTTCTTTTTCATCTTTGATATCAATAAAATTTAAGACGGTTTTTTTTAGGAAAAATCCCGTCAAAAAGAGGCACATTCTCTCCAAGTAACCTTTTGGCAATGTTTAATGTCGCCCGCCCGGCGAAACTTTTCTTTTCATCGGTCAACGGTATCCCCGAGCTGACAAGAGTCTCAACTTCTTCTTCAAACGGAACGACGCCGATAAGCGGAACACTTGAACGGTTTATAATATCCGTAATTGTGCAACCTTCTTTTGTTTCGGCACGCCAAAGCAAAAAACTGTTAATTATGAGCTTTATATTTTCAAGTCCGTTTTCGCAAAGCAATACAGCAAGTTTCTCTGCGGCACGGATAGATGCGGTGTTATGGGTACAAACGATAAATGCTGACGAAACAAGACCGGATTGTAAAACTTGTGAAAGAAGCCTGCCTGTACCCGCACTCATGTCTAAAAAAACAAAATCAAATTCCTTTGCCGCCTCTTTTAAAAACGCATCAAGAAGCCTTTGAGGAAGTATAAAATCTTCGCCTTGCGGATCCTCGCTCATGGGAGCCGCAAGAAAATAAAGATTGGAATGAGAGGAATCTTGCTCGCAGGCTATCGGGAGCGATGCCTTTCCCATAATAACATCGTAGCAGTCGGCTCCCGCAGAATTTTCGTGTCCAAGAGCTATATCGAGTGAACGGACACCAAAGTCCATGTCAACTGCAAGCACTTTCGAACCAAGTTCCGACAATGCACAGGACAGTGCCGCCGTAAGCGTAGTTTTCCCGACTCCGCCTTTAAGAGAAGCCGATATAATTATTTTGCCCACTGCCTGTCACCTCACCCGTTCTCGCCGCTGTACATATATCATTTTATCATACCGTAAGCCCAAAACTAAGCCATTTAAAACGGTAAAACCGTTCTCGCAATGCGATTTAGCGATACAATATTCTCAAACGAAGTTTGCCGAATTTTCAAGTACACAAACACTCAAAGGAATTGCATTACATTCGGTTCGAAATTATTATATCACATTCATTTTCCAAAATCAATACATTTTCATTTTCAAAAAACGAGATTTTTGTAAGTTTGTCGATGATGGGTGACAGATTTAAAAAAAATAAAAACTTTAATGAATTAAAAGCACAACCGATTTTTCGGCTGTGCTTTTATAAAATAAATAATTGACTGTAATAAATATTAAAGTTTTTCAGCGAGTAACATCGGCATATCATACATTCCCGGAGATTTATCCTTTATATACTCAGCAGCGTTAAGAGCTCCTTTAACAAATACACGCCTGGAATCAGCCCTGTGAGATATACTGACTATCTCGTCGGGGCCGGCAAATATGACCTCATGTTCACCGACAATGGTACCCGCACGGACGGTATGAATACCGATCTCTGTGTGAGGACGCTTTTCCCTTCTCAAGTGTCGGTCATAAACATACTCCGGATCACATTTTAAAGTATCTTTCAGTGCGTCGGCTATAAGCAATGCCGTACCGGAAGGTGCATCTATTTTTTGATTGTGATGTTTTTCTATAATTTCAATATCAAAATCGTCTTGCAAAAGCTCAGCGGCCTTTTTTGCGAGCTCTATCAAAAGATTTATTCCGATGGACATATTTGCGGTTTTGAATATCGGAACAGAAGACGCAGCTTTCTCAATCTGTTCTTTTTCTTCCAAAGTATGACCTGTCGTCGCCACAACGACAGGCAAAGAATTTTTTACGGCAAAATCAAGAATCTGAGGCGTCTGAGAATGATGAGAAAAATCAACAATAACACCCTTCGGTTCTTCAATTCCGTTTATATCAGTATAAACATGAAAATCAGGTGCGGAATCGTTATTTATATCTACCCCTGCCTCAATGGAAAAGGCATCGGAATTCCTGACAGTTTCGGCAATGGCTTTTCCCATTTTTCCGTTACAGCCCGTAAGAATAATCTCGGTCATTTTACAAGTCCCTCTTTTTCAAAATATTGTTATCTTACCGCCTCAAGTGCAGATATAAGTTTTTCACGGTTTGCGGGATCCATTTCAACCAGAGGCATACGCATACGATCCGAACAAATACCCAAATATCCGAGAGCCGTTTTTACGGGAATAGGATTAACTTCGCAAAAGAGTGCGTTTATCAAATCGAGATACTTAAACTGTATATTTCGGCTTTCTTCGAGATTGCCCTCAAAAAACGCTTTGCAAAGTCTGTGAACTTCTCCGGGAAAAATGTTGGAAAGAACGGATATAACACCCTTTCCTCCTACCGAAAGAAGAGGCACTATTTGATCATCGTCTCCGGAATAAAGCGTAAGATTATCTCCCACCAAACTCATCGTTTTTGTTATATCTGCAATATTTCCGTTAGCTTCCTTAAAAGCAATTATGTTTTCATGCTTTGAAAGTTCGTAATATGTATTCGGCTGAATATTGACTCCCGTTCTTGACGGAACATTGTAAAGGATACACGGTACATTCACACTGTCGGCTATCATATTAAAATGACGAATGAGCCCTTTTTGAGTCGTTTTGTTATAATACGGCGTTATAACAAGCAAACCGTCAACGCCTTCGCTTTCGGCAAATTTTGACAGCTGAATTCCGTAATTTGTGTCGTTACTTCCCGTTCCGGCAATAACCGGAACTTTTCCGTCAACTTTTTTTACACAATAGCGTATAAGTTTCTTGTGCTCCTCGTCCGACAAAGTCGATCCTTCGCCTGTTGTTCCGCATACGACAACTGCGTCAATTCCGCCATCTATTTGATATTCGATAAATTTTCCGAATGTATCAAAATCAATTGAACCGTCATCTTTAAAAGGTGTAACAAGTGCGGTTGCGGCACCTGTAAACAATGTTTTTTTCATATTTTTTCCTTTCATAAATAAATTATTTCACTAACAGTATATGTAAAAAAGCATTTTTAGAAACAAAATCTCAATTGTGAAATTCTGTTTCATACCTGAAATTAACACGGTATTATTTTATCATTATATTTTGTTGTTGTCAATATATTAAAATTTAAATATTGTATATTATTTGCAGCGTTATAATAGATGTGTTACAAACCTACATAATTCACAAATTTCCAAAAGATTTTTAAGGCGATATTAATTTTGTGAATATATTTGAAATAATTTATTACTTTAATATGACAAAAAGTATTGAAATTCGTCAAAAACTGTGATAAAATATGGTGAGTTTATTTTTTAAGGAGGAATGCTTTTGAGTAATACCGATACAATGGAAGCATTTAACAAAAAAATCAAGCAAGTCATCATCACAAAAGAAGAAATCGCAAAAGAAGTCAAAAAAGCCGGAGAAGAAATCGACAAGCTTTACGACGGGAACCCGATCCTTTTGGTCGGAATCTTAAAAGGCTCGTTCGTCTTTCTGTCCGACATTTGCCGTGCCGTTACGGTTCCGTGCGAAGTGGCATTCATGTGTGCCAAAAGCTATTACAATTCCACCTCAACGGCAGGCGTCGTCAATATTACCATGGATCTCGACATCGACATCTCGGGGCATCATGTTGTAATCGTTGAGGACATCGTTGATTCGGGAAGGACTCTTACCGATATCACAAAGGTTTTGAGAGCTCGCAATCCCCTTTCTCTTCATGTGGTGACACTGCTTGACAAGCCGTCACGCCGTCAGGTACCTTTCAAAGCCGATCTGTCGCTTTTCACCATTCCCGATCTTTTCGTGATTGGCTACGGACTCGACTGTGCCGAAAAGTACCGCAATCTTCCCTACATCGCAGAATATAATGAAAAAGAGGTATAACTTTTATGCTTAACAAATTTTTTAAGCTCAAAGAGCACAACACTACCGTGAAAACGGAAATTGTTGCCGGAATTACGACCTTTATGACAATGGCGTATATTCTCGCAGTAAACCCGAACATTTTAAGTGCAGCGGGTATGGATCCCACCGCCGTACTTTTGGCAACTTGCCTTGCGTCGTTTGTCGGTACTGCCATGATGGCACTTACCGCCAACCTGCCTTTCGCACTCTCTGCAGGCATGGGCTTGAACGCTTATTTTGCCTATACCGTTGTACTCGGCATGGGATATTCATGGCAAATGGCTCTTTTTGCCGTCTTTGTCGAGGGAATCATCTTTATAATCCTTTCTCTCACTCATGTACGCGAAGCTATTTTTAATGCAATCCCTCTCAGTTTAAAACATGCGGTATCCGTCGGTATCGGCTTGTTTATCGCATTTATCGGACTTCAGAACGCAAATCTTTCGGTGCTTAACACTTCCACCAAAGTTTCTCTTGTTAACTTTACCGAAAACTTTAACTGCATCGGCATAGGAGCTCTTCTTGCCATAATCGGTACGCTTATTACCGCAATTCTTTACATCAAGAGAGTTAAAGGTTCCATTCTCATTGGTATCATCATAACCTGGATACTCGGCATCATCTGCCAGCTCACAGGGCTTTATGTACCCAATGCGGATCTCGGTTGCTATTCACTTTATCCCACATTCAAAATGACCGACTTTTCGGCACTCGGACAGACTTTCGGCAAATGTTTCGACCTTAATTTCGAAGGATTTAAGATTCTCGACTTTTTCGTTGTTATGTTCTCTTTCCTCTTTGTTGACATTTTCGATACACTCGGCACGCTCATCGGAGTTGCGTCGAAAGCGGATATGCTCGACGAAAAAGGAAGACTTCCCGGCATTAAACCCGCTCTTCTTTCCGATGCGGTGGCAACTTCGGCAGGTGCTATATTCGGAACATCTACAACAACTACTTTTGTTGAATCTTCAGCAGGTGTTGCCTGTGGCGGAAGAACAGGTCTTACCTCTATCACCACAGCAATCCTATTCCTTGTATCCATGCTGTTTGCACCGATTTTCACATCAATTCCTTCTTTTGCAACAGCTCCCGCACTTATCATCGTCGGTTTCCTCATGTTCTCGAACATAACCAAACTTAAATTTGATGACGACAACTTTATTACGGCAATTCCCGCATACCTTTGCATTCTCGCTATGCCGCTTTTCTACAGCATTGCCGAAGGCATTTCGATCGGTATTATTTCTTATGTCGTTATCAATCTTGCTTGCAAGAAGTACCGCGACATTTCTCCTCTTATGTATGTACTTTCAGTACTCTTTATCCTCAAGTACATATTCCTTTAATATCATCAGACGCATAAAACACAGGATTTCGGTTTGTGTGTATTGCTCAAAAGCATGAAATGAGGCTTCGGCGATTGCCGAAGCCTCTATTTTTGTACGAATGTAACAATAAAATTATTTGGAGATTCAATTTCGTATATCGCGAATTTTTTATATGACCCGTATATGTAAAAGAAATAACCCCCGACTGTATAAAAACACTCACAATCGGGGGTTACTTCTGTTCACTCTTGAAATCAGTCTTCATCTTAAACCTCTCTTTCACTATCTACCCTACTCTCTCGGTCACCGCAATTCTTAAGACGCACCCCTTTCTCTCAATGCACCCTATCCTACGGTTTTTCCGAAGATTTCAAGGCCTCTCGTTTTATCAAGTTTTGCCGAACACCGTCTGTACGAATTCCTCATTACCTCTATATCATGCGTGATAACACCGCCGTGTAAAATTCTTTCGTGTTCGGATGTGCCGTTCTAAAACGAGTATCTGTCAACTTTTCATTGGCCTCACCTTTTCCTTTCTTCACTTAAAGTTTACCAAAATATTATTTAAAAATCAATAGGCATTTTATGCAAACTTCACAAATATTTTTTGTGAGATAGGGAGATTTTTAAAGCAATGTTCAAAAAGCCGTTGACTCTTCGCTCTTCGTGTGATATACTGAATATGTTAGGTTGTTTAAATTTTGATGTATTTTGCCAAAAATTAAAGCCGAGCAAAAACTTTCCTCGCTTTTCGAACATTTTTTTGATACAATAAACAAAAGCACAATTTTCCGATGAAAATTGTGCTTTTTATTTTCGAAAGTTTTAAAAACTGTTTTTACACATAACAGGCATTATTTTGCGGGATCGATAAATTTCCAATATGTTTTGAAATATTCGGCACCCGACCAAAGTGCCAAAACAACGGTCAGCACCATTCCTATGTAAGAAAAAATCCACGAAGTGTATGAACTGAAAATCGGCTCAAGCAAAAACACGCAAATGGAGATTGATTGAGTCATGGTCTTGCACTTTCCGAGCCAACTTGCCGCAACTACAATTTTTTCTCCCGAAACAACCAACCTTAACGATGTTACGGCAAGTTCACGGAAAATAACTATAGCCGTTACCCATACCATAAACGCTCTGAGTTCGCTGTTTACGGCGGTTATGCATAGCAAGGTACCGATAACCATGAATTTATCGGCTATCGGATCCATAAACTTTCCGAAATCCGTAATAAGATTGTATTTACGGGCGATTTTCCCGTCAATAAAATCGGTAATCGCAGTCAGAATAAAAAGTGCGGTACATACAATTGCCCGAAGCGTTACGCTGTTTGCGGTAAGCGTCGGAAAAAGAATAAATGCCATTACTATCGGCACAAGGCAAAGCCTTAACAGTGTGAGTTTATTCGGCAGATTTAATTTCATTCTCTTATCTCCTTGAAATTTTAATCATGTTATACTTCTCTTCCTATCAAGTCGTAATCCGAAGCTTCGGTAATCTCGACATTGACAAATTCTCCGTCACGCACACGGTGCTTTGCAGAAAAATATATTTTTGAGTCTATTTCCGGTGCGTCGGCTTCACTTCGTCCGTAATATATTTCAGCCACTTCGTCATATCCTTCGCAAAGAACCTTTAAAACTTTTGAAACAAGAAGTGCGTTTTTTTCCGAATGGATAGCGTATTGTGCCTCCATGATACGATCCGTTCTCGTTTCTTTTACTTTCTTTGAAATTTGCTTCGGCATGGAATACGCCGGAGTATTTTCTTCTCTGGAATATGCGAAAGCTCCCAAACGGTCAAACTTTGTATTTTTTACATAGTCATAAAGTTCTTCGAACTCTCCCGCACTTTCTCCGGGAAATCCGACAATAACGGTTGTGCGTATAACGATATTCGGCATCGCTTCACGAAGTCTTTTTACCGCCGATTCAATGACCTGCCGTCCGCCGTGCCGATTCATTCTTTTTAACACTTCGTCGTTAATATGCTGTATCGGCATATCAATATACTTTGCTATGCAGTCGTATTTTTTCATGACTGAAATAAGACTGTCCGTTATTTTGTCGGGATAACAGTACAGTATTCTTATCCAGTCAAAACGGCATTTTTCATCTTCGCACAGTGCCGTGAGAAGTTTATCGAGACTCCATTCTCCGTATATATCCTCACCGTATCGGGTAGTGTCCTGTGCCACAAGGCAAAGCTCTTTTACTCCCATCACGGAAAGTTCCCGTGCTTCTTTCAGGATATCGTCAAGTTTCCTTGAGCGAAAACGCCCACGAATATCGGGAATTGCACAATATGTACATCTGTTGTCACAGCCTTCGGCAATTTTTAAGTATGCGGTATATTCCGGAGTGGTGACAACTCTTTCCCCTCCGAGAGAAAGACACTCGGTAGGCAAAACTTTTTTGTAACGCTTGCCCTGTGCGGCAGACAAAACCGCTTCGGCTATATCAGCTTCAGCTCCTGCCGAAAGAATGACATCTGCTTCGGGAAGACTTTTTTCAATTTCATCGGCATACCGCGTTGCAAGACAGCCGGTGACCACTATTCCCTTTAAAGAGTGATGTTCTTTAAGGTAAGCGAGGTCAAGAATATAATCGATAGACTCCTGTTTTGCACTTTCTATAAACGCACAGGTATTGACTATCATTACATCTGCCATATGATCTTCCGGTACAATTTCAAAACCCGCATCAATTAATATTTTCAGCATTACTTCCGTGTCACAGGTGTTTTTCGGACAGCCAAGTGACACAAATCCGACTTTTATCGCCATATTGTTCTCCGTATCAGTCTAAAACATTTAAAATGGTTGAGGTGGAAAATCCCCTTGCCTGAAGTTTCCGAAAAAGAGTTTCTCTTTCAAATTCTTCCGTCAAAGTCCGAAGAAAATCCCTTGCCATACTTTCCCAATCGGGATCGGCGTCACCTATCGCTTTTTCTATATCTTCAGATGTAAAGCCTTTTTCTCTCATTGAGGCCCGTATTTTAAACTCTCCCCAGTTTTTGTCACAACATCTTTCCACATATCTTGCGGCATAGGCGGCGTCATTTATAAATCCGGCAGAGGCAAGCTTATCTACAATCAGCTCAACTTCGTTTCGGTTGGGATATATGCCGAACATTTTCTCACGGCAAATTTTCCCGACTAAAGCTATCTTCGTAACATTTCCCGCAGATATTTTTCTGACGGCACTTTTCTTAATTTCCCGACGGACTGCAAGGTGAATAAGTTTTTCGCAATCCTCAATATCGTCACCGGGATTTAATCCGGAAAAAAGTCTTTCAAAATCTCTTTCCCATATAGGATACTCTCCCTCGTCGGTAACGATAACCACATCTTTTGTTCTGTCTTTCCTGTAAAATCTTTTAAAAATCAATTTTATTCTCCGAAATCTTCATCGTAAATATCATCGTCATCTTCTTCGTCAAGTCCGTTTATGGTGCCTGCGGCAATTTTATCGGCAAGATCCTTTCCGCAAGAAAGAATTTTGTTCTTTATTTCCTCGCGAATATCGGGATTTTGCTTGAGATATTCTTTTGTTTTTTCCTTGCCCTGACCTATTCTGAGTCCTCCGTAAGCGTACCACGAACCGCTCTTTTGAACAATATCGAGTGCCTCTCCTATATCAATAAGTTCTCCGTCAGAAGAAATTCCTTCACCGTAAATCATATCAAACTCAGCTGTCTTAAAAGGAGGCGCGAGTTTATTTTTAACAACTTTACATTTTGTGTGATTTCCTATAACATCGGATTTTTCCTTGATTTGCTGTCCGCGTCGTACATCAATCCGTACTGAAGCGTAAAATTTAAGTGCCTTGCCTCCCGTTGTAACTTCGGGATTTCCATATACAACACCGACCTTTTCACGCAACTGATTAATAAATATTATGACGCAGCGACTCTTGGCAATAGCCCCTGCAAGTTTGCGAAGTGCCTGTGACATAAGCCTTGCCTGTGCACCGACAGCCGACTGCCCCATATCGCCGTCAATTTCCGTTTTCGGAACAAGTGCGGCAACAGAATCGACAATGATGACATCGACGGCATCGGTTCTTACAAGAGCCTCAGCGACTTCCAACGCCTGTTCTCCGTAATCCGGCTGTGAGACAAGGAGCTCGTCAATATTGACGCCTATGGCTTTTGCATATATAGGATCAAGTGCGTGTTCGGCATCAATAAATGCCGCAGTTCCTCCCATTTTCTGCGCTTCGGCGGCAATATGCAAAGCAATGGTCGTTTTTCCGGAACTTTCCGGGCCGTATATTTCTACAATTCTTCCTCGCGGAATTCCTCCGACACCCAAAGCTAAGTCAAGCGACAGGGATCCTGTCGGAATAACTTCAACTCCCATTGCGGGGGCCGAACCGAGTTTCATAACAGTGCCCTGTCCGTACTTTTTCCCAAGTGCCGCTATTGCTTTATTTCTTGATTCTTCCTTTTTCTTCTCTATTTCTTCCGGCGTAAGATTTTCGAGATCTAATTTTTCAAAAGCTTTTTTTTCAATCTTTTTTGCCATTTATTTATATCCTCACTTTTCATTTGTTTGAAAATAACGCCTTGTATAATCAATATTGATAAGTTTTTCAAGTAAATTCTGACGCGAAAAATTATAATGGTTACTTGCTTCAAAACCGATTCTGGAATCTCTCGACTGTGTACGCACCGCTCTTAAAGTATTAGCCTCTTCGTCATCAAGTGCCTTGAAAAGCACTTCTTCTGCATCTCGCCCGTCAAGCGTTGTATTACCGCAAAACAGTTCGTTTCGTGCTCTTACAAAGCGTGTCAAATGGAGAACGCTTTCAAAATGCTCAAGACACCCTTCGGCACAATCTCTGAATTCTTCAAAAACTTTATCTCCACAATCGCAATCTTCAAGAATTTCAAGAGCTTTTCGCCAAGGCTCAACAACCAATTTTAACTGATTTTCAAAAATATCTTCCGGATATTCTCCGCTCCATGTTTCCACAGAATCAAACGGAATCCCGACCATACAAGACCTTCTGCCCGTTTTTTCGGGATAAAACACAGCTCGCGGACCCGCAGTCAAAGGTGCACTGTACACAACCGCACAGGAGAACGGGAAATTTACAAAGGCTTCCGACATTATTTTTTGCGAACGCTTTACCGCTTCGCGAACTTCTTTCGGGAAAATTTCATCTATCATTTCACATACTGCAGTATCGGCGGCGTATTTTCCGTCAAATATACCGGATACAAGAGAAAGAGACGGAGACGGTGCACCGCCGAGTGTCCACGAAAGCATCATGTGACGGATTTGTTCTTTCTTCAAATTAGAAGCGTGCTGTGCAACAAGGTCAAATACCGGGATATAGGGAACTCCCGATACCTCCCATGTATTATTAAACTGAACTTTAGCCGAACATTCATGCCCGTATTTTTTGGCGATGTTCCAATTGTTCTTTGCCCACTCGCCAGGTCCGGGATTCGACATACTGTAATCAATTATACCGACTTTAACTCCGCCCTTGTTAATCGGTATATGAGTTTCACTCGTTGACTGGAATATAATTCCGTCGTCAAGCCTCGAAATAACATCTTCAACTCTGTCATCAGGCCAGCCCCATACCCACGCTACCGCACGGGCATTCGGATTTGCACGGTGTGCACCGCGATAAAGCAAGTTGTTAACTTCGGCAAGAACCTCCGGAACGCTTCTGCGGGAACATCGGGGACAGGAACAGTTATCTTCGTTCGTATGTGAATAACAGTTTGTCGGATTTTCGCTTCGTGTTATGGTAAAAAATCCCGCCAACCCTTCAACCGATTTAAAAAGACTGTATGTACCGTTTTCCAAATATTCCTGTACCTGTAAAACAGATGTGCACAGGCAGGACATACCCTTTTCGGGAACGCTGCGTCCCTTGATATCGGGATAATTTTCAAAAACGGAATCGGGCATCCAACGCGGTTCGTTAAAATACAAATAAACGCCTATTCCGTATTTTGCGGCACGATCTACAAGTTTTTTCAGATTTCTTTGACGAATTTCCCAGCCTTCCGACATTTCCGGTGCAAACGGATAAGGAACGAGCTGGTAAAGAACCCCCTGCATCCATACTCCGTTTACTCCGTAATTTGCATATTCTTCAAGAAGTTTATCGGGAAACGGATCCAATGTTTCGTCAATCAGCGGATCTCCGTAAAGTGCAAAATACGAATAAATAAATTTCATATCTTTGCCTACAAATGTAGGATATACCGTCTTTGGCGATGATGGCTGATAATATTCTTTCACAAAGTTAAAAGCGTTATCGGGAGCATCACCAATCTTCAGTTCGATATTTTTTAAGTATTCGGCGATTTCTTTTGTCCGTTTGGTTTCCTCATCTGTAAGAGGACGGTAATAACATTCGGTACCTTCGGCTTTAATTCCGACTTTATAGTCCAAAAAATCGTCTTCACGCAGTATAATCTCAAATTCATTGGGAGTAACATCGAGGAGTTTGCACTGTTGCTCTTTGGAAAGGATATTCCATGTATCTCTTATAGTCGTAATGTAACCTCTTCTACGCCACTCGGGACTGATTTCTTTGTTCGGATCAAGCCCCAAAAGTTCCCATGCCGAGCGTATATTTTCGGGAGTTGTCTCAAGCACATCGGCAAGCTTTTGTGCCGAATACATTCCCCAAACCCTAAACAAAACCGCCTGATATTCCGTAGGAAACCACGCACTGCGGATTTTCGGATCACCAAAAGAAATTTTTGACATATCGTTGTTCTCCTTTTACTGTTCTTTATTATCATTTTTTATAAATACTCTCGGATTTTTTGAAAGGTCGTAAACTATCTCTCCGCCGGAAAAAATCTTTAAAACATCTTCTTTTTGTCCCGAACCTATTTCAAAAATCAAAAGTTTGTCGGATTCGGAAAAAAGTCTGTAAAAATCGAGGCCGTCTTCGCCTCCGTTTAAGGCAAGCGTAGGTTCATATGCGACATTTTCGGGAATTTCTTCCATTTGACGGGAGGTAAGATAAGGAGGATTCATAATGGCAGCATCATGTGCGGGCAATAAACTCACGGCGGTCGTAAGTAAATCTAACTGTAAAAAACCACACCGCTTTTCCACTTTGAGAAGTTGTGCATTCTTTTTCGCTGTTTCAAGTGCTTTCTGAGAAATATCGACAAGTACCGCCGAAAGATCGGGACGCTCCGATAACACGGAAATACCGATGCACCCCGAACCCGTGCACAAATCCAAAAAGGTTGAATTTTTCGGCAACAGCCGAACGGCTTCGGAAACAAGTATTTCGCTGTCACGACGCGGAATAAGAACTTCTTCATCTACATAAAAAGCCGATTTGTAAAACCATGCGGTTTTTGTAATGTATTGCAGGGGATATCCCGACACGGCTTTTTCAAAAGCCGATTTCACCGCATTTCTCTGAGCGAGTGTTAATTTCGGCAAAATTATCGGATCAAAATCAACTCCCTGCCAATCGCAAATAAGTCTCAATGTTTCCGAAAAAGACAGGTTGTCGCAAGCAAAATCCGATTTTTTATAAATACTTCTGCAATAATCTATTATTTCAGTCATTGTCCGTCTCTTCGTCTTTTTTCGGAAGTTCTATCCCGAGAAATACGGTTTCGGGCGGATAAACGGACGGAAGTACCTTTTTCAGTGCAACTATCGCACATTCAATCTGCTTATCGCTCGGTTCGCGAGTAGTCAATCTTTGTATCCATTTCCCCGGTGCCGTAAGAGCATTGAGGACTATACTGTCATGGGTACCCGCAAAAATTATTATTTCGTAACCGAGACCGACCGTTATTGGAAGAATAA
Organism: uncultured Oscillospiraceae bacterium; assembly: GCA_964558655.1. Lineage (GTDB taxonomy): Bacteria > Bacillota > Clostridia > Oscillospirales > SIG627 > RGIG6353. The sequence goes on along the minus strand of CAZLEX010000001.1, from coordinate 93,795 downwards.
GAAGTTTTACAAATACTCTCAGTATAATGCTGTCCCAAAGAGAAGAAGGCAAGCACATCGAAATCAATATGCCGAGAAGCATCATCACAAACATAAAACTCGTTCCGCATCTGGGATGAAAGCGTGATTGAGGGCGAATATTTTCAACTGTGAGAGGAAGTCCCGCCTCGTGACAAAAAATCGACTTATGTTCAGCCCCGTGATACTCAAAAGTCCTTTTTATATCGGACATAAGCGAAACAAGTGCTATATAAAGAATAAAAATCCCTATTTTAAGAAATCCCTCAACAATACTTTTGGCAACGGTTCCAAGTTCTATTATATAAGTATCTATAAGTTTTGAAATCGTCATCGGGAACCAAAAGAAAAGTACAACCGCAAGAAGTATTCCGAGTACTCCTCCTATTGCGGCGGCAAATGCCATTATACTCTTTCCGAAATGTTTTTCAAGCCATTTTTCAAATTTTGTCGGCTCCTCCTCAATCCCCTGAGCTTCTGCCGAAAAAGACAGCGTTGACATCGACAAAATAAGTGTTTCAATAAAATTGACAAATCCGCGTATTATGGGAATTTTTAAAAATTTATACTTCTTTGTAACGGAATCAAGCGATTTTTCTTCTGTCACAATATTTCCGTCAGCAAGACGAACCGCCGTACAAACGCGGTTCCCGCTTTTCATCATTATCCCTTCGAGCACCGCCTGACCTCCGACTCGCATCGCGGCACTTATTTTTTTCTTTTTCATTTGGGCTCCTTATACAAATTCAAAATATTTAACTATCGACTGAACATCTTCTTCATGAAAAGGATAATTCTCCTGCGTTGCAGTATATGTTAACATATAAATATACCCTTTGTAAACCGTAACAATTTGCATGACCTGATATTTGGTGCCGCCGATATCTGTTGTAAACACAATTCTTCTGGCATCTCTGTCTCCGAGAGTTACTCCAGCTTCTGCCGAAAAATCTTCTATTATTTCGCAATCCGGATATGAAGATTTGATTCTCTCTTTATACTCTGTATTTATATAGTCATCAATACTCATTGTCTCTGACGGAGCAAACGCAGTAACAGATACATTGCTTTTGTCCGTCTCCTCCCCAACAAGAGCTTCGGGAACTCTGGCACTTGTCATTCCGCCGTCGTTTCTGTCAATAATCCAATTATCAGGGAAATATATTCTGTAATCTATATCGTCTTCGTTTTCTTCATAAAACATTCCGTCCGGAACGGCGGATTCTTCGTTCTTTTTGCAGGATACCGCAGTTATCATAAGAAGCACGGTCAATAAAGCGAACAGTATTTTTTTCACGATTTTTCTCCTTTTTATACATCTTGTCAAAACAAAAATCTTTCATTTTACAGTATAACATAAAAAATTAAAAATAGCAAGTAACAGAAATTTAAATATGCATTTGCTGCATTTTAACAAAAAAGTTATGAACGCAAGTGAGAACGATAAAGAGAAGCATAAATTCCGCCTTTTTGCAAAAGCTCCGTATGAGTACCTTTTTCTTCTATTTTTCCATTGTTTACTACGGCTATTTCATCGGCACCTTGAACCGTTGACAAACGGTGTGCCACAATAATTGTCGTTCTTCCCTTACAAAGCTCAGAGAGAGATTTCTGTATAAGTATTTCCGTAGCATTGTCAAGAGCACTCGTCGCTTCGTCAAGAATAAGAATAGGAGGATTTTTTAAAAATACTCTCGCTATGGAAAGTCTTTGCTTTTGACCTCCCGAAAGTTTGACTCCTCTTTCTCCGACAACCGTATCGTATCCGTCTTTAAGAGATATTATATAATCGTGTATTCCCGCACGGCGTGCGGCGTCGACAATTTCCGATTCATCGGCATCGGGGCGTCCGTAGAGAATGTTATCGCGAATTGTTGAATTAAAGAGATAGACATCTTGCTGTACTATGCCGATATTGCGTCTTAGCGATTCCGCAGTATAGGATGAAATAGGTTTTCCGTCAATTAATATTTCTCCTTCCTTAACATCGTAAAAACGCGGAATTAAGTGACAAATAGTTGTTTTCCCTCCTCCGCTCGGTCCTACAAGTGCCATTGTTTTTCCGGATTCGAGCTTGAGATCTATTGAATTTAACACTTCTTTCGAACCTTCATATGCGTAAGAAACCGAACGAAATTCTATATTTCCTTTTAAACAGCCCGCATCGATTGCTCCTTCTTCGTCTTTTTCCGGTTCGGCATCTAAAACTTCAAGAAACCGTTCAAATCCCGTTGTTCCGTTTTGATACTGTTCCATAAAATTGATAAGTGTCATAACGGGAGACAAAAACATATTGATTGATACGACGAAAGCCGAGTAATCCCCGAAAAGTATGTATCCTTTGTAATAGAAAAAACCGCCGGCTATAAGAACGATAACATTGAATATATCCGTAATAAATGCCGTAGAAGCATGAAATTGTCCCATAGCATGATAAGCTTTGTTTCTTGCTTCAACAAACTCAGAATTCCCTTCCTCAAATTTCTTTTCTTCGATTTCGGAATTGTTATAAGCTTTTGTCGTGCGTACTCCGGAAATGCTTCCCTCAATGCAAGCATTGATTTTTCCGATAGCCGTTCGGCTTTCTTTGAATGCTTCACGCATTTTCCCGCGTAATTTCATTGCGGCTATCATTAAAAAAGGTACGGCAACAAAAATAATCAATGTAAGCTGAAAATTGATAAATGCCAAAAAAGCGAAAGAAGCAATTGCCGTTACGGTGGATATAATGAGATTTTCCGGGCCGTGATGAGCGAGTTCCGATATCTCCCATAAATCCGTTGTCATTCTTGTCATGAGATTCCCCGTTTCGTGATTGTCAAAATATGAATACGGAAGTTTTTCAATGTGAGAAAAGAGTTCCCGACGCATTTGAGCCTGCATTTTTACGCCCATTACATGACCGTAATACTGAATAAAATAATTCAGTAACATTCTGACGATGTACAAAAGTAAAAGCCCTGTACCCGCAAAAAGTATGAGACGATATTTTCCTTCGGGAATGTAAGAATTAAGCATTTCGCGGGTTAAAATCGGATAAATTATCGATATAAGAGATACAAGAAGCGAAGCTGTCATATCCAAAATAAAAATTTTTTTGTGCGGTTTATAATAAGAAATAAATTTTTTAATCATCTTTTTTCAGTTATAATGACACATTGCGATGTCAATTCCTTTTTCCAGCATTTCTTCAAGTGCATCACAAGTTTTTTCAAACGCTTCAAACATTATTTTTTCATCGGATTTCGGAAAGCGTCCGAGTACCCAATCTTTCATATCGTATTCGGGATTGGGCATTGAACCGACTCCGATTTTGATTCTCGGAAAATTTTGCGACGATAAATGTTCGGCTATGGATTTTATTCCGTTATGCCCTCCCGAAGAACCTTTTCGTCTTAAGCGTATTTTTCCTGCTTCAAGAGAAATGTCATCAAAAATCACAATTACATTTTCCGGCGGTACGGAATAAAATCTTGCGGCTTCTCCCACTGCTTCTCCGGAACAGTTCATAAAAGTTTGCGGTTTTAAAAACAGTATTTTTTCTCCGGAAATTACGCCGTCGAATACAATAGAATGAAATTTTGCCTTTCCGGATTTAATTCCGTTTTTGTTCAATATGTAATCAAGTGCGAGAAAACCCGCATTATGTCTGGTAAATGTGTATTCATTGCCGGGATTTCCAAGTCCGACAACAATATGAGAATATGCTGTATTTTTAAACATTTTCATTATATATCACCTGATGTTCAAGAGTTTTCATAGCATTTTCTATGAGTTTTTCCCGGTCAAGGCCGGATTCGGCTCTGATAACTTTTTCCAAAACCGGTTTTGTACGAGGGTGAGGCGGGGTGAATACTGTACAACAGTCTTCATAAGGCTCGATAGATGTTTCAAAAGTATCTATCTTGCGTGAAATCCGGACAATTTCTTCCTTATCCATACCTATAAGAGGACGAAAAACAGGTATTGACGGAATACAGTCGGTAACAGCAATCGCAGGCATTGTTTGACTTGCAACCTGTCCTATACTTTCTCCCGTTATTATTGCTCCGGCTTTTATACTTATCGCAATTCGGTCGGCAATTTCCATCATAAATCTCCGAAGAATTAGCGTAAAATAATCGCTTTCACAGTTGTCCCGTATGGCTTCCTGTATTTCCGTAAGCGAAACACAGTGAAAATGCATCTTATCCGTATAGCGACATAATTTTTTTGCAAGAGTTATAACTTTTTCTTTTGCCCTTTCGGAAGTATACGGAAAACTTTCAAAATGAAGAGCGTCGATTTCAACACCTCTTTTTGCCATCATGAATCCGGCTACCGGAGAATCGATACCTCCGGACAAAAGTAAAACTCCTCTTCCGCCGGTTCCGTAAGGCAAGCCTCCCGCTCCTGCGGTTTTTCCCGCATGAATAAATGCGTATCTTTCTCTCACTTCTATCATAACGACAACATCGGGATTAATTACATCGACCGGTACATCGGGACATTTTTCGGAGAGTTCTCCTCCGATTTGCATCATTATTTGAGGAGTGGTGAACGAAAAAGTTTTATCGCTTCGACGGGCATCGGCTTTAAAAGAGCGGGCTCCCTCAAGATATTGCGGCATATATTTGAGACAGACCTCCGTTATTTCGGGCATCGTTTTTTCAGCACGGTAAGCGATACACAGCGAAACTATTCCGAAAATTCTCGAAAGAGCATCGTGAACCTTTTCAACATCTTCGTCATGTTCCGGCGTTACATAAACGGTTGATTGCATATATTCAAATTCATAATTTTCACAAATTCCTTTAAGGCGGTTCTTTATTGAATCCGCAAGTCTCTTTTCAAATGAGCGTCTGTTTGCCCCTTTCAGAATTATTTCTCCGTATTTTAAAAGAATGGTCCTTTTCATCTGTTTTTTCCTCCAAGCCGTATATACTCTTCTTTGAGTACCTTAACAAATGTTTCAACTTCTTTTTCTGTGTTGTATGACGAAAAACTTACACGAACGGCACTTTCGGCAAGGGATTTGTCAAGTCCGAACGATAAAAGCACGGAAGAAAGTTTTGCTTTTGAAGAACAGGCCGAACCGCTCGAAACAAATATACCTTTTGAAGAAAGCGAATGCAGTAAAGTTTCACTTCTTACTCCTGTTGCCGAAAAATTTACTATATAAGGACTTTTATGTTTCGGAACATTGAGAACAATTCCGTCAACACATGACAAAAGTGTCATTAGTTTGTCGGACAGTTTTTTAACTTTTTCCGTTCTGTCATTATCGCTTAAAGCCACTTCCACAGCGGCCCCCATAGACGATATACCGGTTGTATTTTCGGTTCCGCTTCTCAAGCCCTTTTCCTGCCCTCCGCCGAAAATTATAGGTTGAAGCGATAACGGACGCATAAACGCAAGAGCTCCGACACCTTTCAATGCGTGTATTTTGTGTGCCGAAACGGAGATCATGTCAGCTCCCAGAGAAGTCATTGTGAATTTATCTTTTAAAAAAGCCTGTACGCAGTCCGAGTGAATGAGTGCACGCGGATAACGCTTTTTTACTTTTGATGAAATTTCGCGAACAGGATAAATCGCCCCCGTTTCATTGTTTGTGTGCATTACCGATACAAGACAAACGGGTTCATCCAGTGCTTTTTCAAGTTGCTCCATATTGATTTTTCCGCCCAAAGTGGAAAGCCTTACCACATCAAATCCTTTTTGTTCAAGCACTCGGCAGCACTGCTCGACCGATGGGTGCTCCGAATCCGTTGTAATTATTCTGTTGCCTGCACGGCGATTTTTTTCTGCTCCCGACAGAATTGCCAAATTGTTTGCTTCACTTCCCGATGCAGTAAAAACAACCGTATATGCACCGAGCGTACCGGAAATCAAGTTCCGTGTTTTTTCCAAAGATGTGTGAGCTTCGAATCCCTGTGCATGAAGCGATGAAGGATTTGCGTAATCACCAAAAGAAGAAACTATACGGCTTTTTACCTGTTCGATGAGCGGTGTTGTTGCGGCATTGTCAAAATATATTTTATCGTTCACGGTTATAAAGTCCTTAATCCAACAAATTTTAATATCTTACTTGATTATATCGTAAATTTGTATTATAATCAAGTAAGACTTTGATTTTTTTTGGAAAATTTTCAGGTAAATTATGAAAAACAGTAATGTAAAACTGATACTTGCACCTATGGCGGGATTCGGAGACAGTGCTTTTAGAACAGTCGCAATTCTTCACGGTGCCGATGAGGTAATCAGTGAAATGATATCGGCGAAGGCGGTAGTTTTCAAAGATAAGAAAACGCTTGACCTGGCGAAAAGAAGCGAAATTGAAAAACCGTTCCGTATTCAGCTTTTCGGAAGCGATCCCGAAATTATAGGAGAAGCTGCGGAAATTCTTTGCGAAAAATGCCGTCCTGACGGTTTCGACATAAATATGGGGTGTCCGGTCGGAAAAATAGTCAAAAACGGTGAAGGATCGGCACTTATGAAAAATCCCTCTCTTGTTGAACGGATAGTTTTATCGGCGGTTCGTCATGCCGGAAATTTACCGGTAAGCGTGAAAATAAGAAGCGGATTTTCACACAATGTTATCAATGCGGTTGAGGTTGCTATGGCTGCCGAAGCGGGAGGTGCCGACAGAATTGCGGTACACGGAAGAACACGGGAGCAACTATATGCACCGCCTGTGAATCTTGAAACGATAAGAGATGTTAAAAACTCCGTTAAAATTCCGGTTATAGGCAACGGCGATATAGACAGTGGTAAGAGTGCAGCTGAAATGCTTGAAAAAACAGGGTGTGACCATTTAATGATAGGCCGTGCTTCTTTGGGAAAACCTTGGATTTTTTCACAGATTAAGGCGGAACTTTCAGGTACCGAGCCGAAAGACGAGCCTGTCGGAAAAGCACTTTACGAAGAAATTGTACGCCATATAAATTTAGCGATTGCCGATAAAGGCGAAAGGCGTGCCATACCCGAGTCCCGTGCACAGATTTCTTATTATATTAAAGGAGTACGAGGTGCCGCAAAAGTCAGAAATGCGATAAATCACGCTGAAACTTTCGGCGAAATTTGTGAAATACTCAAAACTGTAATTTGAACTTTAAGGAGGGAGAGAAACATTGGACAATAAAATTAATTCAGAATACATAGACCGTGCAATTTCCGGAGATTTGAATTCGTTTGAAATACTTGTAAAATACAACACTCCGTTCGTTATGTCCGTATGTCTTTCCTACCTTAAAAATCAGCACGATGCCGAAGACGCTTGTCAGGAGACTTTTTTAAAACTTTGGCACAGCATAGGGCGTTTTCGCAAAGATTGTTCCTTAACTACATTTTTATACACTGTCGCAAAAAACACTTGTATGGATATTCTTTCAAAAAAATCAAAAAACAGCACAGAAGAACTGTCGGAAATTTTGGCAGACGCTGCTATTTCTCCGGAAGAGGAATACATAGAAAAAGAGTTTAAAGAAGCAGTTTTTTCGGCAATCGGCGAACTTGATACAGATTTTTCTTCCGTATTGCTTTTGAGAGAAAAAGCAGGTTTATCCTATACGGAAATCGCCGAACTTCTTTCGATTTCCGAAGGTACTGTTAAAAGCCGCATAAACCGTGCCAGAAAAAAACTTTTGGATATACTTCGTAAAAAAAATCTGTTTTAGCGGAACAAATTTTAAATTTAAGAGTCAAACAATTGAAAAACATAAATTCACGGGAGGTAAAAATGACGCACGAAAAAGCAAAAGAGCTTATGTGGGAAAACGAAAATTCGAAAGAATTGTCTGATCATATTGAGAATTGCGAAGAATGTCGGAAAGAATATGAAGCCGTTAAGCGATTAAAGAAAATTTTTACCTCTGACAAAGATATTTCCAAATCTGTAATGTATAAAATCAATTTGCAAAAGAGGCGTCGTTTCATACATCGTTTGATTAATGTGTGTGCAGTTGTTTTTTGTCTGTTTGCAGTGACTGCGATTGTAAAATTCGCAAATCCCGGAAAGAAATTCTCGAACAACGCCGATTGCGGATCTGTCGTTAACGAATCAATGTCGTCAACGCCGTCGGTTAAATCTCCCGAAGAAATAAGTGACAGTATTGAAGAAAACAACGGCGATGTTGAAGATTTCGTTTCTCCCGGTCACGAAACCGCCGATAAAAGTTTTTTAGATGAAAATAACAGTAACGATGACTGTAAACTTGATAATAAAAATTCGCAAACAAAATCCGACGAATCATATACCGATACTGACTTATATATGCTTTTATCCGATTATAAAGATTCTTTGTCGCTGCCATATCATACCGCCGACATTATTGTCACTGGTTATGATATAAACAAAGCATTGGATTATCTTTCTCCGATAGGAGCAATTCAAGAAGAAAAATATATCAAAATTGACGGAGATGCTTATTTTGAAGCGCAAAAAATACTTGCCGACGCGGGATTTAAGATTGAGTTTACAACAAGTTCCGAAAGTATTTTTCAAACATTTATATTTTTTGCTGACTTTTTAGGTTAGGAGTTCGTATGGTTTTTTCAAGTCTTTTGTTTTTGTTTGTGTTTTTGGTTATAACCCTTATCGGCTATTATATTATTCCGTCAAAATGCAGAAATTCTTTTCTGCTGACAGTAAGTTTATTCTTTTATGCTTGGGGCGAGCCCTCATATGTCATAATAATGATATTTTCGATTTTTATAAATTGGATAGCGGGGCTTTGCATTTCGGCATATAAAGCCAAGAAGATGCTTTTGAAAGCAAAATTCGTTTTAATTCTTTGTTCGGTAATCGATATAGGTATGCTCGTCTATTTTAAGTATACCAAATTTATTTTTGACAATATATCGGCAATTTTCAAAATTTCTTTCCCCTTCGATTCATTTATAGAAAGCATAGTAATGCCGATAGGTATTTCTTTTTATACATTTCAGATGATGTCATATGTAATCGATGTTTGGAGAGACGAGACGGACGCACAAAAAAATATTATTGATTTCGGCTGCTATGTTACGCTTTTTCCGCAGCTTATTGCAGGTCCCATAGTCCAGTATAAGACCGTTGCGGAGCAATTGCGTAACCGTCATGAAACGGTAGAAAAATTTGCCGAAGGAGCGTGCCGTTTTGTTATCGGACTCGGCAAAAAAATACTTTTAGCCGACAATGCCGCGACGATATGGGAGAAAATTTCGGAAAACGGTTTTGAAAGTGCTCCGTCGCTGACGGCTTTGATAGCCACACTTGCATACTCGTTTCAGATATATTTTGATTTTTCGGGATATTCGGATATGGCAATCGGATTGGGGAAAATGTTAGGGTTTGAATTTCTTGAAAATTTCAATTATCCGTATATTTCAAAGAGTGTTACGGAATTTTGGCGTAGGTGGCATATATCCTTGTCTTCCTGGTTCCGTGATTATGTCTACATTCCTCTCGGAGGTAATAAAAAGGGTACGGCAAAGCAAATACGGAATATTGCTGTTGTTTGGATTTGTACGGGAATATGGCACGGGGCTCATTGGAACTATGTAATTTGGGGAGCTTGGTTCGGAATACTTTTGATATTTGAAAAATTTTTCCTGCTGAAACATTTGCAAAAACTTCCGTCTTTTGTTTCACATCTCTGGGCACTGTTCTGTGCTTGGTTCGGATGGGTGATTTTCGCAAATGAAGACATGGCGTCTCTCGTAACTCTCATAAAATCATTGCTGGGATTGAACGGAGGATTTGCCGATGAAAATTCCATATGGCTTTTGTCGAATTACGCACTTTTGCTTGTCATACTCGCAATTGCTTCTACACCGCTTTTTAAAAAATTGTACGAAAAAATAAAAAACACCTCCGTAGCACCTGTTTTACGGGTTTTGTTTGTTGTATCGGTTTTTACTTTGTCACTGGCTTATATAGTTTCTTCGACAAAGGATTTCTTCATTTATTTCAGATTTTAAGGAGACAGTATGAAAAAAAAAGAAGCGGTTTTGATAACGGTGATTTTTTCCGCACTTTTGCTTATTCCTCTTATTGCAACCGTTGTAACTCCGACACGGGATTTTTCCGAGTGGGAAAACAGAAATTTGGCACAGGCACCCGAGATCAGTACCGAAAGAATTTTTTCGGGACAATTCGGAGAAGACGCAAAAAATTTCTTTACCGATCAATTTGTTGCCCGTGATTTTTGGAACAAATTAAAACGCGGCGTAGATTCTGTATTGTTAATTCGTGAGTCCGACGGCGTTTATATAGGGAAGAACGCACTGTTTGACATTCCCGATAAAGTCGATGATGAAAAATTTGAAAAAAATATTTCGGCGATTAACGAATTTTGTAAAAGATTTGATGTTCCTTCTTCCGTAATTCTCGTTCCTTCATCGGGAGCACTTTTCCCCGAAGAACTTCCTTTTGCGACTCCGAGTTTTAAAGATAAAGAACTCATAGACGAGGCATATTCAAAACTCGAAAATGTCACGACGGTTGATGCGGCAAAAGCACTTTCTTCCATGACGCTTACCGAAGCTTTTTATAAAACCGATCATCATTGGACAAGTCGCGGAGCCGCAAGCGTTTATGCACAGTGGCGTTCGAAAGATGTTAATTATGATTTTGTTGAAGTATCGGATAATTTCTTCGGAACACTTACCTCACGCTCCGGAGATATCGGAGTAGATGCGGATAAAATAGAAAAAGTAACATCAGGAGACCGTTTTACTTCGTGTAAAATTTATAACGGTGTAAGCGTTGCTGAATATTCATCAATGTATTTTGAAGAATATTTGGGGAAAAAAGATAAATATTCTTATTTTTTGGGTACCAATGAACCGGTTGTCACACTTGAATCCGATTGTGAAAACGGTAAAACACTTATTGTTTTTAAAGACTCGTATGCTCACAGCTTTATTCAGTGTGCTTCTGAAGATTGGAGCCGTATAATCCTTGTCGATCTTCGTTATCTTAAGGAAAAGGTGAGTGAGTGTGAATATATTCCGCTTGATGAGGCTGACGAAATATTGTTTTTGTACGGAATTGAAAACTTTACCACACAGAATTATTCATGGATTTTATACTGAAAAAAGTTCTTTCGGGAACTTTTTTCTTTTTTTGCCGTCTAACAGTACAAACAAGCAAGAAAAGGAGTTTTGGTTATGAAAAAAATTTTAGTTTTGCTTACAGTCTGTTTCTCTTTGGTATTTGTTTCATGTTCTGTTTCAAATGAAGCAGTTAACGAAAGTTATGATGCAGAAGAAGAAATCGGTGACATTGCTTTTGATTACGAATACAATCCAGAAGAAAAAAATTTCTCTTCATCTTCAAGTGATGACGGCAGTAGCAGCGTAATATCAAAGTCCGACAGTGAAGATTACATCGAAATAACCGAAACGGCAAACGACAGAAAAATTATTTATTCATCAAGCTTTACAATAGAAACCAAAAACTACGACGAGGGTGTTACGGCTTTAAAGAAGTTGTGCGATGAATTCGATGCTTGGATTGAAACATCCAATTCTTACGGAACTGCCGATCAAAAAAACAGATATTCACATTATGCAATCCGTGTGCCCGTCGACAATTATAACACTTTCATATCGCGTAAAGACAGCATAGGAGTAGTTGTTTCGTCCTATGAAAACAACCGCGATGTAACGGAACAGTATACTGATTTGGAGGCTCGTTTAAGCAGTGCCTCATTGCGTGAAGAGCGTGTTTTGGAAATTTTAAAAAACGCTTCTTCACTTGACGATGTTCTTTCTCTCGAAAAAGAACTTTCGGAAATTCGTTATGAGATAGAATCTATCACCGGTTCGCTTCGCAAATACGATTCTCTTGTAAGTTATGCTACCGTGACAATTAATATTTCCGAAGTGTCGGTTACATCTCCCACGCCGAAATCGGCTCTTACATTTAAAGAAAGACTGTCTCGCGGATTTTCGGAAGGTATAGATAGTTTTGTGTCTGCAATTCAAAGTTTTCTCGTCTTTATTTCATATAATTTTATTCCTTTGATTATATGGATTCTGATTATCGGCGTAGCTGTTGTTGTTATTGTCAAAATCAGAAACCGTAAAAAAGAAAAACCTCTTTCACACACCGAAGACAAACATACCGAAAGTGAGGTAGGAAATGACGACAAAAAATAAAAGAATATTTGGACTGTTTATATTGATTTTGTGTATAACGGTTTTTTTCGGTTGTAAAAATAAATCCGATACACCTGAAGCCGATCAAGATTTGAACGAAAAGCTTAAAACGGAAAATATTGAGAAGACTTATGACTTTAAAGCAGAATATGTTCGAACGGATTTTTATCAGGACGAGGTTGAATATCCTATTGCGAAAATCATTCGTTCCGTTGAAGAGCTTGACGGTTATTACAAGGAAAATAAAAATTCTTATTTTTCAGACAGCGAAAATTCATCAAAGTTTCTCAATGTTTGCGATAAATACGACAGCTCATATTTTGAAGACAATATTTTAATTTTGGTTGTTCTCGAAGAAACGAGCGGTTCCGTTTCTCATGAAGTGGAAAGCATAAAATTCGACGGCTCCGAACTGTCCGTAAATATCAACTGTATATCCCCCGAAAGCGGTACCTGCGATATGGCAGAATGGCATATTTTCATTGAGCCTGATGAAAAAATAGCCGTTACGGACGAAAACATAACGGTTACCTGTTCAAGAGTTGCCGGTATTGATTTGCCGGATGAAAAAAAGATTAATTACAGCACCGAACATCTGAATATGTCTTTTGAATTGCCGTCAAATTGGGAATATGAACTGATACTTTACACAGATACAGATGAAGAATGTTTTGCATACGAAATATGGCCGAAAACCGAAACCGAAGGAAAAATATCAATTTCGGCAGACAACAATCAATTTGCGGTATGCGGAACAGCACTGACTTCCAAAGATATTGTTCTCGGCAAATATACGGCATGGCAAGGAACATACGATATGTACAAAGAAGAAAAAATGTGGAGCTTTATTTCCATTCGCAATGTTCCGGGTAGTTATGTTATACTGAATGAGGGAGCAGATGCTTGGTGGGACGAATATGAAAATGAAGCGATGAAAATTTTGTCGTCATTAGTCGTTGCCGACGGATTTTACACAGGCGAAGAAGCTCTTGAAGCGGCGAAAAAATATTTTACTTTTGATTATTACGATACCGATACCGTTTACGATTATGACCATAATATTTGGAAGATAACTTTTTTTAAGAATGATTCATCGGAATACAATCCGACTTTTTGGATTGATCTTCAAGGAAATGTTTCCGTTCCGAAGTTTTAATTCTCCGTTTAATGCCGAAAAACAAAACCGTTCGGTATAGAAATTTTAATAAAATTCCGTAAAAACAAATATGAATCCAATTACCCGAAAGCAACGGACCGCCCGTTACTTTCGGGTAATTAATTTTTTATTCCGTATATTTGACAACGCATTAAAAGTTTATCCGTTTTGAACGGATAATTCATCAAATTTAACTTTCCATTTTTTTAAAAAGAACATGGTTAAATTGAAAATTGTTTCGATTATCCATGAAAGCGTCCAGGCCAGCCATATACCGTTAATTGAGATTTTCGGAGCAAATATAACGGTAAGAATGACTTGTGATGCCGCACCGATAAATGTCGCCGTAACAAGATAACGCATATTGGCAATTCCTCTCCAGAATGAGTGAAACAGGTTATTCACCATATTGAAAACGGCAAGAAGCATCCAATATTTTGTAAATGAAACGGCTATTTCCAGTGCGTCCCCTTTAAATCCTTTTTCAAAAAACAAAGATGTAAGAGGGCGGGCAAAAACCGAACATAAAACAAGCAAAGGAATAAGTATTGCCAGTGCTTGTAAAAAACAGATTCTCACACCGCTTTGAAGAAGGTGATATTTTTTTGCCCCGATGCTTTGAGACGAAAAAGCAGTGACGGTTTTGGAATAATTTTGATAAAGGCTTGTTGCAATACCGAAAATGTGATTTATTACGGTGTATGCCGCAGTTGCACTTTTCCCTATGCCGTTTATAAAAGGAGAAACCAAAAATGTTGCACTGTACATTATAAGTTGCTGGCAAGATACCGGAAGTGCATAAGAAACAATTATTCGGGCATCACTTTTTGAAAATAAATATTTTTGTTTTTCCACTCCAAGCTCTTTCCAGATTTGTCTAAGCTTAACAAGATAAAATATATCTACAATCATAGCCGAAAGCACAGTTGAGAGTGCGACACCGAACACACCGAGATCGAGAACCGTTACGGAAAGTATGTTTCCCACCACATTCAGAATCGCCGAAAGTATTGACAGTTTCAGCGGATATGAAGTCATTCCTATTGCACTGAAAATATTAACACCGAAGTGAGAAAAAATTATAAAACAGATTCCGAAAATATATGTTCCGAAATAACGGAAAGCTTCTTCTTTTACCAGCGGATCTATTTTGAGAAAACCAAAAATTTCGTCTTTAAAAATAATTGACAGGGGACTTATTATCAGCGATGAGCCCAACAAAATTACCGCAGTTGTAAAAACAGAATTTTTTAGCCTTTCATAATCCTTTCCCCCGAATAACATTCCGAAAAAAATCCCGCCTCCGGTTGAAAATCCCCAAAGTATCGCAGAAATAAGTGTTATGTATGTGGAAGTGGCACCTGACGACGCAAGTCCGTCGTCAGATAACCAATGTCCTATAATGACCGTATCGATAATATTGTAAGACTGCGACAAAAGTCCGGACAGCATTATCGGAACAGCAAACGAAAAAAAGTTTTTGTGTATATTACCGCTGGTCAAATCTTTCAATTTATCACCTACATAAAATATTTTTCACAATACAATTATACTCATATTATCAAAAATATCAAGTCCATTTCATATGCCGGTAGGATTATTTCATGAAAAATTCGAACTCTATGTGTTTTTCCGCAAGTCTTTGACTTATGTCAAGTTCCGGTCCGCAGGAAGCAGATCCGGTTCCCGAACATTTATAATCAATTCTTACGACGGTATTACCGCTTTTTACAAGTTCATCGGTGTGTGTAGCACGCATAATATCGCGGGAAGTGTATTCCGATACATTGATTTCAAATTCTCCGTCTGAGAAAAACTTCATTGCACCGTCTATGTCGAGATACCTTACATCCGTGTGATTGCCGTGCTCCTGCGGATATATGTAATTAACATATTCGTGCTCGGCAGTGCTGTTGTAAAAGCCTTTACGAGCGTGAGATTTCATGTCGCAAAAGTTTTCAAGAGGACCTCTTCCGAAATAATTGAAAGAACTGCAGTCCTTCGGAAACATAAATTCAAATCCGAGTCTTGGAAGCCATATACAGTTTTCTCTGACATCTCCCGAAAGCTTCACTTTAACACTTCCGTCTTTAAAAAATTCAAAGTCGAGACGGTAATTAAAGAACGGAGAACGGGAAACGGCTGCGAGCGAACCTTCACAGCTTATTATATTTTCGTGTGCCGTGCATGATAAGCACTTGTTCCATGTAATATCAAAGCCCTCAGCCCAAGGATTCTTTCCCGATTCTTTATACCATTTTGACCTAATGATACGCTCATTGTCAAGAGGAGCACGCATAACGGTTATGTCGACCGGAGCCGAAAGAAGTTCTTGCCTGTTTTTCTCAATTCCCGTGAGTTTGCCGAGATTCTTTGAAATACGGTAAAGTGTTCCGTTTGCGAAAACTTCAAAATACTGTCCGTTATCGATAATATCGGCCTTTTCATTGCATTTTTTATCGTAAATCTTTTCCGCTTCGACTTCGAGCTGAATATTCGCAACATCATATCCGTCGGAATCAAATAAAGTACAGTTCACAAACGCACCGTATCGGCATGACTTTGCCGTCTTGACCTCAATTTCGGTACTGCCTTTCGGCTCAAGATTAAGCGTTAAAGTTTTTGTCTCCAATATCTCGTTATCGGCGACCGATTCATATTTGAATGTATATTCGCAAAGATTTGTAAAATCAAATAAATTGGTTACGGTAAGTATATTATCTTTGAGTTGTGCTTTAATGTTTTGATATACCGCTTTAGCATTGAGAGAACCCGCTTTAAAGCTCCTGTCACAAAAGACAAGTCCGTCGGCACAAAAATTCGAGTCGTGAGTGATGTCGTTAAAATCACCGCCGTAGCGAGCTACACCGTTTTCAATAACCGTATGGTCTGCCCATTCCCAAATACAGCCACCCACAAGTTTCGGATACTTATATATTATATCCCAATATGCACCTATATCGCCGGGACCGTTTCCCATTGCGTGTGAATACTCACATAGATAATACGGCAAGGTCTTTTTCGGATTTTTTGCATATTCCTCAAGCTCTGAGAGAGAAATGTACATTCTTGAATGAAAGTCGGGAATACGGTAATAATCGAGATAATTTTCCTTGTCGGCACGATAGCCGTTTTTTTCGATTAAGTCGGAAAGTCGCGATACGTCTTCACAGTGTATCAAACGCTTTTTATCGTGCTCCCTGAGATATTTAATCATTTCGCGGTGATTTTGACAGAATCCGCTTTCGTTGCCTGTTGACCAGGAAAAAATACAAACGGAATTTTTATCTCTTTCAACAGCTCTCACCATTCTTTCAAGAAAACTTTCTTTCCATTCGGGAGAATTTCCGAACCATTCGTCCGGATAATCGAGCATATCGTATCCACCCGCAAACGGAGTACGCTCAATAATTCCGTGCGTTTCTATATCCGTTTCAAGCATTACATAAAGTCCGAGTTCGTCACACATTTCCAAAAATCTCGGATAGGGAGGATAGTGAGAAGTACGAACAGTATTTATATTCAGCTTTTTCATTTGCAAAAGGTCATAACGGATTTCATCTTCGGTTAAGCACCAGCCGTTTTGGGGGTGAGTGTCATGATGATTGACACCTTTAAGTTTTACGGGAACGCCGTTTACCGTAAACGCACCCTCTTTATTGACACCGTAAGAGACAAAACCCACTTTTTTGCGAATTTTTTCCCCGTCACATTCAATCAGAATTTCATAAAGATACGGTTTTTCCGAATTCCATAGAATCGGATTTTCAACGTGAAATACGGCTTTATCGGTATTTTCTTCGCACGCAATCGATATATTTTTATCAAAAAGCGTTATGTTTGCTTTTTTGTCGGTAATAACCGTCATATAGTTTAAGCCGGTAGTTATTGTAAAATCACGCAAACAGCCTGTCGGACGGCGAAGAAGATATACGGGCCTGAAAATTCCGTTGTGACGGAACTGATCCTGATCTTCAAGATATGATCCCGAACACCATTTTCTCACTTTTATTATTAAAGTATTTGTCCCTGTAACAAGAAAAGGGGTTAACAGAAATTCAGCTTGCAAATGAGAACCTTGTGTATATCCCACCCGTTTACCGTTTACAAAAATTTCAGCATTTGATGAAACGCCTTCTGTAACGAGGTAAAAGTCGTCTTCGGTATTCGGTATTTCAAAAGTACGGCGGTATATTCCCATAGGGTTTTCGTCGGGAACATAGGGCGGCATAATCGGATAAGGATATCGTACATTAGTGTAATTGGGAGAGTCATATCCGTAATTCTGCCAGCATGACGGAACGGGAATTTTGTTCCACTTATCGTCATCTTTTTCGTCAAAATCCCGTGAATAATATTTAAAATCCCATTCTCCCGAAAGATCGGTCATTGAATTTTCCGGTATGTACCATGCACGGGGAGGCAATCTGTTTTCGGATATCCGTTTTAAATCTTCATAAAATCTTAACATAAATATTTTACAAATCCCTTTCAAAATTTTAATTCGTATGATATTCTATAATAAGGTATTTTTTTAATTATGTAAATAAAATATATTGCAAAAAGATATAATTATCTTGCAAGGAATTATCATGAAAATCATATTAAATATTTCGCACGAAAATCTTCCGGTAAATTTCTATTCGGCGTGTTCCAATCACGAACAGCGTTATATCGCACGCAGTGAAGAGGAAATGTTCTTTCATCAAATTTTTATTTCGGTTAAAGGCGGGGGAAATCTTCTTTGTCAGGGAAAAGAATATCCTATTACTGAGGGCAATGCCTTTTATATCGCACGGGGAGTGGCTTATTCTCATTCAAGTGCTTCAACCGGAATGAAAAGTGCTTTCCTTACAGTCTGCGGAGATGCAATGGATTTATTTTCCCGGCATTACACCCAAAACGGTTTTCGCTTTTGGGAATCAGTTAATGTAGAAAAATGGGTTGACAGAATAGAGAAAATCGCACTTGAATATGAAAATAATGTGAACGCCGCAACCGCATCGGCAATGGCATATTCTTTTTTCGTGGATTTTTTTGAAGAAGCCGATAAAAAGCTTTGTACGCCTGCCGAAAAGACAAAACTTTTTATTGAAAAACATTTTTCGGAGCATTTGACGATTGATTTTTTGGCGAAAAGTATGGGCGTATCTCCGTCGAAACTTTGTCATGATTTTAAAACGGCTTTCGGAAAAACCGTTTTTGAATTTATTTTGGACATGCGTCTTGAATGGGCAAAGAATTATTTACTTGCGAACCCGCACTCGCTCACAAAGCAAGCGGCACAATTATCCGGATTTGATGACAGCAGTTATTTTTGCCGTGCCTTTAAAAAGAAATACGGCCACAGTCCGAGACATGATGGCCGTATAAACGGATAATTATTTTACAAACTCAGCAATATCGTTTTCGGTAATACCGAATTTTTCCACACATTTTTGGGCAATTTCAATATGCCGTGTTTGCCATATTTCGCTGTGAGCGTCACTTCCGAATGAAAATTTACAACCGCACTCTTTGGCGATTGAAAACATACGCATATATTCTTCCGGATTGTCTGTACTGTCAAAAACTCTTGCCATTGCCGATGAATTAAACTCCAACGCAATTTCTTTTTCGGCACAAAGAGTAAAAATACGCTTAAATATATCGTTTTCGATGCACGCTATAATAAGAATTTCTTCTTCGAGAGAAACTCCGACCGGTGCAAAAGGGTGTGCGATGGCGTCGACATACTTCGACATCGGACAGGTGACAATTTCTTCGAAAGCTTTTACCATAAAATCGCGGTGTGCTTCTCTCGGCTTATAAAGCTTTTTATCCATCATCATATGAGTGTGAGAATGCGGAACAATCAAAAAATCGAGCTGTTCGGCAACTTTTTCGGTAATCGCCACTGAGTGATTTACCGGATCGTATTCGCCTTCGGCACCGAAAAGGACCGTAATATTTCCGGTGTCCGTATTGTCTATTTCTTCTTTCAATTTGTAAATATGTTCAAAATTTTGAGTTTTATAAAAATAAGGTACACCGTCTTTTTGTACACTGTCAACATAGAGACCGTCAAATCCGACAGCAGAGTCCCAAAAATGATTGGCAAAACCCAATTTTTTCAATCCTAATTTTTCGGCTTGATCCAGGTACCCTCGAAGAGTTCCTCCGTTTTCTCCCGCACATACCGAAAGTTTGGTGTGAATGTGAAAATCATGAGTTATCAACAACCTAAACACCTCCGTTATTTTTGTAATCATATTATAATACACGAAAAAAGCCTTTTCAAGCTTTTATATTAAAAATGTTGAATTATTTTTAAAAGTGTTATATAATGACAGTGTTTTGACAGGAGGTTTATATGGGAAAATTTGACGGTATTTTATTGGCATCGGATCTTGACGGAACATTGCTAAAAAAAGACAAATCCATATCTGCCGAAAATCTTTGTGCCATTGATTATTTTATGAAAGAAGGCGGTTATTTTACCGTTATAACGGGGCGTATGCCTTATGCGTTGTCACGGATACTTGACATTGTGAATGTTAATGCTCCCATTGGGTGCGGAAACGGCGGATTTGTTTACGATGTGAAAAATCAATGTATACTTTGGTCGGTATGTTTGGAAAAAGCAGTTCTGGAACCGGTAAGATATGTAAAAGAAAAATATTCGAACATCGGAATTGAAATTAATACAAATAAAGAAATTTTGGTTGTCAGTCCCAATAACTCCGTACTTACTCATTTGAAAAACGAAAATCTTCCTTTTAAGCAAACCGATTTGGATTCGTTTGAAGGTGATATCTCAAAAATTTTGTTTGCAGATACTCCCGATAATCTCGACATACTTATAAATGATTTGTCCAACGGAAAATTTACCGAAAAATTCCAATTTATCCGTTCCGATATAAACTATTATGAAATTTTACCGCAGGGTATCGGAAAGGGAAAACTTCTATCCAAAATTGCTGAATTTTTAAATGTTTCTCCCGAAAAAACAATCGCTGTCGGCGATAACGATAATGACATTTCAATGTTTGAAGAAGCGGGAGTGGGAATAGCTGTGGCAAATGCATCAGCTGCCGCAAAAGCCTCCTCCGATGTTGTTACCGTGTCAAACGAAGAAAGTGCAATATCACAAATTATCAAAGATATTGAACACGGAAAAATTAAGTTTTAAAAATATAACAATATCTGTTTTTTAAAAACGGTCTGTTTCACAAAAAGTGAGACAGACCGTTTTCTGATTTTTGCTTTGAATTCGATATTTGTTTTAAATGAAATTTTAAGATTTTTTGCAGTTTGTTTTTAACGGTTTAGGTTCATCGATTATTCCGATTAGGTAATCGGCTGTTATATCGTAAAATTTACAAAGTTTTGCTAAATCCTCGATTTTTAATTCTGCCCTGCCTGTTTCTATATGATTATATCCTTGCTGTGATTTTTGAAGAAGCTTGCCGATTTCCGCCTGCGTAAAATCTCTATCCTCACGGACATTTCTAATTCTTGTTCTGTAATCCATTACAACCACCCCTGAATAAAAGATGGTTTTATTTTATAATACTCATAAATTGAGTGTTGACAAATACTCAAAGATTGAGTATAATACTTATGTCAAATTCTGACATATTATTTTAAAAGGAGTATTAAGTATGAAATTTTGTCAAAGTTGCGGAAAGCAAATTGCCGATGATGCTGTGATGTGTCCGAATTGCGGTTCTCCTGCGTCTGAAAAAAATGGAAAAGGAGGCAATGACGGATTAGGAGTAGCAAGTAAAGTTTTTCTTATTTTGGGTTGCATCGGTCAGGGGTGGTTACTGCTTCCGCTCGCATGGTGTTTGCCGATAACAATATCGGTTTGCAACAAAATGAAAAGGAATGAGCCGATTGGTACGGGACTTAAGGTTTGTTCAATGCTTTTTGTCAGTCTTATCGGAGGCATCTTATTGCTCTGCCGTTCAGATAATAAATAATTTTACATAATACCGTTTTGCATAAAAATTTAAGGCTGTCTCACTAAAAAGTGAGACAGCCCGTTTTCATCACAATATAAAAAGTAAAAATGTATTTATTCGGTATAAATATAAAGCTCCGGATTCACTCGTTCCCCGTCTACAATAACTTCCATATGACAGTGATTACCGAAAGAGTAACCTGTGTTCCCGACTTTCGCTATCGGCTGTCCCTGTTCGACAACCTCTCCCACCTCTACCGAAAGAGAACTGCAATGAGCATAAAGCGATATTACTCCGTCGGGATGCTGAATCTTAACACAGTTTCCGAAAGAGGAATTATACTGTGCATAAATTACCGTACCCGAAGCGGCGGCATAAATTTGAGTGCCTGCATTTGCGGCAAGGTCGAGACCGTAATGATAGTCGCTCTTACCGTTAAGAATTCGGGAACCGTACCTGTCGGAAATATAAGCATCGGCAACCGGAAGTATCATATACTTTCCGTCAGTAACATCTTCCGACATCTTTTCGGGAAGGTCACGGGTACCGACTTTAACAATTTCCGTAATAGGTTCATAAACGGTAGAAACAGAGACAACTTCTCTGGATATTTCTTCATCATCAATACTTGATACCGCATAAGTCACATTAGCTTGACCGTTATAACCGTATTTTGATACTTTTGTCTGTCCTTTAAACAACGAACTGTCTTCGATATAATGAGTCTCATACGGCAATGTTTCCCGCACAGTTTCAAAAGTAACTACTTCATAGCTTATAACAACCGAAGAAATATTTTTCTTTTGCCCGTCTTCATTTACCGGTGTATCGGGAGTTTCCACAGCAGGAAGTGTATAGGTTGAAACCGTATCAGACGCGAGAAGAGTTGACGGAGTGTCATTTTCAACAGAAGTTTCGGAACTTATCAAAAGCGTCATCAGATCTTCGCGAGAAATAATGCTATCGGCATCAAACTCATCGTAACATATATTTACCGTATTGGCAATTGAGGCATCGTTGCCCGTTTTTTCATAATATTTTTGCTCAAGTTCAAGGAAAACAGATGTAATATCTTCGCGGTCCGTTAAGACGGCAATTTCTTCGCCGTCAACATAAAGTCCCCAACCGTAACAAATTTCGTCCGAAGTGTAAGTACTGAACATTTTGTACAAATTTTCTTCATCAAGCGTAGACGAGCGGCTGTCCGAAAGAGCATAAGAAATTGTACAGGGAAGATTATAAGAAAGACCTGTGATATCCGTTATATGCTTCTCGGCACGGCTTTTTGCCGAATTAAGTACGGATATGTCATCTACCGAACCTACACTGACACCGTCTATATAAACTTCATAAACGGCAGTCTGCGCATTATGACTGTACACGAGCAATGCAAAAACAATTGTAAGGACGCAAGAAAGCGTTTCCAGCGGTCTCTTTCTAAAAAATTTCACTATATTTCCGACAATCTCCGTTGAAGAGTCTGAAAAAATCCCGATTCTTTTTTTATACTTTTTACAAAGAGCGGTAGAAGATATTTTTGACAGCGGTACAGCAAGCTTTTCAAGAAGCTTTATGCCGCGTCCCGATTTTTTACACGAATTCAAATACAAGCAGGAAAAGAGCGAATCTATACGGGAAAGCCCGGAATTTCTGCAAATTTTGAAATGACCGACCTTTTTCCTTTTTCCATCGGAAACTTTTTCACATACAGCCGTGAATTCCGCCTCTTTTGATACGGAATCGAGTTCTTCATCGAATGCCACAGTTCCAAAGCCTCCTTTTTTGTAAGTGTCGTAAATTTTCACGCACAGGGGATTATATCACAAATTAAAATAAAAATCAAATTGCAAAAATTCGTATGTCTTAGAAAAAATTTTCGCTTTCCGGGATAAAAACTTAAAAAACATTCTTTTTATTACTAAATATCGTAAGATATTTTAAAAACTTTTAGCAAATTGCATAAAATTAATCGCTTGATTTTGCACAAAATGCTAAAATTTTAGGAAGCATATAGAACTTAACATTCAAAATCTCAGAGGGAAATATGATTTTTTTGAAAAAAATGCAATCAAAAGCACAATATGTTGTGATTTTTTGAAAATAAATTCATTTTTTGAATACGAATTTTCGTATAAAGCAATGCTTGACGAGAGCAATTTTATATGTTAAAATGAGTGAAAGTTAATATAACAAGTTGCCAGGTGTGTAAACATTCGGAAAGAGTAAACGAATCTTTTAAAAACAGAGAGAACGGCGTTGCTGAGAGCCGTTTTTTAGGGAATCGCTGAAAGTGCGTCCGCAAGTGGCACTTTGAGCCGAAAAAGTAATAAATGAGAGTGGAACCGCGCAAACTCTTGCGCCTCTTGCATAAGTGCGAGAGGCGTTTTTTTATCACGAAAAGAAATGCTTATATATAATATAATTGGAAGATTTTATAAATCGGAGGTAAAAATGATTAAAGACTTGAAGGCAATACGGCGTCGTGATCCCGCCGCACGCTCGTACATAGAAATAATTTTACTTTATTCTGGATTTCACGCTCTTATTAATCACAGAATAGCACATTTTTTTTATAAAATACATTTTTTCTTTTTGGCAAGAGCGATTTCTCAATTTTCAAAATTTTTAACCGGAATTGAAATACATCCCGGAGCGATTATCGGCAGAGGACTTTTTATCGATCACGGTACGGGTGTAGTTATAGGAGAAACCACAGAAATAGGCGATGACTGTACGATTTATCAGGGAGTTACTCTCGGCGGTACCGGGAAAGATACCGGAAAGCGTCACCCGACCATCGGAAACAATGTGCTGATAGGTTCCGGAGCTAAAGTACTCGGACCTTTTGTAGTAGGAAATAATGTCAAAATAGCAGCAGGTGCGGTTGTACTGACCGAAATTCCCGATAATTGCACCGCAGTCGGTGTGCCTGCAAGAATTGTCCGCAGAGGAGGAAAAAAAGAAGATATGGATCAGATACATATTCCGGATCCCATCTCTCAGGAATTTTGCCGACTTCAGAGCGAGATAGATAATTTGAAAAAAACAATTGAAGAATTGAAAGGAGACAAAAAATGAGATTTTACAATTCACTTACCAAAACCACCGAAAACTTTGAGATTAAAGACAATACCGTGCGTATGTATGCTTGCGGTCCAACCGTTTACAATTATTTTCATATAGGCAACGCCCGTTGTTTTGTCGTTTTCGACCTTTTACGCCGATATCTCGAATATCGCGGCAATAAAGTAGTTTTTGTTCAAAATTTTACCGATATCGACGATAAAATGATAAAAAGAGCGAACGAAGAAAAAACCACCGTACAGGAAATTGCACAAAAATATATCGATGAATATTTTACCGATGCACGCGGTTTGGGAATTAATCCCGCAACATTTCATCCGAGAGCAACGGAAAACATGAATGAAATAATATCAATTATCGAAAAATTGGTCGAAAAAGGTTACGCATATCCCGCACCTAACGGAGATGTGTATTATTCGGCACGGTCCTTCAAATCTTACGGAAAACTCGGCGGATTTAATATTGACGATTTGGAAAGCGGTGCAAGAATAGATGTTGACGAAATCAAACGCGATCCGCTTGACTTTGCACTTTGGAAAGCTTATAAGGACGGTGAACCGTATTGGGAATCACCGTGGGGCAAAGGCAGACCCGGCTGGCATATAGAATGTTCCGCAATGGTCGATAAATATCTTGGAAAAACCATAGATATTCATTGCGGAGGACAAGATTTGACATTCCCTCATCACGAAAACGAAATCGCACAATCAGAAGCGGCTTTCGGAGTTCCGTTTTGCCGTGTATTTTTGCATAACGGATATATTAATGTGGATAACAGGAAAATGTCAAAATCACTCGGAAACTTTTTTACAGTGCGTGATGCGGCGGAAAAATACGGGTATCCCTCAATAAGATTTTTCTTGATTTCTTCTCATTACAGAAGCCCCATAAACTTCACTTCGGAAAGCCTTTCATCAGCCAAAGCCTCTCTTGAGCGTCTTTATAACTGTGAAAATGCAATACGCAATACGGTAAATACGGCCGTTGAAGGCACCGATATTTCAAAAGAAGTGGAAGTGCTCGATTCTTTCAGAAATAAATTTATTGAAGTTCTCGACAATGATTTTAATACTGCCGATGCTGTTTCTGTGCTTTTTGAACTTTGCCGTGCGGTGAATATATTGATTTCAAAAGCAAATTTGAATAAAAACGAAACTTTGAAAATCCTTTCTCTCTGGGAAGAACTCGCCGGACTTTTGGGATTCCTTGCACCGATAGAAGAAAGAAAAGAAGATGATGACGAAATAGACGCACTCGTAGCAAAAAGAAGCGAAGCCAAAAAAATCCGTGATTTTGCCACTGCCGATAAAATTCGTGACGAACTCAAAAAACGCGGAATAATTCTCGAAGATACAGCGGACGGGACAAAATGGAAAAGAGCGTAAAACATTGTTCGATTCCCATATTTGTTCCGCATGAAGGGTGTCCCAATACCTGCCTGTTTTGCAATCAAAGGAAAATTTCCGGCAAAAGCCGTTTTTCGATTGATACTGTTAGAAGCGAAATAGATGCGTGTTTATCGACGATACCGAGCGATTATGATGTACAGATAGCTTTTTTCGGAGGAAGTTTTACGGCTATAGAAAGGGAGCTTATGCTTGCACTTCTTAAAATTTCCGATGAATATGTCGAAAAAGGCTGTGTAAAAAGTGTACGCCTCTCCACCCGTCCCGATGCGGTAAGCGAAGAAATTTTGGATATTCTTTCAAAACACTATGTTGAAGATATAGAGCTCGGAATACAGTCTCTTGACGATTCGGTCCTAATCGGAAATGCACGCGGGCATAATGCCGAATGTGCAATAGAAGCAATGAAAAGAGTGGTTTCCCATTCTTTTCGTCTTACCGGTCAGATGATGACGGGAATGTACGGTGCAAATTCCGAAAGCGAAATTTGCACAGCCAAAAAAATTGTTGAATGTAAAGCGGAATCCGCAAGAATTTATCCTACGGTCGTTTTCAAAGAAACCGGTCTTGCCGAAATTATGCAGTCCGGTGAGTTTACTCCTCTAACTCTCGAAGAAAGCATCGAAAGAACTCTCGCCGTATATCGCATATTCAAAGAAAGTAATGTAAAGATTCTCAGAATCGGTTTATGTTCCTCCGAAGGCGTGAGAGGTGATGATGCCGTAAGTATTTATGACGAATCGTGGGGAGAGAGAGTTATTTCCCGCGATAAGCGTGACGAACTCGAAAGATATCTGAATGGGGTGAATTTTAAAGAGGGAGATACTGTGGAAATTTTTGTTCCGTCCCGTGAAATATCAGCAAATGTGGGATACAAGAAAGAAAATATAATATATCTCGAAAGTAAATTTAATATAAAAATTAAATTCAGACAAATAAAATAGTCACCTTTTACTGTTTTGTTTCGTCTGTATATCAGATGAAGAAACGGAGGATACCGAAATGGTTTTCAGCAGCTTACAATTTGTTTTAATATTTATGCCGATATTTTTTGTTTGCTATTATTCGGTATCCTTTAATTTTAAAAATGCGGTTTTGCTTTGGGGCAGTATGGTTTTCTATTTTGTCGGCACAATAAATTCTCCGTATCATTTTATACTTTTTGTAATAACCATTATTATGGATTTTGCCGTCGGATTCGGAATGGAAAAATTCAGAGGAATCAGAAAACCGTTACTGATTGCCGGAGTTGTTTTTCATTTGATAAGTCTCTGTATTTTTAAATATGCCAATTTTATTGTGGGAGAATTGAGCCGTATTTCCGACGATTTTTCTTCATTTGCACAAATCGTTTTACCCATAGGAATTTCTTTTTACACATTTCAGGGAATGTCTTATTTAGCCGATGTGTACAGAGGAAAAGTAAAAGCTGAGAAAAGTTTATTGAATTATGCCGTTTACATATCTATGTTTGAACAGCTTATAGCCGGACCGATTGTTACTTACGACACTGTAAAAGCCGAACTTAATCACAGAAAGATAACCGTTCATCGCTCTGTCAACGGAATAGGGATTTTTATATTCGGACTTGGCTTAAAAGTTTTGCTCGCAAATCCTCTCGGAAAACTTTGGTCTCAAACGCAGGCGATCGGGTTTGAAAGCATATCAACTCCGCTGGCGTGGATCGCACTTATCGCCTATACTTTACAAATATATCTTGATTTTTTCGGATATTCTCTTATGGCAATAGGACTTGGAGAAATGCTCGGTTTTAAACTTCCGAAGAATTTCAATCATCCGTATACTACCGTTACCGTAACGGATTTTTGGAAAAATTGGCACATAACGCTCGGCTCATGGTTTAAAGAATATGTATATATTCCGCTCGGAGGCAGCCGACACGGTTTTGCCAATACCGTAAGAAATTTATTTATCGTTTGGATTTTAACGGGAATATGGCACGGTGCCGGATATAATTTTCTTTTATGGGGTTTTGTACTTTTTTTGCTTATATTTATCGAAAAACTGTTTTTGGGAGATTATCTGAACCGTCACCGTGTGATAGGACACATATATATGGCATTTGTCATACCGCTGTCTTTTGCACTGTTTGCCATAACGGATTTTGAAAACCTTGTTTGCTTTTTTACCAGACTTTTCCCTTTCTTCGGCGGCGGAGTTTGGTCGGTGTTCAGACATGATTATCTTAAATATTTAGGGCAGTACTATCCTTTCCTGATTACAGGCTTGCTTTTTTCAACCGAAATTCCTTATAAATTTATAAAAAAAATAAAAAATCGCATCATAATATTTGTATTTCTTGCGACAGTGTTTTTTGCAAGTCTTTATTGTATGTACAGAGGATTTGACGATCCGTTTTTGTATTTTAGATTTTAATGAGGTACCAAATGAAAAAATCAAATTTAATAACTTTGGCCGCATTTGCCGTAATGATTATTGCTGTGGTGATTTTCAGCCGTTTTATAAAAGCAGACGAAAGCAAAGAGGAAGATTTTTCGGATATAGGTCAAGATGACAGTACATACACGACACCTAACACGGATATACCGAAAAAATCGGAAGACAGTAATGTTACCGCTCCAAGTGATACAGACATTCCTCAAACTCCGGAGTACGATGAAAAAGAGCTTACTCCGGCAAGCATGACCGATGCACTGTTTATCGGGGATTCGAGAACCGTCGGAATTTATGAATATGCAAATATAACGGAAGCTGATTTTTTCGCACATACCGGTATGAGTGTGTTTAATATTTACGATGATCGCATTTCGGTGGAAGGCGTGGGAAAAGTTTACTTAACAGAACTTTTAAGCAGTAAAAAATACGGCAAAATATATGTAATGCTCGGTATTAACGAATTGGGATATGATTTTCAGAGTATAGTTAATAAATACAAACAACTGGTTGATTTTATAAGTGAAAAGCAGCCCGAAGCAATTATATTCATTCAAGCCAATCTTCATCTTTCAAAAGACCGTTCGGACAGTGATAAAGTAATTAACAATAAAAAAATAAACATGCTCAATGCAGAAATCGCAAAATTTGCCGATAATGAAAAAATATTTTACATTGATGCAAATTACCTTTTTGACGATGAAAACGGGTGTTTGTCTTCTGATAAAACTTTCGATAATGCACATCTTTACGGTAAATACTATTTAGAGTGGGGCGAATGGATACGCAAAGAGACTGCCAAATATATCAAGGAGAAATAATTTTGACTCAAAGAGATACATTTTGTGAACAAGTGCGGCTCTGCGAAAAGGCGATGTATTCTCTTGCGTTTTCAATAGTGAAAAACGATGCCGATGCATCTGAAATAATAAGTGAGTCCATATACCGTGCGTATAAAAAATTTGATACCCTGAAAAATGATAACGCTTTTAAACCGTGGATATTGCGAATAGTGCATAACACGGCGGTCGAATTCATCCGTAAAAATTCCGGGACTGTTTCTTTGGAAGAAGCGGAGTTTATTATCGGCAAAAGCGATCAAAGCCGCTTGATAACAAACATTTCTTTGCGTGATGCGGTTGAAAGTTTGAAACAGCCGTACAGAACGGTAATTGTACTTTTTTATTATGAAGATTTTTCAATATCGCAAATTTCAAAAATTACCTGTTCTTCCGTAGTTACCGTTAAAAAGCGTCTTTCCCGTGCCAGAAAACAGTTGCGGGAAATATTAAAGGAGGACTTTGAGAATGAATGATTTTGATGATTTTATAAGAGCAAAAGCAAAAGAGGAAAAATCGGATATTTCAGACAGTGCCAAAGAAAAAATCGAAAAAACTCTTTCGTCGCTATCCGAAAAAGAAATCAAGAAGACAAAGTTACTTTCTCCGGCAATATCGCTTGCAGCGTCTCTGATAATAATTTGCCTTATAATTTTGCCGAATGTAAGCACGGTGTATGCAAAAACTATGGAGAAAATTCCGATTATAAGCGATATTGTCAAAGCTGTTACAATAAGAAATTATTTTTACACCGACGAATATCACGAAATGAATATTTCCGTTCCGAAAATTGAAAGTGAAAATCACGATGCCGACGAATATATCAACAAAGATATAGACGAACTTACGAAAATTCTTTCGGACAGGTTCAACGAAGATCTTAAAATTGTCGGAATTGAAGGACATAGCTCAATTTATGTTGATTATGATGTAATAACAAATACTCAAAAATGGTTTACACTTAAAATTACCGTTCACGAAGCTGCGGGAAGCAGTAACACTTATTATAAATATTATCACATAGATAATGTGAGCGGAAAAATTGTTCAATTGAGCGATATCGTTGCAAACGATGAATTTTATACCGTAACTGAAAACAACATAAAAGAGCAAATGCGTTCTTTGCTCGATCCCGAAAACGGAATTATTTATTGGGTTGATGACGCATTTGTAGGATGGGACTTTAACGAGCTGTCATTAGATCACAACTTTTACTGGAACGATAACGGAGATCTTGTTATAGTGTTCGATAAATATGAAGTCGCTCCCGGTTCAATGGGCACTCCAGAATTTACGGTAAGCAAATCCATAATCAAAGATTATTTAAAGCAGGAATATCGCTGAAAAGCGACGGTTATTATATGGAAAATTCATTAAAAGTTCGTGAATGTTTAATTGAAGATGCACAGCGTCTTCTGGAAATATACGGTTACTATGTAAAAAATACGGCAATAACATTTGAATATGAAGTACCTTCGCTTGAAGAATTTAAAATGCGAATGAAGAACATTTGCCGAAAATATCCTTATTTTGTAATTTTAAAAAACGGCAGAATTGAAGGATTCGCTTATGCAGCACCATTTATGGACAGAAAAGCGTATGAATGGTCATGTACGCTTACCATATATATTGATATAAACAGTCAAAAGTGCAACATGGGCAAAATGCTTTATGAAGCACTGGAAAACCGTCTTTTCGAGATGGGGATAACGAATTTGTACGCCTGTATTGCTTATCCGGAAAAAGAAGACGAATATCTTACGAAAAGCAGTGCCGATTTTCATTCTCATATCGGTTTTAAAAAGGTCGGTGAATTTTACAGGTGCGGCTGTAAATTCGGTAGATGGTACAATATGATTTACATGGAGAAAATAATCGGAAAACATAAAAGCAATCCTTTGTCGCCGAACTTTACAAAATCGTGAATTCTTAATTGTAATCGCAAAAAATCAAGGAGGAATTTTTATGTGGTTTTTGTTTGCACTATTGTCAGCGATTTTTGCTTCCCTTACTTCCGTTCTTGCAAAAGCGGGTATTGACGGTGTAAATTCAACTCTTGCGACAGCTATAAGAACGGTTGTTGTCGTTGTTATGGCTTGGGGAATGGTTTTTCTTACCGACACTCAAAGCGGTATTTTCGAGATAAGTCGGAAAAGCTGGATCTTTTTGATTTTGTCCGGACTTGCAACAGGTGCTTCCTGGCTTTGCTATTACAGAGCATTGCAAGTCGGAGATGTATCGAGGGTTGTTCCCGTTGATAAACTCAGTGTAATATTTACATTGGTGCTTTCTTTTATTTTTTTGCATGAAAAATTTAATGCTAAATCTTTGGTGGGCTGTGTTTTTATAGGAATCGGAACACTCATTATGGCACTGTAATATAAAAAATGACAAAAACCTTTATTTTTCTGAAAAAATAAAGGTTTTATTATTGAATGGTTCATATTTTTGTGCTAAAATTCAGTATATGGTGGCATATAATAAAATTAGTGATAAATAAAAAGATATGGAGGATTTGGCTTGAAATTACTTGGAAAAGCGATGAAGGAGTCGGCACTTTCTTCACTTCCGATATTTGTGATAGTGTTGCTCTTAAGCATTTCTGTCGCACCCATGCAATCCGGTGTGCTTGTACTTTTCTTTTTCGGAACTTTGATGATAATTTTCGGAATGAGTCTTTTTACAATAGGTGCCGACATTTCTATGCAACCGTTAAGCGAAAATATAGGTGTCCAGCTTGCAAAATCTAAAAAAATTGCAATTCCGCTTATAGTTTCCTTTATTCTCGGGGCACTTATAACCGTTGCCGAACCCGATTTGCAAGTGCTTGCCGAACAGGTTCCTTCAATTCCTAATTCGGTTCTCATTTTTTGCGTAGCTGTCGGTGTAGGATTGTTTCTTATGCTTTCAATGTTTCGTATAAGGAAAAATATTCCGCTGTCACGACTTTTGTGGATTTTTTACACACTAACCATAGTGCTCGCTCTTTTCGTACCTGACGATTTTATTCCGACCGCATTCGATTCCGGCGGAGTTACGACAGGTCCTATGACGGTGCCGTTTATTATGGCTTTGGGTGCGGGAATGGCGTCTCTCTCAAACGATAAGCGTGCACAGGAAAACAGTTTCGGATTAATTGCACTTTGCAGTATAGGCCCGATACTTTCGGTTCTTATATTAAGTCTTTTCTTTAAAACAGATTCGAATACGGTACAGGATACAATAGGTGTTTTTGAAACATCCAAAGAGGCGTTCGGAGCTTTTGTCCGTGAGTTGCCGGAGTATGCAAAGGAAGTTGCGGTGGCATTTATGCCTATCATAGGAGTATTTGTAATTTTTGAACTTATATTCCGAAAATTTCATATGCATCAGGTTTTGAAAATATCCGTAGGTCTTATTTATACATACTTAGGGCTTGTGCTTTTTCTGACAGGCGCGAATGTCGGATTTATGCCGGCAGGTAGGCTTATAGGTTCGGAATTGGCAAGAGGGGAATCAAAGTATATTCTTATACCGGTAGGAGCTCTTATGGGATATTTTGTGGTATCTGCCGAGCCTGCGGTACATACTTTGAAGAAGCAGGTCGAAGAGATAACCAACGGTGCGATAAGTCAAAAATCCATTGGCACTGCACTTTCGATTGGTGTTGCCGTTTCCGTCGGAGTGTCGATGCTTCGGGTTGTAACCGGAATTTCTATTTATCCGTTTATAGTCGGCGGATACTTGATTTCGCTTATAATAACTTTTTTTGTTCCTCCTGTTTATACGGGAATAGCGTTTGACTCCGGAGGCGTTGCCAGCGGTCCTATGACTACAACATTTATTCTGCCTTTTGCTATCGGTGCTTGTGAAACTCTTGAGGGGAACATACTTACCGATGCATTCGGAATTGTTGCAATGGTTGCGATGACTCCGCTTATAACCATTCAAATTCTCGGACTTGTCGGAAAAATAAAACAGCAAAAGCAGCTTAAGCGTGCTCACAGCGAACTTTTGCAAATACCCGATGATATGATTTTCTATACGGAGGTGTAAAATGAATACAAACCGTATTGCAATGATTGTTACATTTATAAAGCGAGGCAAGAGTAAATCTTTTGTTGAATTGCTGGAAAAAAACAATATAAAACTGCATTTTCAAAGTGTCGGACAGGGAACGGCTCCATCGGAAATGATGGATATTTTCGGTCTGGGCACTAACGATAAAGATGTGATTATAAGTTTGGCTCCCGAAAAAATTCTCGGGCAAATAGAATCGCTTTTTTCTACCGATGTGGAATATACGCCGAAATTCGGTGGAATATTGATGATATTGCCTCTTTCTGCAATTAACAGGCTTACTTCGGAAATTCTTAACCGTGTGAACGATTCGAGTGATAAAGGAGTTGAAAAAATGGACAATAATACAAAACACAGCCTTATTTTTGTTACGGTAAATTCCGGTTATACGGAAGAAGTTATGCAATGTGCAAGGCGTGTCGGAGCAGCAGGCGGTACGGTAATTCGAGCCAGACTTGCGGGAAGCGAATCGCTTAAAATGACAGATGAGAGGGAACTTTCCGAAGAAAAAGAAATTGTTTCTATTCTGGCATCCGACAATATTGCAAATGCCATAATGAATGAAATTAATACCCACTTCGGATTAAAGACGGAAGCATCGGGAATTGTTTGTTCTGTACCCGTTGAAAAAGCTTTTAAAATATAACATAATATATTAACGATATGCACCGGAGAAAGTAGAGGTACTTTGAAGGTGCATATTTTATTATACTCAAACGGTTCAACTTTCCTAAAATATCTTCACAAAAAATTGCAAGCCGATGATACCGCAATCTTTTAAATTTAAGATTTCCGCGAAAATTAATGAAAAAACAGTACTTTCGAAGAAAAATATCAAAATTCATCTTTACGATTGAAACTTTTTTGGCACAAACGCTTGACATGGTTCGAAAAATATGGTAACATAGTATCGAAAACCAGATAACAAAGTCAAAAAAACAAAACGAGTTACGGAGGAACAAATGAAAACATATAACGCTCCAAAATTTGAAAGCTTTTGCGATATGGTAAATTATATTGCCGAAAAATTTAAAAATCGAAAGGCATTTCAGATAAAATTAAAGAATGGCGAATATCGTGAAATTACTTTTTCGGAATTCAGAGAACATTTTTACAAAATGTGTTCCTATCTTATAAAAAACGGATACAAAGGAGCTAAAATCGCAATTTCCGGAAAAAATTGTTACGAATGGGTATTATCTTATATTTGTGCGGCAACGGTAGGAGTGGCGGTACCTATTGATAAGGAACTCGCCGGAACCGATATTAAAGATTTTTTTATGCTTGCCGAATGTAAAGTGATTTTTTGCGATTTAAAAGTTTCCGAAAAAATTTCCGCAAATTTAAACCGAGTATCTTTTGATGAACTTTCGGAAATTGTTGACAATGATATATCTGCCGAAAGAAAAGAAACAGATATGATTGTAAAAAGCAAAGACGAAATGAGCGTCCTCCTTTTTACTTCGGGAACAACAGGTTCTTCCAAAGGTGTAATGCTTTCTCAAAATAACATTCTTTCGAATATTTATCAAACTGTAAGCGTTGTGAAAATTTTTGATAACGACAAAACAATGTCTGTTTTGCCGCTACATCATACTTATGAATGTACATTGAACTGCCTTTTGATTTTATCACGCGGTGCATGTATTTGTTATACGGAATCGCTTCAAACAATTGCAAGAAGTATCCGCGAATATTCTCCCAGCGTTTTGGTTGTTGTTCCCGAATTGCTTGCTATTCTTTCCAGACGCATAAAATCGTCCGTAATTGACGGCTGTCCGCAAAAATACAAGCAATATTTTGAGGAAAACGGGTTAGCATACGGTTTGAAAAAACTTCCTTTCTTCATGAGAAACATCATACAGAGCAAAGTAAGAAAAACACTCGGTGGAAATTTGAGACTTTTTATTGTCGGAGCTGCCGAATTGGACACTTCGCTTGTAGATGATTTTACGGCATTGGGGATTAGAACTCTTCAAGGATATGGTCTTACAGAGTGTTCTCCGCTTTTGGCAGGTAACAGCGATTTTTATTTCAATGCTCTTTCTACCGGAATTGCTATACCCGGGGTGGAATTAAAAATCGATTGCCCAAATAGCGAGGGAGTCGGCGAGATAATTGCACGAGGAGAGAATATTATGCTGGGATACTTTAACGACACGGCTGCAACCGAAGCGGTTATTCGTGACGGTTGGTTTCATACAGGGGATCTCGGTGTCGTGGGAAATGACGGAGAATTGTACATAAAGGGAAGAATTAAAAATGTAATCGTTTCGGAAAACGGAAAAAATATATTTCCGGAAGAACTTGAAGGACGAATTTCTTTGAACGATGAGGTGTCCGATGTTATTGTTGTAGAAGACAAAAAATCCGGACGCACAGTAATAAAAGCAAAGATTTTTCCGAAACTCGACTATATTCAGAGTAAGTTAGGGCACATTCCTTCCAAAGAGGAAACCGAAAAAATTATAAAAAGCGTAATAGAAACGGTTAACGAAAAAATACCGAGTTACAAACATATTAAAAAAATAGAAATTTTGAGCGAAGCACTCGAAAAAACGACTACACGCAAAATAAAACGGTTCGGAGCAAATGTCGAATAAATAAATTGGCTGTCACCGTATGTTTTTTACCTTAGTTTAAACATAACTTTTTTGTTAAAATGCAATAAAGCCCTTGACAAGCACAGATTTATTTGTTATAATTCTACAAACTGTATTACTTAAGGAGGATGATAGTCAAAATGGACGGTGGCAGTTGCGATCCCGACGCGAATACTTACTTTTTTAATAATGATATAGATTTTGGCATATCTGCACTTGCAAGAAGTGTGCAGGTATGCCTTTTTGTGTCTATTTTTAAGGAGGATTTGTTCGCATGACAGTATACATAACAATTATGGCGGTATGTCTTGTAATGTCAGCCTATTTTTCGGCTACCGAGACCGCTTTTTCGACAGTTAATAAAACAAAACTGAAAGCCCTTGCGGAAAAAGGGAATAAAAAAGCCGACCTTGTGCTTAAACTTTCCGAAAAATACGATAAACTTATTTCTACAATTCTTATAGGAAACAACATAGTCAATATACTGTTTTCTTCAATTGCTACATTGCTTTTTGTTGATATTTTGAAAAATCAGCAAATCGGTGCCACGGTTTCAACAATTGTTGCAACGGTTATAGTCCTTGTTTTCGGAGAAATTACGCCAAAAACTTTGGCACGGGTTCATTCGGAATCTTTTTCAATGTCGACAGCACAAATTTTAAAATTTTTTCTGACACTCATGATGCCGATAACAGCACTTTTTTCGTTGTGGCGTAAATTAATATTTAAATTATTTGGTTCAAAAGAAGAAGAGGGGGTCTCTCAGGAAGAACTGCTCATTCTTGTTGAAGAAGGTCAGCAAGAAGGAAGTATTGATACAGATGAAGGAGAACTTCTGAAAAATGTTATTGAATTCACCGATCAGCGTGCCGAAGAAATTCTTACGCACAGAGTAGATCTTGAAGCTCTTCCGTCAGATGCAACAAAAGAAGAAATTGCCGAAACTTTCACTCAAACCCGTTTTTCACGGCTTCTTATTTACGAAGACAACATAGACAATATCGTCGGAGTTATACATCAAAAAGATTTTTATGTAAACGGCGGCGTATACGAAGGTGATATAAAAGATATTTGGTCTCCTCCGCTGTTCGTTCATCAAACAGAGAAAATATCTAATCTGCTCAAACTGCTTCAGGAAGAAAAATCTCATATAGCCGTTGTACTTGACGAATACGGCGGTACTTTGGGAATAGTTACAATGGAAGATATCCTTGAGGAACTTGTAGGAGATATTTGGGACGAACACGACGAAGTTATCGAAGAATACAATGAAATAGGCGAAAGAACATATCTTGTAGACGGGACTGTTTCCGTAGACGACTTTTGTGAAAAATTTGACCTGAGTGAAATTGAATCGGACAGTGTCTCTCTCGGCGGGTGGCTTGCCGAGAAGCTTGAAAAAGTTCCTGACGAAGGTGACATATATGAGTCCGAGTTCGCAATTTTTAAAGTTGAAAAATGCGAATCTCATCGAGTAACTTTAGTTCGCGTTGAACTGCTTGAAAAACCCGAAGAAGATCAGGAAGAAAAAAACAAAGGTAACGAATAAAGTTAGTGATAGATATCTCTATACAAACTCAATCTGTAAATCGCTTGAATTGTATAAAAAATAAAGGCTTCAAGAGAAGCCTTTATTTCGCTGTTTCGGCAACTCGCTTAAAAATTTTCTTTTTTTTAGTTTAAAATAACGGATTTTTTAAAAGCACTTGTCAATTTTATTTATTTGTGTTATAATGTAGTGTAATATCTTTTCACATTAACAAATGAATAGTTTTAAGATCTATACGGGAGAATTTTATGAAAAAATTTTTAATTTTAATGCTTGTTTTATCTTTCGTTTTATGTTTTGCTTCCTGCAACAAAGAAGAAGAACAGGGCGATAATAACAATCCTACCACAACAGATAAAACACCGGCAACGACAAATCCGATTGACGATATTTCCGACTTAGACGGTGATAATGACGATAATGACAACTATACCGAAATTGAGACTTCTTCTTTGGATATAAAAGACATTTTCCTTTGTTCTGATGTTGATGGAAACACTTGGAAAAACACTTTTTTAGGTCTTGGATTCAAAGCAAGCGATTCATGGAGCTTTAAAAGCGATAAAGATCTTATGATTCTCAACGGTTTGAATGACGCAACCGATTTTGACGAATTTGTTGAAGCGGCGGAAAAAATTAAGACCGTTTGTGATTTGTATGCTTCCGATGCAACCGGTTTAAACAATGTTACTCTTTCCACAACCAAAATGACAGCAGACGATTACAAAGCCATTTCAATTTCCGAATATCTTGAAGACGGTATTATACAGCGTGCTTTGGTGAATTCTGGTTATGAAAATGTAACCGGAGAATACAAAAAAGTAAATATCGGCAACCGAGAAGTTGATGCGTTGGATATTTCGGCTGAAATTAACGGAAATGTTTTATATCAAACATATGTTGTTTTCAAAAATGAAGGATATTTAGTCGAACTTGCGATTACTTCATCTCCGGAAAATTTAAACAGTCAAATTCTCAATAATTTTTTCTGGATTAATGACTAAAATAAAAACAATAAACTAAAAAATTATATGCACCTCGAAGTAAAATACTTACAGAGGTGCATATTTTTACGGATAAAAACAGATTTTTATTTATTTAAACATACCCAAACATGATAAATCTTGACAAATTTCGGCTTTTGTAATAGAATATTATTCCTGTCTGATATTATATAAATTTTTGATAAATTTGAGGTAATATAATGAATCAAAATGATAAACATCTAACACGCGGAACTGTTGTTGCTTTATTTTCTTACATCGCTTACAGTTGTGTCTACCTCTGTCGCCTTAACTTCTCGGTAGCCTCAGTCGGAATAAAGGAACTTGGCATAATGACGGATTCACAAATAGGCTTAATCTCTTCTCTGTTTCTTGCGGCATATGCTTTCGGAAAAATTTTACTCGGAAGAGCAGGAGACAAACTTCCTCCGAAAATGCTTATCGTAGGAGGACTTTTTCTATCATCAATTACAAATTTTATTTTCGGTTTTTTCTTTCCGATAGGAGTCTTATATACAGTATGGTTTTTAAACGGTATTGCCCAATCGCTTGTATGGGGACCGATATTAAGAATTGTATCTTCAAAATTCACCGCCGAAAAAAGAGCATCCGTAGTCTCACTTCTTGCTACCTGCGTCGGTACAGGAAGTATTTTGGGAGTTGTCGTAGCAAATTTCGGAATATCTTTTTTTGACAGCGTTTCGGCAGGATTTTTCTTACCCGCAATCATAACTTTTATTACCGCATTACTTTTTCTCATATTTGTACACGACAGTAAAAAAACCGGAAAGCAAAGCCTACCGCCAATGCCTTTATCCGAATTATTTCGCGATCCGGCATTTAAGAGAATGATAATACCGTCATTTCTTCACGGAGTCATAAAAGATAATGTAAATGTATGGTTTGGTCTGTTTTTTACAGCTTGTTTTGGACTTAAACTTGAAAATCTTGCTCTTTATGTATTTATTATCCCATTTTTGACACTTATCGGAAGAATTGTCTTTTTGCCTGTATTAAAAATTTGTCACAACAACGAAAATCTCGTTGCGTGTATTTCTTTGGGAATTTGTGCTTTGCTTTCCGCATTTCTTGCAATCGGATTCTTACCTCTCTGGGCTTCACTTATTTGTTTCGGAGGAATTGCCTGTACAATTGCCATGGCTAATACGACGGTAACTTCCGTTTTTCCGGCTCGTTATCTTGAAAGAGGCTGTGTTTCCTCCGTATCGAGTTATATGGATGTTTTAACATATTCGGGTGCTTCAATCGGCTCGGTTATCTTCGGAATACTGGTAGAATCGTTAGGATATTCTCCGATGTTTATTATATGGGCTGTTTTTGCCGCATTGTGTGCACTGTTTTTGTTAAACGAATCCAAATAAATTTATAATGCTTCATCTGAAAAAAATTATTGTCAAGTGATATCAACTCTCTTTTTCTGTAAGTGTTTAAAAAGTTAAATCGTCGGAATTTAGGAGGTACTGAAATGATTATTATTAAGGCAAACGAGAATCAATGTGATGCCGTTATGTTTTTTTATCATTCTCTGATTGACGGTATGCAGAATTCTTTGTATAAGATAGGCTGGAAAAAAGATATTTACCCTTCTCCTGAATTTATTCAAAATTCTATTGCTAATGAAGAACTATATATAGGTATGGAGAATAGCGAGATTATTGCAGCAATGATATTGAATCATCAATATAATGATGGTTACAAAAAATTTCATTGGCAAACTAACGCAAAGGAAAATGAAATTACTGTAATACATGCACTTGGTATTCATCCGACTCATTTCGGAAAAGGCTATGCTAAGTTGATGGTAAAAAAGCATTCGAAATTGCGACTGACAATCATCAAAAAGCAATCAGATTAGATGTGCTTAAAGGTAACATTCCGGCCAAAAATCTCTACACACGGATGGGTTTTCAGTATATGGATACACTAAAAATGTATTATGAAGATACTGGTTGGACAAATTATGAATTATACGAATATGTTATTTAATTAAAAAATCAAATTTTATAATGATATGGGAAAATCTAACTTGGAGAAAATTTTATATACTGGATTACATTAAGGTTACAAACGAAAACATAGTAAAAGAACATATATGTTGTGCGATTTCCAATAACAACGATATTCAAGTGTCTTCAAAAAAGCCTGGTTATCGAATCGGTTTGAAGATGGGTTGGTTTTTCTGAAAAGTACATGTGTTTTATTGAATATATACCCGCTGCTGAAAATGCCGTATTGCCGTAAGTCAAAGAGTGTGCAAAACATCTGCATACTGACGAAAAAGAAGGTTATGTTTTGTATTACACAAATCAATGCCTGCTTAATGCAAAATTTCCTGTAATTGAAAAGATTGCAAAAAAGCACTACAATTTAAAGCAATTCATTTGCAGAGCAAAGAACAAGCTCAAAAAGCCCCGACGCCAATTACAACATATGTATTATTTTTAGATGGTAATTATATCACAAATGAAAAGATGAATAACAAGCGTTTTTTGAAATTACCGGAAAAATAAATTTTCAATTTGCACTTTATTAAATTTTATTTAAAAAACAGTGAAGTATCATTAAAGATACTTCACTGTTTTTCACATATAAAACACTTTCTTATACGGCGGTGAAAAAATACAACCTTTTTTTATCATTCTTCGGATTCTTCCTCATTTTCGTCATCCGTAATATCTTCGTCTGTATCTTGAATATCTTCTTCTACATCATCAATATCATCTTCGACAATTTCAAGTTCTTCCCCGTCGTTTTCTTCAAGAGCTTCCTTTTCTGCGTCTTCTTCACGCTTAATTCTCTCAAATCCTATTATTTTTGAAACCCCGTTAAGTCTCATCACAATTACACCTGAAGCACTTCTTCCGCTTACCGAAATCTGTTCTACAACGGTTCTGATAAGCATTCCGCCGTCTGTCATAAGCATAACATCGTCAGTATCTTCAACCGCTTCAATTCCCGCTAAACTACCTGTTTTTTCAGTAAGTTTGTGACATCTCATACCCTTACCGCCACGATTTTTTTCAGCAAACAATTTAAAATCACATCGTTTTCCGAAACCGTTTTCGGTTAAAGTCAAGAGCATTCTCTCATATTCGCCGTTTTCATTCGGCTTGATTGCAAGAGATCCGACAACTTTTTCTCCTGTTTCAAGTTTAATTGCCCTAACACCTCTTGAAGTACGCCCCATCACACGCACACGCTTTTCGGAAAATTTTAATGCTTGTCCGTTTGATGCTGCAATAAAAATTTCGCTGTTTCCGTCGGTTTTGTTTACAAATAACAACTTATCATCATCATTTAATTTAATTGCTATTATACCTTTATTACGAATATGACGGAAAGAAGACAGCGGACAACGCTTTATCATTCCTTTTTCCGTTGTCATTACAAGCACTTCATCTGTATTGATTTTTGCAACCGAAATAAAAGCGGTAATCTTTTCTCCTTCGGAAAGAGGTAAAATATTGTTTATATGAGTGCCCTTTGATGTACGGGTTCCTTCCGGAATTTGATAGCATTTTTTAATATAGAGACGCCCTAAAGAAGTAAACATAAACAAATAGTTATGACTGTGAGATACAAATATATCTTTAACAGAATCTTCTTCTTTCGTCTTCATGGCGTTTACGCCTTTACCTCCGCGATTTTGGGACTCATATGTATCAACCGGTATACGCTTAATATAACCGTCATGAGTTGTAGTAATAAGACACTTATGGCGTTCTATCAAATCTTCAAGAACTATATCGTCTTCAACTTCTTCAATTGATGTCCTTCTTTCATCACCGTACCGACGCTTTATTTCAAGCATCTCTTCTTTAATGATTTCGAAAATTTTCGTCTCATCGGAAAGAATTTCTTCAAGTTCGGCTATAAGCTTCATTAATCTGTCTAATTCCGCAAGTATATTGTCAACTTCCATAGAAGAAAGTTTTCCGAGCGGTAATTCTACAATAGCCTGTGATTGTACATCTGTAAGTTCAAAGCGTAAAATAAGAGCTTGTTTAGCTTCCGCAACTGTCTTTGAAGCACGGATTATTTTTATTACTTCATCTATGTTGTCAAGTGCTATCTTATATCCTTGCCAAATATGCTCTTTCGCTTTTGCACGGTTTAAATCGAAAGTAATGCGTCTTGTGACAACTTCTTCTCTGTGTTTAATATAATAATAAAGTATTTGTTTTAAATTAAGGGTTTTCGGTTCTCCGTTTACAAGTGCCAACATATTCATTGCACAAGTATCCTGCAATTGAGTATACTTATAAAGAAGATTTATAACTATCATCTCATTTGCATCACGCTTTAAATCAACGACAATACGCATACCGTTTCTGCCGGATTCATCTCTAATGTCGGAAATTCCTTCTATTCTTTTATCATTTACAAGATCGGCAATTGTTTTAACCAAATTAGATTTGTTAACTTGATAAGGAATTTCAGTGTACACAATACTTTTCTTAGAATGATGTTCTTCCATATGATACTTTGCACGCACCATAACATGACCTTTTCCGGTAAGGTAAGCCTGTTTAATACCCGATGTACCGTAAATTGTCGCATATGTCGGAAAATCAGGACCTTTAATGAACTGCATAATATCAAATATTTCACAATTCGGATTTTCCATAAGATAAATTGCACCGTCTATTACTTCGCACAAATTATGAGGCGGAATATATGTTGCCATACCGACGGCAATACCGACACTTCCGTTAACCAAAAGATTTGGAAAACCTGAAGGTAAAACATCTGGTTCCTTAAGTTTATTATCAAAGTTCGGAGAAAAATTCACAACATCTTTTTCTATATCGGTAAGCATTTCAGAGGCAATTTTTGACATTCTTGCTTCTGTATAACGGTATGCTGCAGCTCCGTCACCGTCAACATTACCGAAATTTCCGTGACCGTCAACAAGCGGATAACGCAATGAAAACGGTTGAGCAAGACGAACCATTGAATCATAAACTGCGGCATCTCCGTGAGGGTGATAGTGACCGAGCACATTACCTACTGTAGTTGCCGATTTACGAAACGGTTTATCATGTGTTAAATTATCTTCATACATGGAATATAAAATTCTGCGATGTACCGGTTTTAAACCGTCGCGTACATCGGGAAGTGCACGGGAAACTATAACTGACATTGCATATTCAATATAAGATCGTTTTACTTCTTTATTAATCTCTACATGAAGTATATTTTGTCCTTCTGTGTTGATATCCATTAATTTACCTTTCTTACATTTTTCCAACAAGTTTTCCACATATGTATTTTTGTGAGTTTCATGTTTGAAAAAGTGTTTTGAAAAATTTTGTTATTTTTTTAAAATTTATTACACTTTAAAAAATGTGCCTTTATTTGCTGACTTTTCCGAAACAAAGATAAAACTGTTTATTTTTTTTTATGTATTTTTAATCAACAAAAGTTTTCAACATAGTTTTCCACAGGTTGTGGAAAACTATTGTTTGTCTTGTTTTTTCACATAAAAATTTTAAACATCGAGATTTGTAACATATTTTGCATTCTGCTCAATAAATTCTCTTCTCGGTTCAACTTTATCTCCCATAAGAAGCGAAAAGGTTTCATCTGCCGCATAAGCATCTTCAATATTTACTTGAATAATTGAACGCCTTTCCGGATCCATAGTTGTTTCCCAAAGCTGTTCGGCATCCATTTCACCAAGACCTTTATACCGTTCCGCCTGAGCCGAATTACCGAGTTCGGCAAGCTCTTTATCTCTTTCATCATCTGAAAAAGCATATCTTTGCTGTTTACCTTTGAATACTCTGTAAAGCGGCGGACGAGCACAAAATATATGTCCCTGTTCAATAAGAGGTCTCATATGACGGAAAAAGAATGTCAATAAAAGAGTTTTTATATGTGATCCGTCAACATCGGCATCTGCCATAATAATAACCTTACCGTAACGAAGTTTGGTTATGTCAAAATCATTTCCTATTCCGGTTCCGAGTGCCTGAATAATAGGTATTACCGAAACATTTGCATATATTTTTTCAAGCCTTGCTTTTTCGACATTAAGTATCTTTCCGCGTAATGGAAGAATTGCCTGATATTTGCTGTCTCTTCCGTCTTTTGCCGTTCCTCCCGCAGAATCTCCTTCGACCAAAAACAATTCTGTATTTGAAACTGTTCTGTCTTGACATTCGGCAAGTTTATCAGGTAAACTTCCCCTTTCGAGAACAGTTTTTCTACGAGTCATTTCACGGGCTTTTTTTGCCGCTTCTCTTGCTCTCGAAGCAGAAAGAGATTTCTCAATAAGTAATTTTGCAACTGCGGGATTTTCCTCGAAATATTCTCCTAATTTTTCTACTACAAGCTGATTTACAAGAGGTCTTATATCGGAATTGCCGAGTTTTGTTTTAGTTTGTCCTTCAAATTGTGCTTCAGGAAGTTTCACACTTATAACAGCACACAGTCCTTCTCTTACATCGTCTCCGGTAAA
Organism: uncultured Oscillospiraceae bacterium; assembly: GCA_964558655.1. GTDB lineage: Bacteria > Bacillota > Clostridia > Oscillospirales > SIG627 > RGIG6353. The sequence continues at coordinate 49,109 of CAZLEX010000001.1, read as the reverse complement.
ATCTTTGTCACTGTCTTTTATATAACCGAATTTTTTTGCATAATCATTAAAAACTTTTGTCAATCCGGTTTTAAATCCCGTTTCATGTGTACCGCCTTCAATTGTATTGATATTATTTGCAAAAGTCATCGTATGACTTTGATATCCGTCATTATATTGAAGAGCAACCTCTGCAGTCGTAATATCTTTTCTTGTTGAAAAATAAATTACATTTCCAACGGTTTCTGTATGTTTTTTGGAATTTAAAAATTCTACAAAGCTTTTTATTCCGCCTTCAAAACAAAAACTTTGTTCTCTTTGTTCTTTTTCACGGGTATAATTATCATCTTCAGCCATTTCATTATATTCTTCATCGCCTTGTGCATTCTTAAGAATACTGTCTGCCTCTGTTTTTGCCGCTTCTCCCGCTTCAATTGAACTGCTGTCACGATTATCGATAAAATCTATACGAAGTCCTGCATTAAGAAATGCTTGTTCTCTCAAGCGATTTAAAACTGTTGTATAATCGAATTCTACTGTTTCAAATATAAGTTCATCGGGTTTAAATCTTACTTTTAATCCGCTTTTTTCCGTTTTTCCGATTTTTTTCAGAGAACGGACAACAGCACCTCTTTCAAAACGCTCGGTATACATTTCACCTTCATACGCATTTTCAATTTCAACCCATTCCGAAAGAGCGTTAACAACCGATGCACCAACTCCGTGCAGACCGCCGGAAATCTGATATCCGCCGCCGCCGAATTTACCTCCGGCGTGCAATACCGTAAATACCATTTCAACAGTCGGAATACCCATTTTTGAATTTATTCCGACAGGTACACCTCTTCCGTTGTCTTCGATTGAAACACTTCCATCTTCTTCAAGCGTTACCGTAATTTTATTACAATATCCGGCAAGAGCTTCGTCAATTGAATTATCCACAATCTCATAAATCAAATGATGCAGACCTCTTTGAGAAGTCGATCCGATGTACATGCCCGGTCTTTTTCTTACTGCTTCAAGTCCTTCAAGCACCTGTATTTGATTTTCATCATAATGTTCGGTGACCTTTTGAAGTTCAAGATTTTCGTTTTCCACCTAAATTTTCCTTTTCAGTCTGTCGTAAAGTGTCTTTGTTGAAAATTGAGAAATTACAACGACTGATTCCCTTTCGTTTTTTTTACCGCACAATAAAAATGTTTTTGGTATATCGTCGGTAATATTAATAATTTTATTGTTTTTTTGGGCAATATTTAAAAAATTTCTCGTTATTCCGGATACAGTTGTATTATCCATATCAAAAATGCCTACTATATCCTTACTTTTTATACTTTTCTTTTGTTCAGCGTGTAAATATACTGCCATAATTAAATTTTTTCATATGTGCCGGATTTTGCATAATAGGCACAAACTCCCGTGTTTCTGCCATTTTGGCAAGATGTTATAACTACTTGTTTGTTTGAAAGTGATTTTAATATATAATTTTTTCTTTTTTCATCAAGTTCCGAAAGAATATCATCAAACAAATAAATCGGATTGTTTTTTGTCATTTCTTCAATTACTTCTCCTTCCGCAAGTTTCATTGCAACAACAGCACTTCTTTGCTGTCCCTGAGAAGCAAATGTCCTCGCCGAATTTGAATTTATCAATATTTCAATATCATCAAATTGAGCACCTGTTGACATTCTTTGAAATTTCAAATCATTTTCAAAACATTTTTTAAAAAGCATATTGTAATATTCTTCAAAATTTTCCGGTATTACATTTAAACCCGACGATAAAAATTCAAAATCAATAATATCTTTCTCCGACATTTTTTCAAAATGATATTTTGCTTTTAAATTAATTTTTTTTATAAATTCATATCTTTCAAAGCTTATTGCGGCAGCACTTTTTGCAAGTTTTTCATTATATACTTCAAAAAGTATTTTATCTTGATGATCGAAAGAAAAATTTTTTATTAATGCATTTTTTTCTTCACAAAGTCTGTGATAAGCAAAAAGCAATGAAATATACGACGGTTTTATCTGACAAATTGCACTGTCAATAAAACTTCTTCTTTCACTCGGACCGTTTTTTATTATTTTCAAATATTCTGGAACGAACAATACCGCAGGAAAATGACCGAAAAAATCTTTCATTTTTTCAAGTCTTGTCCCATTATAATAAAAATTTTTTCCGTCTTTTTTTGAAATTTTTATTTTTAAATTACATTCTCTTGTTTTTTCTTCAAAAATTGCACTGATAACAGCTTCTTCTTCTCCAAATTTTATTAAATCACGCTCTTTTGATTTACGAAAACTCTTTGAATAACTGAAAGAATATATTGCCTCTATTACATTTGTCTTTCCTTCGGCATTATTTCCGAAAATTAAAGTAGTTTCCGGTGAAAAATGCAATTTTTGATGTGCTATATTTCTGAAATTTTTAATTTCTATACTTTTAAGTTTCATCAGTTAAGCCGGACAGGCAATACAAGATAAAAATATTCATCATGATCTGCCGGCTGAATTGTCATGCCGGTAAGAGGAGTTGACATTTTTAATATTACTTCTTCATCTCCAGACATTGATGCCGCCTTAAGTGCATCAAGAAGATATCTGTTATTAAAACCTATTTCAAGTTCTCCCTGTACTTCAGCATGTATTTCATCTTCTATTTTTCCGTTTGCCGTAAGACATGAAACAAGCATTCCAAAAGGCACTATATTTAATTTTATCGGGCTTTTTGCTTTTTCGTCAATTACAAGTGACGCTCTTTCAAGACATGAAATAAATTCGCTCAATTTTATTTTTGCTTCTATTTTTTGATTTTGCGGAATACTCCTGACATAATCAATATAATCTCCTTCAATAAGCCTTGAGAAGAAATAAATATCTCCAAAATGTAAAATAAGATGTTTTGAAGTTAATTCAACTGTTATTTTTTCATCACTGTCATCAAGCAGTTTTATTAAATCCGAAAGAGTTTTTCCGGGTACTATAAAACGAAGCATTTCATTCGTTACGACATTTTTATTACATATTGAAAGTCGGAAACCGTCACAACTGACGAGTGTCATTTTATTATTTGAAAGTTCAAAAAACACACCTGTTAAAACAGGTTTTTTATCATCATATGCTACGGAAAAAAGGACTTGTTGGCAAGAATTTTTTAAAACACCTTTTTCAATATCAAAACTTTTATCTCCCGAAAGTTCAGGTAAATTCGGATAACCTTCGGAATTTATTCCTATAATTTCAAATTTTGTTTTATTGCATGTTACTTTTACAATACCTTTGTCATCGGTTTCTATATTTATCATATCATCAGGCATTGAACGGACAATAGCACTTATTTTTTGCGGATTTAAAAGAATTGTACCTTCTTCTTCCACAAATACACGAGTTTCCGTTTTTACACCTTTTGATAAATCATATCCGGTAACATATAATACATCGTTTTGTACTGTAAATTTTAAACTTTCCAATACAGATATCGGAGCAGGTGATGAAATTGCACACATTGCAGGAAGTATTGCACTGAGTAAACTTTTTTTATCGGCTCTTATTTTCATAAAATTTTCTCCTCTGACAAAATTTTAAATTTGTTTTTTTATCAAAAATAATTTAATATAATATATTTTTATATTTAGTAGTATTAGTAGTAACTGTCAGAATTGTGTAAAACACAAAAATGTGTCATATACAGTTTATTTTCGGTATTTTTAATGTCAAATAAATGTTTAAATATTTTTGTAAATTTACATGATCGATATTTACAACCGTTTTTTATGAAAAAATTAAATTTGCACAGCTTTAATTTTTTTCACACGGATTAACATTTTTATCCACATTTTTTTGACAGAACCGTTAATGCCCTTCTTTTATTTCTCTGATTATAGATGAAACTTCAAACTCAAGTTTTGGATCATTTTTCAAATTTTCGGTAATATTGTTGACGGCATAAAGTACCGATGTATGATGCATATCAAAATATTTTCCAATATCGTTGAGAGAAAGTTCTGTTATTGTTCTTAAAATATAGATTGTAACATGGCGTCCCGTTGTAATTTCTTTAAGATGTTTTTTGCCTCTCATATCTTCTACCGAAATATTATAGTGGTTTGCAACAATTTCAAATATTTGATCGATTGTTACTCCGGTAGATGCATTTTCCGAAAGAAAATCTTTAAGAGCTTCTTTTGCAACTGACATTGTTATTTTTGTATCATTTAAATATGACATTGCTTTTAAGCGTTTTATGGCACCTTCAAGCTGTCTGATATTGTTTTTTATATTGTCTGCAATATAAGTTATAACATTATCATCTATGTTGATATTCATCATTTCTGCTTTTGATTTTAATATTGCTATACGCAGTTCCAAATCCGGAGGCTGAACATCTACTATAAGTCCCCAAGAAAAACGGCTTATGAGTCTTTCCTCTAAATTTTTGATATCTTTCGGAGGGAGATCCGATGCCAAAATTATTTGCTTTTTTTCATCGTACAAAGTATTGAAAGTATGGAAAAATTCTTCTTGAGTTGAAGGTTTTCCGGCAATAAATTGAATATCGTCTATTAATAAGACATCTGCTTTTCTGTAACGGTCACGAAAATACTGCATAGGAATTTTTTTAGAAAGAGAATTTATCAATTCTGTTGTAAATTCTTCTCCTCGTGCATATACGATATTTGCATCAGGTCTGTTTATAAGTATATGATTTGTAATTGCATATAAAAGATGAGTTTTTCCAAGTCCTGAAGCCCCGTAAATAAATAACGGATTGTAGTGATGATCCGGATTTTCAGCTATTGCACGGCAAGCGGCTTGAGCCAATTTATTTGTATTTCCTACTATGAAATTTTCAAATGTGTATTCAGGATTATATTTTAAAAATACCGGACTGTTTTCTTTTTCTTCAATTGTTTTTGAGTGATCCGAAAGTTCGGTTTTTATAAGTTTAATTGTACTTTTGGAATAATTATCGTCTTCTTGCATTATATCAATACATACATCAATATGAAAACCAAGTGCTTCTTCAAAATAATGTTCTAAAACAGAGAGATATCTGTCGGTAATTATTTCCGCTTTATAAGCTGAATTAACGCTCAATATAGCTTGCGTTTTGGTTAAGCTTTCTATTTTTAAATCTCTGAACCAAAGATTATATGTAGCTTGAGTAAAATCGCCGCTTTCATGTATTAAATTTTGAACACAAGATAAAACTTCTTCTCTGGGATCCATATTAGTTATCCTTTTATATTTTTATTATCTTATAAATTGATTTGATATATTAAAAAATAAATTTTTGTACGAAAATATTAAAAAATACCGCAATATATTCGTTTCCTACATTTATTATATTTATTATATCATGAAATTGCTTTTTTTTCAAGGGTTTTCCACAAGTAATGAGGAAAACAATTTTTAAAAAAGTCTTTGAAATTTTTCAAAGACCTTAAAAGCTACTCAATATAAATTTTCGGATTAAAATTATAATTTGAACAAACAAAAAACGCAAAATTTTCGTTTAAAAGCGAAGAACATTTTTCGGAAAGGTCTATCAAATTTAAATTATTGTAATTTGAATTAAAAGATGTCATTTGAAAAATTCCTTTTCCCGTCATTTTCACATAACTTTCTTTTTTACACCAGATTTTGTAAAAATCTTCGGAATTTTTGATACTTTCTTTTTCGGATTTTTTAAAGAATCTTTCGCTAATTTTTTCGGGATAAAAATCTTTTATTTTTTCCAAATCGATTCCTATTTTTTCAAACGGAGCAACTATAACCGCTGTGACATTTTCGCTGTGAGAAATACTAATTCCGATTTTTATATCTGCTTTAACAAAAGGTTTTCCGTTTTTATCTTTATATATCGTAAAAGGAGGATCGATTATTTTTAAAAGAGCTTTAACGCGAAGTTTTTGACTTAATAATTTTTCATTTCCTCGTGAAATTAAAATAAAAGGTTCAAAATAAAAATTTTTCATTTTTAAAAATCGGCTTTCGTAAGCTTTATTAACAGTTCTGTAGAATCCGGAGTTTCTCCATGAATTGCCGCACGGCATCTTACAATTTCATTGCATTTTTCACATTTGTAAATGATGATAAAACCTTTTTTTGCGTCTGGAAGTGTTTGTATAGGTTTTAAAATTCCTTTACAGGAATTATTTCTGTCACCAGGAAAAATATCAACATGGAGACCGGAAAGGCAATAGGGACAGTGATCTCTTGAAGAGTATTTTAAAGGTTCAACTTTTTTTTTACATACTGCACATATAAAACTTTCGTCGTTTTTTTTAAATCTCTTACTTTGCATAAAATCTCCTATTTGTGATATTTTGATCCGTTCATTATTGAAAATGCTCTGTAAATTTGTTCACTTAATATAACACGCATAAGCTGGTGAGGAAATGTCATTTTTGAAAAAGAGAGCTTCATATTTGCACGGGCTTTGACATCGGGAGAAAGTCCGTATGAACTTCCTATTATAAAGGCTACTGTTGAATATGACATAATTGCACATTTTTCAAAAAAAGAGGCAAACTCTTCGGAAGTTATTTGTTTTCCTTCAACACATAAAGCAACCGCATATGTATGAGAATCAATTTTTGAAAGAATATCACGGCCTTCTTCAAAAAGTGATTTTTCTATTTGCGAAGATTCTGTCACAGGTCTTTCTTTAATTAAAATATCTTTTATTTGCACGAAAGCACTTAATCTTTTTATGTATTCTTGAAATGCAGATTGAAAATACGGTTCTTTAAAGTCACCTGCGTGTATTATTTGTATTTTCATACTTTTTCCTCAGTGATATTTGTATATGTTGCCGTTTTTACTTCAACGGCATTAAATCCGTTTGAATTTAATTTGTCTCTCGCAGAATTTTCAGCAATTATAGGAGTATTGTTTTCTCGAGAAAGATGAGCCAAAATAATTTTTTCAGTTCCGTTTTGAGCCAGCCATAATGCAAACCGTGAAGCTGTTTCATTTGAAAGGTGACCTTCGTTTGATAAAATTCTTTGTTTTAAAAATTCAGGATATGGACCGGATATAAGCATATCACGATCATGATTTGATTCTATTATCGCAATATTTGTGCCGTAAAAATATTCAAGCATTTCGCGTGTAACACAGCCTGTATCCGTAGCATAAGAAACAGTTTTGTTTGTAATTTGTGATTCTATTTTAAATCCGTGAGATTCAACATCATGCGGTGTGGAAAAAGGTGTAAACAGAAGAGAATTTATTTCATAAGTAAATTTTTTTTCAACGGTATTGACACAGGAAGCAATATTTTTAAGTAAATTTACATTTAGATTTGATTTAGAACAAATTGCACGAGCTGTGTTGACAGATGTGTAAATCGGTATAGTGTGATTTTTAAAAACGGTGTAAAGCGATTTTGTGTGATCTGTATGTTCGTGTGTTATAAGAATTGCCGAAATTTGATTGATACTTGAACCGATATTTGTCAGAGAAGATTGAATTTTTTTTTCGTTTCCTCCGGCATCTATAAGTATTTGAGTTGTTCCGTCGGTTATGTGAGTGCAGTTTCCTTCGGATCCTGAAAATAGAACGGTTGTTTTAATCATAGTTATCTTTGTACAGATTGCCCCTTGCCTTTAAGACAAGGGGCAAAAATTAAATTCTTCCTCTTTCATCAATGAATTTTCTTAAAAATTTACCGATAAAATTAACGGCATCTTCTTTCATAGAACCCCAAAAAGCAAGCCTCAGTTCAAAATTATATGCACCTTGATAACCGACTTCTTCAAAAGCGTCAAAAACGGCAGGCCAATTTATGTTTCCCATAGGTGGAAGAAGATGGTCATCCTTTGTTCCTCTGTTATCATGAAGATGAGTAATGGAAACATTCTTTCCTATTGTGCGAATGACATCTTGAACGGAAGGAACCCAATAATCACTTACTTCGTTTATGTGCCCGGAATCAAGACAAATAGTTTTGTATTCCGTATCAATTCCGTCGTATATTTTTTGCATTGATTGAGGATAAGCAAAAGGACAACAAATATTTTTTCCGAATAACGGCTCGTGTCCTACAGTTTCAAGAGATAACTTAACTTTATGTTTTTCGGCAAAAGGTACAAAGTCTCTATACACATTTATACATTCGTCGATATATTTTTCATATGATATATTTCCGTAGTTTCTGAGAGCTATGGGGTGAATAACACAGGCGGGAGAACCTAAAATTGCCGAAGCGTGTATATCTTTCTCAACTGTGTTTTTGAGCATTTCGTTATATTCCGCATTGTTTCCTTTATATGTCTCACACCTTCCGTGTGTTTGAAAAATTTCCAATCCGAGAGAATCGGCTTTTTCTTTTATTTTCGTAAAAAAGGAAACAAATTCGTCTTCGGACGCTTTATAAATTTCCGGATAATGTTCAACATCGAAATCAACTCCGTCAAAACCTGCTTTGGCGGTCATTTCCAGAGCTTTTTCCCAGCCGGCAATTCTTTGTAAATCAAAAATACTCAGAGATAATTTTTTCTTTTCCATAATATACTACTCCCCGAAGCAAATTAAATTCTTCCTCTTTCATCAATGAATTTTCTTAAAAATTTACCGATAAAATTAACGGCATCTTCTTTCATAGAACCCCAAAAAGCAAGCCTCAGTTCAAAATTATATGCACCTTGATAACCGACTTCTTCAAAAGCGTCAAAAACGGCAGGCCAATTTGTATTTCCCATAGGAGGAAGAAGATGGTCATCTATAGTGCCTCCATTATCATGAAGATGAGTAATGGAAACATTCTTTCCTATTGCACGAATCATATCTTGAACAGAGGGAACCCAATAATCACGACTTTCATTAATATGCCCGGAATCCAAACAAATAGTTTTATATTCCGTATCCAAATCGTTAAAAAGTCTCATCATTGCATCAGGATATGCAAAAGGGCTGCAAACCCGTTTGCCCGAAACAGGTTCGTGTCCTACAGTTTCAAGAGATAACTTAACTTTATGTTTTTCGGCAAAAGGTATAAAATCTCTGTACATTTTTATACATTCGGAATGAAGCGTTTCATAAGGTATGTATCCCCATTCATAAAGAGAAATGGGGTGAATAACACAGGCGGGAGCTCCGAGAATTGCCGAAGCGTGCATATCTTTTTCCGCATCGGTTTTTGTTTGTTTATTGTATTCTTCATCGTTAGGTTTGTAAGTATACGATCTTCCGTGCGTTTGAAAAATCTCCAGTCCGAGAGAATCGGCTTTTTCTTTTACTTTAGTGAAACAGGATATAAATTCGTCTTCGGACGCTTTATAAATTTCCGGAAAGTATTCAACAGTAAGATCAACTCCGTCAAAACCCGCTTCGGCGGCCATTTCCAGAGCTTTTTCCCAGCCCCAATAATATTGAAGATGGAATGTACTTAGAGATAATTTTTTCTTTTCCATGATATTTCTCCTGTATGTTTGTAAAAGTTAAAAATCTTATTTTGTTTTAAACAAGAAATGTTTAATTTGCACCGTTTTGAGTACTGTCGGTATCTGTTGCAATTTCACCTTTTGAAAAAAGTCCGCTGTGTTTTTGTCCGGACAGCCATATGTAAGTACCGTTTCCTTCAAAAAGGTTATCGGAAAATTCTCCTATGTAACACTCGACCGGTTCTTCAAGAATTTGTTCGAATTTTTGCCAAAAATCAGATCCCGGAACGACACTTTCCTCAACTTGTAAAAAATGTGAAAGAAATTCATTTTCAAAATAATCGAAAAATGATTTTGCGTAATCGTTTGAAAAATTTATGTTCCCGAAAAGTTCATCGAATTCCGTTTCAAATTCTTCGCTTTTTGCAAAGATATATATTCCTTTACCGCTTCTTTTGTCTGCTGAAAAATCACCTGCATAAATATCTTCGTTTTTAAAATAGTATACGCCTTTGCCTTCTTTTATTGAATTTTTATATTCTCCTATATAAACGGAGCCGTCGGAATGTTTTGTATATCCGTAACCGTTTTTTTGATTATCGGAAAAATTCCCTATATAAACGGAACCGTCGCTCCAGGTGTATGTACCGAAACCTTCAAGATTAAATCCGTTTACTTCGCCTTCATAGCAATTTCCCGAAGCATAAGTTATTTTTACTTGGCCTTGTGGAATACCGTTTACGAAAGTTCCCTCTATCACTGTTCCGTCAGAAGTCGTTAAAGTTCCGTTTCCGTTGTATATAAAGCCATTTAAATCTCCGGTGTATTTTTCTCCGTCTTCCCATATAACTGCAGAATCTTTGGAAACGAGCTTTCCTTTTTCAACTCCGTTGGAATTAGATTTATAAAGTTTACCGTTTTGCGGAATCCCGCCTTTAGTCATACCTATAAATTTTATTTCATAATCGTCAAATTCTTCTGTAATATACCGATATCCTACAAAGTGGAGTACTAAAACGGTAACAATAACAGCACAAAATGCACATAGCAAAATAACTATTATCGGGTTAAGTTTTCTTTTGTTCATCGTTTACTCTTTTCATTTAAAAATAAGTGGAAGTGCGTATTTACATAAAAGAAATATTGCAACGATTCCCACCACAAGAATAATGGCTGAAACGGGAGTAATTTCGTTTGAACGGTAAACGGAGGCAGCTTTTTCCGATTTTTCTTTGGGAATGTAGTAGCGTAGTTTTCCGTTTTCGTCTTTTGTGCTTTTTATTATGAAAGTGAGGGTATTGCGTCTTTTCAGTGCAATCTTTATGAGAAAATTTTTATTGCATCCGAGTTCATCTGGAGCTTTTGCCGATGTATCGTCGGTTGCTCCTGCGTCTTGCAAGGATTTTAAAAATTTTCCGTACATTTTCTGCAAAACAAATTGTGCGAAAAAAGCGACAAATATGCCTATCAGAAAGCAAATCAATACCCGAGTGACTTCCGAAGAGGTTATTTCCATTGTAATATCCTTTTAAACGGTTTTAATATTGTTTTTTGATTTTTTCGGCACCACGCATATAAGGACGGAGCACTTCGGGAATTGTAACGCTTCCGTCATCGTTTTGATAATTTTCCAAAATTGCGGCAACTGTTCTTCCTATGGCAAGCCCGGAACCGTTAAGAGTGTGTACGAAGCGAGCCTTATCATTTGCGTTTTCTTTGAATTTGATTGAAGCTCGGCGTGCCTGATAGTCTTCAAAGTTCGAACATGACGAAATTTCAACATATCGGTTGTATGAAGGCATCCATACTTCTATATCATATGTTTTAGCTGACGAAAATCCCATATCTCCGGTTGAGAGAGCGACAACTCTGTATGGCAAGCCCAACCCTTCAAGTGCGTGTGCGGCATCGTTGGTGAGGCTTTCAAGTTCCTCATATGAATGGTCGGGGTGAGCGAATTTCACAAGTTCTACTTTGTTGAACTGATGTTGACGGATAAGTCCGCGCTGATCTCTTCCCGCACTTCCCGCTTCTGCTCTGAAGCATGCGGAATATGCACAGAATTTGATAGGAAGTGATGCACCGTCAAGTATATCTCCCCTGAACATATTTGTAACGGGAACTTCAGCCGTAGGTATAAGAAAATAATCATTATTTGCGACACGAAAAGCGTCTTCTTCAAATTTTGGGAGTTGTCCGGTTCCTCTCATAGAATCGCGGTTAACCATAAACGGAGGAAAAACTTCCGTATAGCCGTTGGAGGTATGAGTATCAAGGTAGTAATTGATTACCGCTCTTTCCAAATGTGCACCTTCACCTTTATAAAAGTGAAAACGCGTGCCCGTAACTTTTGCCGCTGTATCCGGGTCCAAAATACCTAAATTTTTTCCTATATCCCAATGAGCGAGCGGTTCCCAATCAAATTCGGTGGGTTTTCCCCAACGGCGTACTTCGACATTTTCGCTGTCATCGGCTCCGATCGGGACAGTCTCCGACGGAGTATTCGGAATACTTAACAGCAAATTTTCGATTTCGGAATCAATAGAAGAAATTTTGTCTGTATCGGCTTTAACTGCGTCGGAAAGCTCCTTCATTTCAGCAAAAATAGAAGAAGTGTCTTTACCTTCTTTTTTCAATTGCGGAATTGACTTAGATATTTTGTTTTGAGTGGCTTTTTTGGATTCGGTATCCGAAATCAGAGCTCGCCGTTCGCCGTCCAAAGAAATAAGTCTGTCTATTTCTTCTGAAAAATCCTTTCCGCGTGTAGCAAGTCTTTCCTTATAAAAATCGGGATTTTCTTTAATTTTTTTAATGTCTAACATATTTTTTCCTCTCGTTTCAGAAATTTTATATTAATTTTTATCTGTCAAGATTATCAACAAAATTTTGACCGCACAGAAGTTCCAAAAGTTCTTCGAGATCATTAGAGTCCGACCACGAAAGAGTGAGTTTTCCGCCTTTTTTACCGTCTGTTCTTGATTTGATATTTACTTTGCGTGCAAGATACTCCGAAGCCTTTTTTTCAATCGAAGAGAAGTATTCGGCTTTTATTGAAAACGGCTTTTTTTCGAAGATTGTTCCGTCATTGATTTTTTTTGCACGATTTTCCGCATCTCTTACACTCATGGACGAATTGAGTATCTCGTTAAGCAAAGTGTCCATATCTGTTTGTGATTTCAATGATAGAATCGCACGCGCATGCCCGGCAGTTATTTTTCCGCTTGAAATAGCGTCAATACACAGCGGTGTAAGTTTCAGAAGCCGTAAAGAATTTGTAACGGCAGAGCGTGATTTTCCTACCCTGTAAGCTGCTTCTTCCTGAGTTATATTGAATGTATTTATGAGCGTTTCGTATCCTCTTGCTTCATCTATGGGGTTAAGATCTTCTCTTTGGAGATTTTCAATAAGTGCGATTTCTGCTGCTTCTTTGTCATCTATATCCTTTACGATTACGGGGATTTTTTCGAGATTTGCAAGTATAGCGGCTCGGTAACGCCGTTCTCCTGCAATAATTTTGTATCCTTTTTCTGTTTTCCGAACTGTCAGTGGCTGTATTATACCGTGAAGTTTAATTGATTCTGCAAGTTCTTCGAGAGTTTCGGAGTTGAAAATTTTTCTGTGCTGATTGTTATCGGGATATACAAGTGCCGTTTCTATTTCTTCGACTTTTTCAGCCGATTCCTCAAATCCTTCATCTGAAAATAGAATGTCAAGCCCTCTTCCCAAACTGTTTTTTTTCATTAAAACACCTACATATAGTTATTTTTTTGGAATTTAACGCTACATATAGCGTTTTATTTTTTTTCGAGCCTTGTCAGTATCTCTTTTGATACTTCCATATACGCCAAAGCTCCTTTAGAATATTTATCATAATAAAGTATCGGTTTTGAATGGCTCGGAGATTCTGAAAGTCTTACCGCTCTCGGAATTGAGTGAGAAAATGTTTTGTTTGGGAAATGTTTTTTTATTTCTTCCATCACTTGAAGAGACAGATTAAGACGCCCGTCAAACATCGTCAAGATAATTCCGAGAAGCTCAAGATTCGGGTTATATAAACGCTTTATTTGCTTGAAAGAAAAAATCAGCTGAGAAAGTCCTTCCAAGGCAAAATATTCGCATTGCATAGGAACTATAACTGCGTCCGATGCCGATAAAGCGTTTATGGTAATTAAACTTAGAGATGGAGGACAGTCAAGAAATATGTAGTCAAATTTGTCACGAATTAACGAAAATTTTTCGCGAAAAATTATTTCTCTTTTATCTCTTCCCGAAAGTTCAATATCGGCTGCGGCTAAATTCATATCCGACGGAATCACAGATAAATTTTTAAACTTTGTTTTTTGAACAGCACATGTCGGATCGATGCCGTTTACCAATATGTCAAATGTATCGGCCTTTCCTGTTGCCGCACCCACCGCACTTGATGCATTCCCCTGGGGATCACAATCTATTATAAGCGTAGAGTATCCGAGATGTCCGATGTCGGCGGCTATATTTACAGCAGAAGTAGTTTTTCCCACTCCTCCTTTTTGGTTTGCAAAAGCGATTATTCTTCCCATTTTTTAAGTCCTTTAACGGTGTTTTGCGATTTGATAAATGTGATAAATATAAATTGTTCAAAATTACATAATCAATTTGCTCTTATTGTTTGAAACGAAATTGTATTCAAGCACAAGTTTATTATATCACAACTGAAATGAAAGTCAATCTAATTTGAAAAGTTTTTCGTATTTTTTGCTTTTTTGATATAAGTTTGAAATATGAGTAAGATGTTTCATGTGAAACATACGGTTTTTTAAATTTTGTTTGCTCCGAACACTTTAATTCTGTATTCTACATTGCCATTTTGTTCGCGGGTTTCCTTAGCTGTATGAAAACCTGCGTTTTCAAGAATTTTGAGAGACCTTTTTAGAGTGTTTTCGAAAAAACCTATGTTTTTTAAAGATATAATTCTCCGTGCGTGTTTGTTTTCCGGAGCTTTGTTTTTTAACAAATGAGAAGTGTTTGCCGTCAGAGCGGACAGCCTTGATTCTTTATCGGGCAGGGACGAAATTTTTCTTATCTTTTCCGAATTTATAAGATTTCTTTTTGAAATTTCCCGTTCAATCCCACTCATATAAGCTGGTGTAAGAAATTCAATCAATTCCGAAGTTTCCATTCCGAGTGTATAGGCTAATTTCTCTGCTGAAATACCACCTTTAACCAATACATTTTTAATATTTTCGGCCAATTCAAACGGATCGCTTTCTTTGAACCGCTTTATTGTGAGGAAAATAAGAGTGGGATCCTGATTTTTCTCAATTATCATACAAGGTATTTTTTTAATCCCGATAAGTTTACAGGCACAAAATCTTTTATTTCCCGATATAATTTCGTAACCGCCTCCGCCTAATAATGGCTTCACTGTAATCGGAATTAAAAGTCCGACCTTCCCTATACTTCTTGCGAGAGATGTGATTTCTCTGCTTTTACAGTACTCTTTTTTGTGCTCAGACGCGATAAACAACATATTGCTGTCTATTTCCGAATATTTCATGATTTTCTCCTTTGCTTTTTAATGTGACTATTTTATAAGCTTTAATTAGAAAAACTTGTCAATTGCAGCCGAAAAATAAAATAATTAAAAAACAGTAAAATTAATGCAATATGTTTCATATGAAACATATTGCATTAAATTACCTACACTTTAATTCTTATCTGTGCATGAAGATTTTCAAGTGCATCGGAAATGCTTCCGACTTCATCTATTATGCCTTTTTCGACCGCTTCGCTTCCGTAAAGTATGCTTCCGATATCACAGGACATTTCATCTGTATTGAGCAGGAGATTGTTAAGGGTTGCGGAAGATGCCTTTGAGTGTTTGATTATAAAATTGTTTATTCTTTCCTGCATTTTCGCAAGGTAGTTAAATGACTGTTCTACTCCGAGTACAACACCGTTTATTCTTACGGGGTGAATTATCATAGATGCTGATGGAACTATAAACGAATGTTTTGCTGATACTGCCAACGGAATACCGATGCTGTGTCCGCCTCCGAGAACAAGTGATACAGTCGGTTTTTTTATGCCGGCAATTGCTTCGGCTATTGCGAGCCCTGCTTCGACATCTCCGCCTACCGTGTTCAAAAGTATTAACAAGCCCTCAATTTCGCGACTTTCTTCTATAGCTATAATTATCGGTATAATATCTTCGTATTTTGTTACTTTTACCTCAGCAGGTGCACATGTATGCCCTTCTATTTGCCCTGTGATCATCAATATTTCAATTTTATTTATATTAAAAATGTGCTCCTTTTTTTCTTCCTCGTTCATGATACCACCCTTTCTTGATTGTAGTATACCCCGATTTTAATAAAAATAACACAACGGGTATGTTTCACATGAAACATACCCGTTGTGTTATTTTGATTCCATTAAAAGATTGAGTCTATCGTACAATTGCGGTAAATCCTCTGATATTATATCCCAAACTATTATAAGATTTACGCCTTCATATTCATGTACTATTTGATTTCTGAGGCCGTACAGTTTTTTCCAGGGTATATCAGGATTTTTTTCTTGGTAATCACGGCTCACTTTATGTGCCAATTCTCCTATTTGGCTGAGACTGAAAACACATGCTTCTACAAGCATCGAATTGCTTCTGAATGTATCATAATTCATTTTGGAGGTATAAATTAAAATCTTTTTTAAAAAATATCTCATTTTTGCCACGATTGCTTTATTCCTCATATATGAGTTCTCCGTATTTAAGTATTTCGGATTTTATAATTGAATTTTCATCGACTTGGCGTTTGTCTATTACATCTACAGTTTTATCGAGTGCGTTCCTTATATCTTCGATTAATTCCACAAAAGCCAAACCATGTAAGCCGCTATCAAGAAAAATATCAACATCGCTTTCTTTGACTGCACAATTTTTTGAATATGATCCGAAAACAAAAGCTTTTTTAACATGATAGTGTTTAAAAATCGGGAAGAGTTTTTCTTTAATTTCTTCAAGAGTATAAATATCGGTATTCATAATGCCTCCTATTTCTTTGCACCTAACCAATTATTTCCAATTCCGACATCTGCCCGTAATTTTAAAGATAAATTTGCCGCATTTTCCATTTCTTCTTTGAGAATTTGCGCAGCATAAAGACTTTCTTCTTCGGGAGATTCCAAAATTAACTCATCATGAACCTGTAAAATCAGTCTTGCCTTAAGTTTTTCTCTTTCAAGGCGACGATCAATGGCAATCATTGCCTTTTTGATAATATCTGCAGCTGTTCCTTGAATAGGGGTATTCATCGCAACGCGTTTTCCGAATGCCTGTAAGTTTTTATTGGAGCTTGAAAGTTCGGGAATGTATCTGCGTCTTGAAAAGAGTGTTTCGACAAATCCTTCGGATATGGCATTTTCGACAGTTTTGTCGAGATATTCCTTAACTTTTTTATATGTTTCAAAATAACCCCGGATATAATTTTTCGCTTCGTACATGCTTATTTTTAAATCTTCCGAGAGCGAAAAATCACCTATACCGTAAACGATACCGAAATTAACCGCTTTTGCTTGATTTCTTAAAGAGGAGGTTACATTTTCATACGGAATTTTAAAAACTTTTGAAGCTGTCATGGTGTGAATATCTTTTCCCGTATTAAACGCATCTATCATAACATCATCTTGAGCCATATGAGCCAGAATACGCAATTCAATTTGAGAATAATCAGCATCTATCAGTACATTACCGGGAGCCGGTATAAAAAATTTTCGTAAAATACTTCCTTCTTCGGTTCGTACCGGGATATTTTGAAGATTTGGTTCCGTTGATGAAAGTCTTCCCGTGACCGTTCCTGTTTGCTTAAATTCGGTGCGTACCCGTCCGTCGTTATCTGCAACTTTCAAAAGTCCCTCAACATATGTTCCGTATAATTTTGAAAGTCTTCTGTAATTGAGAATATAATCTATAACCGGAGAATGAAAACGGAGCTTTTCAAGAGTTTCGGCATCGGTCGAAAATCCTGTTTTTTTCTTCTTGATTATAGGAAGATTGAGCTTTTCAAAAAGTATGTGCCCCAATTGTTTCGGAGAGATGATATTAAATGTTTCTCCGCATAGCATATAAATTTCTTCTTCGCAAATTTTCATTTTTTCGAGAAGCGATTCGCCGTATTTTGAAAGATTTTCCTTGTCAAGAGAAAACCCCACACTTTCCATTTTTGCCAAAATTCTTGTTGTTGGGAGTTCTATTGAATAATATAATTCTTCGGAATTTATATTTGAAATTTCTTCGCTGAGTTTTTCGTAAAGTCTTCTGATGAACAAGCAGCGATAAGAAGCTTGATTTGACAGTACAGAAGTGGAAGATTCAAAAAGAGTTCGCATGAGAATACGACCAAAATCTCCTTTGGTATCCGGATTTTCCACATATGCCGCAATTTTAACATCGAAAAACACCGCATCTTCATTAACTTCTGCACATTTGTCTATAACCTCGTGCCAAAAAGTTTTGGAATCCCATAGACAGATTCTTTTTTTACCCATTTTTTCGATAAGTTCTTTAGATGAAAGTGTCTTTAGTATTTTCCCGTTTTCCTCTTTATAAAATGTTTTTGTAACGGGATCAAAGTCTGCGAAAATCATATCACCTACGACAAATTCGTCACAGGTTACAAGTGTAGGAGCCGATGGGTTTATTTCAGCGGTTTCGAATGTCATTTGCAGCGTATCGTCTTCGGCTGAGGGTTTGTTTAATCCGAATTTTTCCAAAAGTTTTGTAAATTCGAGTCTTTTGAAAATTTCGGAGAGTTCTTTTGTGTTTAAAGGCTGTCTTTTAAGAGTATCTTCATTTTCGTTTAACGGAACAGCTGTACATATTTCGGCGAGAGTTCTGCTGAGAAATGCACTTTCTCTATCGTTTTTTAATTTTGAAATTACGGATTGAGTACCGCAAAAAGTTTCCGTATCTATGCGGCTGTAAAGGGTGTTTAGATTGTCGTTTTCATAAATAAGTTTGATTGCTGTTTTTTCTCCTATTCCGGAAACACCTTTAATATTGTCCGATGCGTCTCCCATTAAAGCCTTAACATCTATGAGTTGCTTAGGTTCCACGAGGTACTTTTCCCGGATTTTTTCAGGAGTGTATTCTTCGTCTTTGCCTGTCGTAGCCAAGATTACCGTAGTGGATTTTCCCACTAATTGCAGACTGTCTCTGTCCCCTGTAACAATATATGTGTGACCTATATCTGAAAATTCTTTCGAAAGCGTTCCGAGTATGTCATCTGCCTCATATCCTTCCGAACTCAGAATTTTAATGCCCATAGCAGTTGTTACATCTTTGATATACGGTAACTGTTCGGATAGTTCCGCTGGCATTTGATGCCTTCCGGCTTTGTATTCCGAATAAATTTTATGCCTGAAAGTCGGGGCTTTTAAGTCGAATGCGGCAGCTATACAATCGGGGTTTATTGCGTCTATATGTTTTGTGATAATATTAATATAGCCGTAAATCGCATTCGTATGAAGTCCGGATTTTGTTGTAAGCGGTTTAACCCCGTAAAAAGCTCGGTTTAAAATACTGTTTGCGTCAAAGACAAGTAATTTTTTCATGTTTTTCCTTTCAATTATTTTCTTTATTAAACGGACAGTTTGAGCAGTCCGGGTTTTGTGCACGGCAAATATCTCTCCCGAAAAGTACGAGCCTATGACAAAAATCGGATTGTTTTTCTTTCGGAATAACGGCGGAGAGTTCTTCAATACAGCAAAGGGGTTCCGGTTTTGAAATAAGTTTCAGACGGTGACAAATTCTCATACAGTGAGTGTCGGGAACAATACAGGAATCACCGAATATGTCTCCCATCATAAGATTTGCGATTTTTATTCCGACGCCGGAAAGAGCTAAAAGCTCTTTTTTCGTGCACGGGACATTTCCGCTATGTCTTTCTATAATTTGGCACGACATTTCTTTAATATTTTTGGCTTTCATTTTGTAAAGTCCGCAAGATTTTATGAGGCTTTCTATTGCCGCAATATCGGCATTGGCAAAGTCGTGCACGCTCGGAAAAACTTTAAAAAGATTTTTTGAAACTTCGTTTACTCTTTTATCGGTGCATTGTGCCGAAAGCCGTGCCATTACAAGTAATTTAAAAGGATCGTTTTCGTAGCTTAGGGAACATTCGGCATTCGGGTAAATCCGTTCAAGAGATTTTTCTATATTTACGGCACGAATTTGTTTGTTTTTGATTTTCGGCAGTGCATTACAGTTTATTTCAATCATAAAATTTCTCTCAACAAATTGTTTATTTCAATAGTAATTATAAATAATAAAGGACTTCTTGTCAAGAAAAGAAAAGTATGGTAAAATAAAACAGTATTTATTTTCGGAGGTAATGATGAATATAGCCGAATTTTTGAAAAAAGAAAATATTTTTGAATTTGCATCTCTCAGATGGCAAGAATTGAGAGTAATCGGTGTAAGTCGGGAAAAAGCACTGTTAGAAAAATTTGTTCCGAAAACCGCTGTGATTTTTTTAATGCCTTATTATGTAAATGATAAAAAGACGAATATATCGAGATATTCCAAAAGCCGCGATTATCATCTTTATGTTCGGGAATTGTCTCGGCGTGCCGAAAGTGAATTGGACAGGGAGTTTTTTCTTTCGTCCGATATTTCTCCGATTGATGAAGTAAAAGCGGCTCTATGTGCCGGTTTGGGATGCGTGGGGGAAAACGGACTTTTGATCAATCAAACTTACGGGTCATATGTTTTTATAGGTGAATTTTTTTTCGCCGCAGAAATCGAAGACAGCTTTTTTGAAGGAATCGCGAAAAAGAACTCACCCCAAAAATGTCTTATGTGTGGAGCTTGCAAAAAGGCTTGCCTTACCGGAGGAATTGATGACAGGAAGCTTTGCGTATCATATATTAATCAAAAAAAGAAAATAACGGATGAAGAACGGGAAATAATAAAAAGGTCCGGTCTTGTGTGGGGATGTGACGAATGTCAGGAAGTTTGTCCGATGAATCGCATTCCCGAAACCCCCATTGAATTTTTCAAAAAAGAAAGGATTGATATGCTGACAAATAAAAAACTTTCCGAACTTATTGAAGCGAAGGATTTTGAAAATCGTGCATTTGCTTGGCGTGGCGAAGAAACGCTTCGCAGAAATCTTGATATTTTTGAAAACGAAACGACTTCCCGTCAAGGAAAGCCGTATTCGTTTTATAAATTTAATAACTGAGAAACAGTTACCGTTTTATAGCCTTGTTCCAAAAGTTTTGGGAGTATTTTTGTTAAGGCTTTGGGAGTCGGACTGCTTTTTGCGTTATAGTCGTGAAAGAGTATTATATCACCGTCGACAGGATTATCCAATGCCGATAAAATTATATCCGATACCGGCGGGCATGACCAATCGCGAGTATCTTTGGACCAGAGGACAGTTGTATATCCGAATAAATCCGCAATTTCCAAAACACTGTCGTTGGCTCTTCCACCGGGTGGGCGGAAGACTTTCGGGCGTTCACCTGTTAATTTTTCCAGAAGTTCGTCTGTTTTTAATAACTCGTTGTATACATCTTCTTTGGATTGTTTATCAAGATAAGCGTGACTCCATGTGTGATTTCCCACTTCACATCCCGCCTGAATTATTTTATCGATAATTTCGGGATTTCTTTCGGCGTTTTCACCTATAATAAAAAAAGTTGCGGTGGCATCGTATTTTTTCAAAATGTCAAGTATTTCCAAAGTGTATTTTGTGTGAGGTCCGTCATCAAATGTCAGTGCGATATATTTTTCTTTTTGGGCAGTTACCGTAATTGTCATTAAAGTAAGCACTATAAGAATTAAAGGCGGTAGTTTTTTCATAAATTCAAAAATCGGCTATTACAGTTCGTCAAGGCTCTTGAATACATAACCTTCGTTTTCAAGTTTTGTCAGAAATTCGTCCATCATCTTTGCGTTTGTGTCGGAGATGGGGTGGAGTAGAATTATTGCACCCGGATGGAGTCTTGACATGAGTTTATCCATTGCTTTATCGCACGGAAGTTGTTTTGCATTATCCCAGTCTGCCCATGTTAAGCTCCAAAAAACCGTTTTATAACCGAGCTCTTTTGCCCATACGAGATTTTGCTCCGAAAAAACCCCTTGCGGAGGACGGTAATATTTTGCCATTTGCTTGCCGGTTTTTTCGTAAAATTTTTCTTCAAGACTTATAAGCTCTCGGGCAAAAGCTTCTTTGTCTGCCATTTTTGACATATCAGGATGATGAGAAGTGTGATTACAAACGATGTGTCCTTCGGAAATTATCCGTTCTATTGCTTTTCCGTTTTCAACTTCATGGGCAAGCACAAAAAATGCCGCAGGTGCATTGTGCTTTTTTAAGGCATCTAATATTGTAAACACATTTTCGTTTTCGTATCCGAGATCAAAAGTCAGGTAAACAGATTTTTCGTCTTGCCCGAGATAATAGGCGTTATTTTCTTCCAAGAAAGGAGCTTCTGCCGGGCACGGCGGTCGGCTGCCGTCATTAGTCGGACGAGTATACCACGATATCGATGTTTTGGAAACATTTGCACTTGAAACGATACCTGTAATTAAGGTAAGAGATAAGAAAATAAAAAAGAATTTTTTCATAAGAAAATCCTAAAAACAAGTAGTACACGCACTGTTGCGTGCATTAATATTGTTTTCTGAATACGAAGAATTATGAAAGGTAAATTTTAAAAATTTATACGATCACACAGTAGCGAAAGAAAATCACGTCTTGAAGAAAGGTTTATTTCTTTTCCGAAATCGGCAAGACGACACGGAATAACAGACGATTTTTCGCAAAATATTTCCCATATGTATATGTTGTTGTATTTATAAAGACTGCTGTTTTTTGTGGCGTTGGAATTTTTTAATGCCAGAATTGCTTTATTTAAACCGATTTTTCCGAAAACAAAAGTTTTTATTTGAAATTCGTTATCGGAATTGATTTTTCGAACAGTCAGTTCACAGTCTCCATTTTCGCAAAAATTTGTTTTTACCGATATCGAATTTGCTAAAAAATCAACTCCGAAATTTTTTTTAAAAGCAGAAAAAACTTTGTATATTGCTTCGATATTATCGCTTTTTTCTTTGCATATTCCGTAGTATTTAAGTTCGGAATTAGAAATAATGATTTTAGACTTTTCATCACAAATTTTTATTAATTCCATTTTTTCTCCTTAATTGATTGTAAGAGGTTTATTGAATTGTACACTTATTTTGAAGAAAAATAAACGAACAAATAAAGGAATATTTAGCATTATTTTAAAAAAATGTCGGTTTTCTGAAAAAATAATGAAAAAAATCCGAAAAATACTTTCATTATTCAGCGTTTTATATTATACTGAATGAGTAAGAAAATGAAAATAAGGTGAATTATGAAATTAATGAAAAAACCCGAATTGCTCGCACCGGCAGGTTCTTTTGAGGCATTGGAAGCCGCTATTTCTGCGGGGGCCGATGCGATTTATGCCGGGTTGTCTCGGTTTAACGCGAGAAGCCGTGCTGAAAACTTCGGACATGATAAATTAGCCGAAGCGGTGAAACTTTGCAAACTTCATAAAAGGAAGTTATATTTAACTTTAAACACGCTTGTTTTCGATAAAGAGTTGGACGATGTTGTTTCGGAAGCAAAATTTTGTGCAGAAATCGGAGTTGATGCTCTGATTGTGCAAGATCTCGGACTTATGACAATTTTGTCGCATGTTATACCTGAAATTCCGCTTCACGCAAGCACACAGTGTGCGACGCATAATCTTGATCAAATATATGCACTTGCGGAATTGGGAGTAAAGAGAGCAGTCGTTGCAAGAGAGTTGTCTGAATACGATCTTGAAAAAACAGTTGCCGGAAGTCCTATTGAAATCGAAGTGTTTGTTCACGGAGCGATGTGTATGTCTCACAGCGGCACTTGTCTTATGAGTTCTTATTTGGGCGGACGAAGCGGAAATCGGGGCGAATGTGCACAGCCGTGCAGACTGCCGTACAGTTTGGGAAACAGCTCACTTGAATATCCTTTAAGTTTGCGTGATTTGTCTCTTGGTTCTCATGTCAGAGAACTTTGTCAGATAGGGGTTTCTTCGTTTAAGATAGAAGGCAGAATGAAAAGTCCCGAATATGTGTATAAAACAACTCAAGTTTTTCGCAGGCTTATTGACGAGGGAAGAAACGCATCACCCGATGAAATTAAAGAGCTTGAAATGATTTTTTCGCGTAACGGTTTTACCGACGGTTATTATACAGGCAAAAAAGGCGTACAAATGTTTGGGGTCCGTCAAAGCGAAGATAAGAAAAAAACATCGGAAGCCGAAAAAGATGTAAATTACAAACTCGGGAAAATTCCGGTTCGTGCGTTTTTTACGCAAAAAGGCGATAGGGCAAGACTGATATTTTCGAAAGACGGTATTTCCGGAGAAAGTGAATGTGAAGCCGTTTGTGCTGATAACGGAGGAACTGACAGAGAGATTATTGCTCAATCTATATCAAAACTCGGTGATACACCGTTTGTGTGTAATCATGCTGATATTTTTCTCGAATCTCCCGTGTTCTTCAAGCGTTCCGTGCTTAATGCACTTCGCCGTGAAGCTATACAAAATCTTGAAAAAACGATATTTTCGGGAAGGGATAATATTCCGGAACGCAGCTTTCCGCCTTTGAAAAAAGCAATTTTTGAAAAAAAAGGATTGTGGGTAATTTTCGAAAGAAATAAAAAAATTTCGTCAAATACGGTCGAATCGCTTTTGTCAATGGGAGCCGAAAAAATATTTCTTCCGCTGTTTTCGGTTGAAAAATTTTACGGACCGAAGAGTGCAGTCGTTCTTCCGAGAGCGGTCTTTGAAAAGGACAGTGAAGAATTTACGGAAAGACTGAAAACTGTTTACGATATGGGATACAGAACAGCCTTTGCCGAAAATTTGGGAGTGGGAATGATGGCTCAAAAATGCGGATTTGCCGTTATTGGCGGGGCAGGGCTCAATGCTGTTAACTCTTATTCTTTGTCGGCACTTGAATCTTTCGGATTTAAAGCCGTTGTTTTGTCCGGAGAGTTAACCGAAATTCAGAAAAAAAATATGAAATCTTCCATGCCGATAGGGGATACCGTTTGGGGAAAAGCACCGCTCATGCTAATTGAAAATTGTGTTATGGGTACACGCGACGGTTGCTTTTGGTGTAAAAATACGATGTGCCTAAAAAGCGGAGTTCTTTGTGACAGAAAAGGGGAAAAATTTCCGGTGCTGCCGGATTCTTTTCACAGAGCGGTAATCTATAATTCAAGACCGACTTACCGTGCCGATCGTGAGAATGCTGAAGCAATTTCTTTTGGCGTAATTTATATTACCGACGAAAAAGATGCCGAAAAAATTTTTACTTTGGTTTCTAAGAAATCGGAAATTACGGATATAAATTTTAAATTTACAAGAAAGTGAGAATACTTAATTGAAAATCGTGCTTGCTTCAAAGTCACCAAGGAGACTTGAAATATTCAAAATGTTTTCGCTTGATCCGGAAGTTATTGTAAGTGATGTTGACGAAACCGTTGAGAGCGGAATTACTCCGGCAGAAACGGTAATTCGAATTTCTCAGAAAAAGGGAGGTCAAATTGCGAAAATTCGTCCCGAATCAATGGTTGTTTCCGCAGATACCGTTGTTGTGCATGACGGAAAAATTTTAGGAAAACCGAAAAATGAAGACGAAGCTTTTGAAATGCTTCGTACTTATTCGGGAAGATCTCACGAAGTTTTTACCGGATATACGGTGTTTTACAAAGGGGAAAGCTTTTCGAGAGCTGTTAAAACCGTTGTTACTTTTAAAGAACTTTCAAATGATGAAATTACGGCTTACATCATGACCGGAGAACCGAAAGATAAAGCGGGAGCTTACGGAGCACAGGGCCGTGCGGCTGCTTTTATTGAAAAAATCGAAGGAGATTTTTTTAATGTTGTCGGTTTTCCGCTGTCGGATTTTTATACCGCAGTGAAAGAAAATTTCGATATACGGCTTATATGAGTGCTTTTGAAATTACTCGGTATAAAGGAAGTGTAAAATTTTTGCTTAATAAAGCCTTGTTTTTCTTGACGGCGGCGTAATAAAGATATATAATAGTAATAAAGATATATAATAGATATATAATATTCATGAAAAAAAGAATCGTCTTAATTATATTATTAACGGAGAATAAAAAATGCAGTGGACAGGACTTAATGAACTTCGCGAGAAATACTTATCTTTTTTTGAAAGCAAGGGACATTTGCGACTTGAGAGTTTTTCTCTTGTGCCGCAAAACGATAAATCCCTTCTTCTCATAAATTCGGGAATGGCACCGTTAAAGCCGTATTTCAAAGGGACAAAAGAGCCTCCGAGAAAGCGTGTTACGACTTGTCAAAAATGTATTCGGACACCCGATCTTGATAATGTCGGAAAAACCGCACGGCACGGCACTTATTTTGAAATGCTCGGGAATTTTTCTTTCGGAGATTATTTCAAGAGAGAAGCTATTTTTTGGGCGTGGGAATTTTTGACGAAAATACTTGAAATACCCGAAGAACTTCTTTGGCCGAGTGTTTACGAACAGGACGACGAAGCTTACGATATATGGGTGAAAGAAGTAGGGATACCTGCCGATCGAGTTGTTAAATTGGGGAAAGCGGACAATTTTTGGGAGCACGGTAGCGGTCCTTGCGGTCCGTGTTCGGAAATTTATTTCGATCGCGGAGAAAAATACGGCTGTAATTCTCCGAACTGTCGACCGGGATGCGATTGTGACAGATATATGGAAATATGGAATAATGTATTTTCACAGTTTGATAATGACGGTAATGGCAATTATACGGAGCTTTCGCAGAAAAACATTGATACGGGAATGGGACTTGAGCGTCTGGCTTGTGTCATGCAGGGTGTCGATAATTTGTTCGAAGTTGATACGGTCAGAAAGATTCTTGATACGGTCTGTCAGCTCTCCGGAAAAACATACGGAGAAAAATATAAAGATGATGTTTCGATTCGTATAATTACAGATCATATACGCTCGTCTTCTTTTATGATTTGTGACGGAGTTATGCCTTCAAATGAAGGACGCGGATATGTGTTACGCCGTCTCATCAGGCGTGCGGCAAGGCATGGAAGGCTTATAGGAATTAAAGGAGAATTTTTGCCTGCTCTGTGCGATGTGGTAATAGAATGTAATAGGGAATCTTATCCGGAACTTTTTGAAAAGTCGGATTATGTGAAAAAGATACTTTCTCTTGAGGAAGAAAGATTTTCTCAAACGATTGATTCCGGTCTTGAAAAGCTTACCGAGTTAATTTCCGAAGCGAAGAACTCGGGAAATAAAGAACTTTCCGGAGAAGTTGCCTTTAAACTTTACGATACTTTCGGTTTTCCCGTTGACATAACAAAGGAAATTGCTCTTGAATCCGGACTTGGCGTTGATATTGAAGCGTTCGATATTCTTATGCTTGAACAAAAGCAAAGAGCCCGTGCGGCAAGGCGTACCGGAGGTGGTTGGGATTCTACTTCTGCAAATGTTCTTGACGGAGTTGAGCCAACTGTGTTTAGAGGGTATACGGAATCTGAATGTGACGGTAAAGTTGTTGCCATCGTTGTATCTTCCCAGAGAGTCGAAAGCGTTTCCGAAGGAGATGCCGTTATAGTTCTTGATTGCACGACTTTTTACGGAGAAAGCGGCGGTCAGGTCGGAGATGACGGTGTCATTTTGACGGATAACGGAAGTATAAATGTGGTTACGACGCTCAAGCGTGACGGAGTTTTCATTCATGAATGTGAAGTAAATTGCGAGGTTCGTGTGGGTGATCGTGTGCGTACGGTTCCGAATTTCCGTCGCCGCAGAGCAATTGCGGCAAATCATTCTTCCGCACATCTTTTGCAATCGGCTCTCCGCCAAGTGCTTGGCGAACATGTTGAGCAGGCAGGATCCCTTGTTGACGAAAATCATGTCAGATTTGATTTTAAACATTTTGCACCCATGACACAAAAGGAACTTGAGGAGACGGAAAATATCGTAAACGGATATATTATCGATTCAATAAATGTTGATACGATCGAAACAGATCCGGAAAGTGCAAAAGCAGCGGGAGCCATGGCTTTGTTCGGAGAAAAATACGGAAAAGTTGTTCGTATGGTAAAGATGGGCAGTGCGTCGGTGGAACTTTGCGGCGGTACTCATGTAAAAAATACATCACAGGTAGGTTTGTTCAAGCTTGTTTCCGAATCCGGTGTTGCTGCAGGTATAAGAAGAATAGAAGGTGTTACCGGTACCGGAATTCTGAATTTGTTAAAAGAAAAGGAAGAACTTATAGAAAATGCAGTATCGGCAGCACACGCACAAAGCGGTTTTGCACTTGTTGAAAAAATTAATGTCATGGTGCGGGATATGAAGGAATCCAATGCCAAATTGCGTGAAATTCAAGCCAAAGAAGCTGCCCGTGAGTCAAAAGAGTTGGAAAACGGAATTGTTGAATCCGGCGGTTTTAAATTGCTGTTCGGAGAATTAACGGGAGCAGACGCTCAGACACTCAGAGGAGAGGGAGACAGACTTCGCGACAAGTATTCCAATATCGTGGGTGTTATATACAGCATTTTAGATTCGAAACTTATTTTTTCCGCTTTTTGCGGAAAAGAAGCAGTAGCACTCGGAGCACACGCAGGTAATATACTCCGTGAAATTTCGCCGATTGTGGGCGGCGGTGGAGGCGGTCGTGCGGACAGTGCATCTTCCGGAGGAAAGCTTCCGGAAAAAATCCCCGAAGCACGCAATGCGTTTTTTGCAAAATACGGAAAATAAAGGAGAAATTTTATGGATTGCTTGTTTTGTAAAATAATAGCGGGAGAAATTCCCTCGACCAAAATTTATGAAGATGATAAAATGTATGCATTTAAAGATATTAATCCGCAAGCACCTGTTCACATACTTGTTATACCTAAGATGCACATAGATTCTCTTGACGGTGTTAATTCAAAAAACTCCGATATTATTCGTGCAATTTTTGAAAAAATTCCCGATATCGCGAAATCACAGGGGCTTGAAAACGGTTACAGACTTGTATCCAACTGCGGTCCGGATGCCTGCCAGACGGTAAAGCATCTTCACTTTCATATAATGGGCGGTAAACCTATGTCGGGAATGATGGCTTAAAATGGCTTATTTTTCTCAAAATTACCGGCAAGATGACATAAAAAAACTTCGTGAGAAATTGGAATTTGATTTTGTCGGAGGCTATCTTTTTTGGGGAGAGGAAGAATATTTAAAAAATTATTATCGTGAAGCTGTTAGAAAAAAGATTCGCGATGAGGGTATGGCCGAATTTAATTTGGTTAATGTATCTTTTGAGAAAGGAGGCAAGCTTTCGGATATTTCGGACGCGATAAATACGCCTCCGGTTCTTGCACCTCACAAACTTATAGAAATTACGGGACTTGACATTAACACTTTGAAAAAAGACGAAGAAAAGATCCTTATCGATATGCTTTCCGGCGTTGCCGACGATACTGTAATTCTTTTTTATTTTCACTTTGACGAACTCGATATTTCCACAAAGAAAGCCAAAGAAAAGAAAATAATTCGTTCTCTTGCTCAAGAACTTTTGTTTGTTGAATTTCCGCGGCAGCCCAAAAATAAACTTTTATCATGGACCGATAAATTTTTTACATCCGAATCGTTGCATATTTCAGATGTTTGTTTAAACCGTATGATTGATTTGTGTGATTTTTCAATGACAAGACTTAAAAGCGAGTCGGAGAAACTTATATGCCGTGCAAAATACGGTAATTTGGCTGAAGTACCGTCGGAATGGATAGGTGAGATGGTTAAACCGTCTGCCGAAAATGAGCTGTACGAATTGTCAGATGCGATTTTAATGCAGGAGCGTGCGAGAGCGGTCGCGGTATTTGAAAATCTGGTACAGCAAAATTTTGAACCGACGGTAATCTTCGGGGCGATTTCAAAAACGGTTTGTACACTTTCGACATTATCAAGCGCTTATTTCGGCGGAATAAGATGTTCGGATGCGGCAAATACAGTGGGACTTGCCGCTTGGCAAGCGGATAAATATTATAAAATAATTCCGTTAAGAACGTTCAAAGGTATAAAAATAAGTCTTGATGAGTGTTTTGAATGTGATAAAGGACTTAAAGGAGAGAGCTCGAATAAAATTCTGCTGTTGAATTCACTTGTTATCAGCCTTGTTTCCGAGAGGTGCAAATGAAAAAAATAAAACTTTCGCAGGTTGTAATATGTGAGGGAAAATACGATAAAATAAAATTAGATTCCGTGCTCGATGCCGAAATCGTAACTTTAAACGGATTTGGAATTTTCAATGATTCGGAAAATCGTCATCTTATTTCTTCAATTGCGAAAAAAAGAGGAATTATCGTAATAACCGACAGCGATTCTGCCGGAGCGTTGCTTCGTTCGCATATTAATAACATAACGCATGGGTGCGGAGTGGAGCATATTTATATACCTCCTGTTATCGGGAAGGAAAAAAGGAAAAGCGTTCCGTCCAAAGAAGGACTTCTCGGCGTTGAAGGAATGGATACGGAAATTCTCAAGAATCTTTTTTCTCGTTTTGAAAATAACGGATTTACAAGAACTGAAAAAATCAGTCGAATAAAATTTTATACGGACGGATTTTCGGGTACAAATGAAGCAAAAAGCCGAAGAGAAAAACTTTCACGCATTTTGAATCTTCCTTGCAATATGAGTGCAAAAGCACTTTTGTCCGCTGTAAATATGTTACTTGAACCCGAAGAATATGAAAGGATTGTAAAAGATATAAAATGAAAAGCATGACAGGCTATGGCAGAGCGGTTGCGATAACCGACGGATTTGAGACGGCGTTTGAAATAAAAAGCGTAAATAATCGATATCTTGATATATCGGTACGGCTTCCGAGAACATACGGATTTTTGGAAGATATTATAAAAAAAGAAGTCGGAGCTCATATCACGCGAGGGAAGGTAGATGTATATCTTTCCGTACATAAGACAGAGGGCGATGGTGGAGAAGTGGTTTTGAACCGCGAATTGTTACGCTCTTATTTGGAAGCTGTTGAAATTGCAAGTAAAGATTTTGGACTAAAAAATGATGTGGGTGTATCAAGTGCATTTCGCTTTCCGGAAGTTTTGCAGCTTAAGGCGGTCGAAGAAGATGAAGAAGTTTTGCTGTCGAGAGTTACTGCCGTAATGAAAGAAGCTTTTGAAGATTATGATAAAATGCGTTCTCACGAAGGTAAAAGACTTTATGAAGATTTAGATGAAAAGTTGTCGGCACTTGAAAAAATTCGTGCTGAAATCGAAAAGTTGTCACCGCAGTCGGTAAAAAATTTCGAAACTGGATTGAAAGAAAGAATCGTTGAATTACTCGGACGAAATGATATCGATGAGACAAGATTGCTTACGGAAGTTGCGATATTTGCCGATAAAGTCGCAGTTGACGAAGAACTCTGTCGATTAAAAAGTCATTTTGAACAGTTTCACAATATTATGAATTCGTCCGGTGCCGTAGGAAAAAAACTTGATTTTCTTATACAGGAAATGAATCGTGAAATAAATACGACAGGTTCAAAATGTTCCGAAATCGAAATTACACGGCTTGTGGTAGAAGCAAAAAGCGAGCTTGAAAAAATACGCGAGCAGGTGCAAAATATCGAATAACGAGGGGAATTTAATATGAAAATGTTGATGCTCGGAGCCGGGAACATGGTTTGTGCCGATAGAATAATATGTATTGTCAGTCCGGATACATCTCCCGTTAAACGACTTGTTCAGGACGCCAAAGACGATGGGCGTGTCATAGATGTATCGGGAGGAAAGAAAACAAGAGCTGTTATTTTGACCGATTCCGATCATGTTATACTTTCTCGTATAATGCCGCAGCGGCTTAGGGAGGCACTTCTGGCAGACGGAGAAATAACGGAGGACGAAGATGAATAAAAGAGGAAAAGTTCTGATAATATCAGGTTCTGCAGGTAGCGGAAAATCTACGGTTCTTGCTCCGTTTAAAAGCAAAATTATAGAACCTTTTCGTTTTTCGGTTTCGGCTACCACACGGATACCGCGAGACGGAGAAGAAAACGGTAAAGATTATTTTTTTGTGACGAAAGCTCGTTTTGAAGAAATGATAAAAAACGGAGAACTTTTGGAATATACGATTTTTAACAAGAATTATTACGGAACTCCGCGTGAGGCTGTTTTACAGCTTGTTGAAGACGGAAAGACGGTAATTCTTGAAATCGAAGTCGACGGAGCCGAACAGGTGATGAATTCTCTTGACAAAAGAGATATATTGTCTGTGTTTTTGTCACCTCCGAATCACGAAACGCTCGAAAAGCGTCTGAGGGGCAGAGGAACAAATACAGAAGAAGATATATCCGAAAGACTTGAGCGGGCGAAAGTGGAGCTTGAATATTCA
This sequence comes from uncultured Oscillospiraceae bacterium, assembly GCA_964558655.1. Lineage (GTDB taxonomy): Bacteria > Bacillota > Clostridia > Oscillospirales > SIG627 > RGIG6353. The sequence continues at coordinate 17,306 of CAZLEX010000001.1, read as the reverse complement.
TGCCTTTATGAACATATTTTAATTAATTATGATGATCGTGCCGAAGAATTGACCGAAGCAATAATAAAGCTTTCGAACGGGCAAAATCTTAACGGCCTTGATATATATTGCGAAAGTGCCGAAATGCTGAAAAAAAGATTTTATAATTGAAAGGAAATAAATATCATGATGAATGAACCATCAATCGAAAAACTTACCTCTAACGGTCTTAATCGATACCAAATTTGTATTGCCACTTCGAAAGTTGCCCGTGAAATAATTAACGGATACAACGAAGAAGAAAAATCGGTTATATATGATGATAAGATAAGTTCGAAGAAGCCGGTGCATGATGACAAACCTGTAAAAACCGCTGTTCACGCTATTGATGCCGGTGAATATGAAGTCATTGTACCTAACGAAAAACTTTCTGTCGAAGAAATCAGCTCCGAAAGTATAATCTCTCCCGAAAAATAATGATAAAAGCAAAAAGAATGACAGCCGTTTGCACTTCTGGCAAACGGTTGTTTGTATAACGGCGATAACCAAAAATAATGTAATCGCTGTTATGTTTGAAAAATCATGAAATTTGTATAAGGATTTTACGGTGTTTGCTCCGCTTTTATTTTCAAAATAAAGTATGTAATTTAGTGTGCGAAAATCTTATACGACCTGTAGACCTCCGACGAACACTTTTTTTATTTGAATATCGGAATCAAATACACAAAGATCGGCATCATATCCGGGAATAATACTTCCTTTCTTTACATCTAAGTGCATCATTCGAATAGGATTTGCCGTAGCCATATTTACCGCTTCCGTAAGTGAAATACCGGTTGCCAGCATTGTCCTGATTAAGCGATCACCGGTGGCAATACTCCCTGCGAAAGCTTGACGGTTCTCCATTTTTGCAACCCCGTCTTCGATAATTACAGGCAACGGATCATCTTTGCTGCCCAAAAAACTTTTTTGTACATTTTGACCGGCAGCACGCATAGCGTCGCTAATCAAAGCAATATTTTCTTTGTTTTTAAACTTAGTTATAAATTGCAACAAGTCAAGCGGTAAGTGACAGCCGTCGGCAATTATCTCGACATTCATCTCTTCGATGAGGTATGCCGCTTCCAAAATGCCGAGAATCCGAAAACCGTTTCTACGGGTAATGGTACTTATGCATGAGTAGAAATGTGTAACATGTTTAAATCCCATGCAGAATGCTTTTTTTACAGATTCGAAATCGGCATCCGAATGAGCAATGCTGAGTGTTATACGGTTTTCTTTTGCGAATTTTGCAAAGTTTTCAACTCCGGGTAATTCAGGAGCAACGCTCCAGCGACGAATATTCCCTTGTGCACTTTCGGACAAAAATCTATATTCAGCTTCATCAAAATTTCGAATATGCTCAGGTTTTTGTGCCCCTGCCTGAAAAGGCGACAGATAGGGCCCCTCAATATGCAACCCGAGCAAATTGGATTTTATTCGTTTGTCATTGCAAGCCGAATTATATCTGCGTACAGCACGCAAAGTATCGGATTGATCTGCCGAAAGCAAGGTTGGCATTACAGAGGTAACGCCGTGCTTTAAGTGAGATGTTACGGCGTTGTAATAGGCATCGGGATCGTCGTCCATATAATCACTGCCGCCACCGCCGTGCTGATGAATGTCCACAAAACCGGGACTGATATAAAAACCGGTACAGTCCACAGGATAATAATCGGTCGATACCGTACGGTTTCTGTAAACAATCTCTTCTATTTTTCCGTTACTGAGCAGTATATCAGCTTCCCGAAGACCTTCCGGGGTAATCAGTGTTCCGCCAAACAATTTAAATTTTTGCATATTCGCTCCGTTCATCTGCCCATTTTTGTATTGTCAATGCAATTTTTGATGACTGCAGAACATTTTTTGTCGAAAAATTGTTTCCGCTTGAAAGCTCTCCCAAAAATTCATCAACATAGTTGTAGCCGGTATCTTCACATGGAATTACGATGGGCTTTTCTTCACCTTTTTTAAATACTGTGACCGTACTTGTACCAAAATTATAGGTTAGCAAACCTTCATCGCACCAAAAACGAAATTCCCAGTATGTAGGCATTGTACCGCTCTGATTTGGTGCGGAATAACTGATATCCGCCATAACACCGGCATTGTTTTTCAACCGTGCCATAAAAATAGCACAATCCTTAAAATCCGGTGCATGTATAGCATAGGAATTCCATGTGCGAGCCGCATCTATACCGGAAAACTCTTCTCCGGTAACCATGCGGACAATATCAATACCGTGAATTGCCAGGTCATTTATAGTGCCGCCGTGCATACCGGGTTCAAAATACCAGTCGGGACGTATTCCGTAGTTTAGCATATGCTGTCCCTGAAAAGAGATGTTCCGAACAGCCCCCAATTCGCCACCGGAGATAATTTCCCGTGCTTTTATACTTTGAGGCAAGTAACGCAAATCCAGCATACATTGCAAATGCACTTTGCCGTTTGCACAAAGTTTTGCAATTTTGTCAAGCTGTTCCAAGTCGGTACAAATGGGCTTATCAATGATAATGTTCTTTCCTGCCTCCAGTGCCCGAATAACCGCTTCTCCGCGGTCCCCATAGGTTTTGCCGATAACCACCGCATCAATATCGGACCTCAGCCATGTGCCGTAATCCAAATCAGAGAAATTCACGCCAAGATTTTTTTCAGCTTCGGCTCTTGCCTTCGGATCTTCTTCCAAATAGCCTACAATCTGAAATTTATCGGAAGCGGTTATTTTTTTATGAGCATCGTAAATATGCCCGTGACGAAACCCATAAAACAAAGTTTTGATTTTCATTCAGATAATCTCCTTTGCACTGTCTGTATCCAAAAACAGTTTGGCACTGCCGTGAGTACGCAGAGCCGTTGCGGGACAAGCCTCACCGTAAGGACCGAAAAGCATTTCTTTTACCGCCTTAAACTTGGTTTCACCCGGAACGGTACAAATTAAGTGCTTGGCGGACATAAGAGCGGGAACAGTTAAGGTCAGTGCAAAGGCGGGTACTGCGTCAAAATTAGGGAAACAGCCGTCATGAACCTGTTGCATTCTGCAAACTTGATCCAATTCCACTTTTTTCACCGTATACGGATCCTTAAAATCGGCAACAGGAGGATCGTTAAAGGCAATGTGGCCGTTTTCTCCGATACCCATCAGAACAACATCGGCAGGAAATTCACTTAGTAATTTCGCATACTGTTTACATCCATCCTCAACATTCATCTTTGCGGGAAGATAATGAACACTGTGAAAATTTACTTTGGAGAATATATGGTCATAAAGATATTTGGCGAATGACTGTGAATCGGAAATATCAAGTCCAACATATTCGTCCATATGGAAAGCATTAACCCGAGACCAATTGATATCTTGACGGAGCAATGCTTCCAACATTTCGTTTTGAGAAGGAGCGGCAGCGAAAATCACATTCGCATATTCTTTTTTTTCAAGAATGGATCTAAGAGTATCGGCGGCGGCTTTACCGGCAGCTTTACCCATTTCATCTCGGGTGGAATATATACTTACATCCAAAGAATCAATTTTAAAATTCTTTTTACACATTTGACACCTCATACATCATACATCATATTTTACCGTCAGCGGATTTTGAGCGTGACAGGTTTCTGCTACGGCAATGACCTGAGCAGCCATCTCCGGAGTAACTTCGAGCACAGCCCCCTCCATAACGGAGCGATACATCATCTGATAGAAAGAGCAAACGGCAGTGTCAAAAGAAGAACCCTGTGCGGCACCTTTTTCTTCTGTTAATATCAACTGCTCGGAACAAAATTCCGGCTCTCCGTTTGTACCCGCCAAAGATCCGTGAATAACAGGTCTTTCGCGGTATGTGGAAAAGTCTTCTATATACTTCATTTCATAATCGGAGTTTGTTGCCTTTAAAGTGCCTTTTGATCCGTAAATTTTGAAAACAAAGTCATCGGCATATGCATCGGCACTGTTAATTTCTATATCCGCAACAGTCTTATCGGGACCTTGCAAAATGATTTTTCCGTAATCGTCGCTGTCTCCACTTGTGAGAATTTGTTTCAAAGAAGAATATTTCACGGTTACATCTTTCCACCCTAACAGATCTAAAGCCTGACCTATCGGATGAGGTCCGGAATTATAAACACTGCCGGCAACACAAGCCTGAAGAGTTTGCCAATCCCACCGTCTTGCAAAACCGGAATATTTCAAGCTGATTTGAAATACATTGCCTAACTTGCCCGATGCTATAATTTCCTTAATTTTCAGAAAAACGGGATTATAAAGCGTTTGGTGAAAGGCAGTTACGATGACACCGTTCTCACGGGCAATTCGTTCCAAATCCATACATTCGTAATAAGTACGGCCGAAAGGTTTTTCCGTCAAAACATTAAATCCGTGCTGTAATAAATCTTTGGTAATTGCATAGTGATATTGAGAGAAACTTGCATTGACCACAAGGTCAATATCTTTGCGTTCAAACAGTTCGCTGTAATGACTGTATACATCACAGTTAAACTCATTTTCAGCTCTTTCACGACGGGTGAAATCCTGCTCCACAACGCAAACAACTTCGCAAAAATCATTTTCTTTGCTCAAAAAGAAATTTCCGTGGATATATCTTCCGCTTCTACCTTGTCCGATGATTGCAATACGCATTTTCTTCATGCTGTATTCCCCCTTTTTTTCATTCTAAATACAGTATAAAAAATAATTTATGAAAGTAAATACTTATTTTTACCGTAAACATTGCATTTTTTACTTTTTGTGTTATACTTTTAAAGGGAGGGAAATAACAGCTATGTTTTTTGAACAAATCGGTACGCAAATTTTGGAAATATCTCACAAACGCACGGAGCGTCCTTTACGGGATATCTATTTCAAACATATTCACAGCCACTGTGAGATGCTTTTGTTCATAACCGGTCAAGCTGATTATAATATAGACGGTCAAATATTCAAACCGTCTCCTTACGATGTGTTAATCGTTCCCGCCGATACCTATCACTATCTCATTCCCACGCCGTCAATACCTTACGAAAATTATGTCATAGGATTAGATCCGTCTTTTATGACATATGAGCAATACGAAAAACTGTTCGGCAAACCCATGATGTTTAATCTGCGGGATAAACCGGAGCTGTACAGCTATTTTAAAAGATTAGATAATTATCACGAACATTATTCACAGCGTGATTTTGAGATTTGTGCCGAATGTTTGATTAAAGAATTGATAACCTACTGTTATTATCACAAACATGAATTGACTGCTGTTCACAGTCACACTGTGTCACATATTGAACGCATTGTGACATATATTAACGATAATCTGCAGGAAAATTTGAATGCCGAAAGTATTTCCAAAGAACTGATGCTGTCAAAATCCTATGTTCAGAATATTTTCTCTCAGGAAATGCATATCGGACTAAAAAAATTCATTATGCAGAAAAAAATTTATGCCGCCCGCACGGATTTATCTAAAGGGCTTTCGCCCACACAGGTATGCAATAAATATGCTTTTGCAGATTATTCCGTGTTTTACCGGTTATATCTCAAAACATTCGGTATATCACCTAAAAAGTCAATTAAAAAATAAACAAAACAGTTTATCATGTTTGACGGTGAAAATGTTATGACTGAAGATTGTTTTGCGATTTTCGTTATACAATAAAATTTTATTTTGAGCAATTACGCTTTCAACTTTAAAAAATCGCAAAAACAGATGTTTTAAAGCCGAAAATTCGTATGTTGTTTAGAATATTCGGCAAATTGACACAACAAAATCCGCATATCGCTTTTTAAGCGGTATGCGGATTTCTTTTTGTTAATTCGTTCGACAGTCGTTAAAGGGTTTGCCCTATCAAGCAATTGTCACAAACCCGAATTTTTTTGTCGGTTTACCAGAGATAACTGTAATTGTAAATATAAGAACTTACATTCAAAGAACCGATAGATGTAACATCGTCGGCAATGGTCTTTGCTTTCTTACCTGTCCAAAGCTTAAGTGTTCCTTTTCCGGAAGTTGAGGAAACATCATCAAGGTAAAGGAAATGGCCATCTGCGGTAAAGCAGGTATATTCAGCTTCTTCGGAAATCGTTACACTCTTCTTGCCTTTAAACATTTTGAGAGCACCGTCTCCGTCATAATAGTAAAGCTTCTTACCGTCGGAATCCCACGAAACAAAACTGGATACAGTGTAATCAACACGCTTGCCGTCGAGATAAACTTCACCTTCGCTGTTTTCCCACAAAATAATGCAGTCGGAATCTTCTTTGGTGTTATCGTACACCGTATAAATTTCAGCAACATCTTTAGCAACAGATTTTGCTTTACCTAACTTCTTCGAGAGTTTTGCCGAGAACAACTCACCGGCACCGTCATCGACTTTATCTATGTAATAAAGTGTTTTGCTGTCGGAGGAAATTGTAAAGTCTTTTGCTCCGTCATCATTCGTTGTTATTTTGCTTGTATTTTCTTCCCATGCACACATATAAACAGTTTCGTCCTCTCCGATTACACTGTATACCAAAATGGGCTTGTCATAACTTACCGTGTAGCAAGAGAAATCATCTTTGCAGATATCGTGTTCATTTTTTCCGTCAAAGAAGCAAAGCTTTGTGTCTTCTCCGTCGTTCTTTTCGTAATAAATTTCTCCGCCTTCATATATCATATAAACTTGAGAAACATCGGAAAGTACCTTCACCTTCTCCTTGCCGTTTTTGCTCTTGAACAAATTGTCGTCAATTGTGAAGTAAACGGTCTTGAAGTCTTCGGATACGCTTAACAGATTGGCTCCGGTTGCAATCTTCTTGGATTCTTTCTTTCCGTAAAGATATATAACATTGTCTCCGTCGTCATTTTGTGTTTGGTAATAAATGATTTTCCCGTCAGGCGAAGATACAAAATTGCTTACATCACCTTTAAGTTTTTCTTTCTCGCCTTTCTTTACATTGAAACTGTAAAGACTGCTGTCTTTAATATAGAAAAGAGTTTTACCGTCATCGGTTATATAAATGCCGGAAGAAATATTGGTGTCTATCTTCGTTGCATCTTTTTTAAGATTGCCATATTTTTTTACATACCATGTTGTTCCGTTATCTGTGGATTTGCTGTAATAGAGATACTTTAAATTTTTAGAAACATATACGGAACTGCGAGCGGGATCTTCCGTAATTTCCGTAGCTTTCTTTCCGTATGTTGTATACATAAGATTTCCGTCGGCTACATAAACCGCACCTTTGGGAGCTTTGTTTCCTCCGGAAAAAATAACAGCTGCTATAATTACAAGCAGAACCACTGCAGCTGCCGCGATAATTGCGGGAACAAGCCACTTCTTTTTATTGTTAACTGTTTTTTCTGTGGTGTCCGAATCCTGATCTTTAACGGAAGTGAATTCGTCAGCCATCTTTGCTCCGCAGGAAGGGCAAAAAGTTACATTGTCTTCCACGGAAGTTTGACAATTGGGACAATTCTTCATGTTAATCCTCCAAAGTATTTATTATTGTTCACCGCCTACATGATAACACAAATTACTTCAAAATGCAACATAAATTTTAAAAAATCGGCAAAATGTGTTTAGTTTATCTGAGAAAGAGCGGATTTGAAAATTTTATATGGATAAGAACCGCCGCTTTTCCGTCTGCACGGAGTATGCCGAAATCGACTCCGCCCTCGACTCTGCGGTAACGCGGAGTGAGAACATCTCCCTCATAACAAGAAGCTCTGTAACATACTTCCATTTCCGTTATGTTCATCTGTTCCAGCTCAAAAGTTGAAAAAAGATTTAAAAGTTCTCTGATGTACATTACATTGTTCATGTGATGTGCCATATCGATGTCCGAACTTCCGACTATGAAATCCGGCAGAGCGGGACAGTCTTTGAAATCGTCGTTTATTCTCATGAAAGGCGTTCGGCACACTTTGTCGTTTTTAAATTCAAAATCCTTCGGGAATATATCGCTCATCGGCTGAGGACGCCCTGTCTCAAGATTTATCATTGCCCATTCTGTTTTTCCTTCGACTGCAATTCCGTCTTTGTCGCAAAGTGTATAAAATCTGTTGGTTCTGAGCTGTGAAGGCTTTTCAGGCCATGTTTCGCAAACGAGCAAATCGGACAACTTCGGACGGCGGATAAATTTTACACGGGTACGGACAGTTATCCAAAAAAGTCCGCGTGACATCGTACTGTCAAGCCCCATTCCGAGTTCCATTGCGTGTTCCATCGCAATATCCATAAAAATTCCGAATGTGGAATGTACTGACAAAAGTCCCATTCCATCGCTCATACTGGGAGCGACAAGTAATTTTTTTTCGTATCTGTTTTTCATAATATTCACTTTCAAATAAGATTATGCGAATTTGTTTTGGAATTATTTTACCACAAAGATAATGCTTTTTCAAGCATTAAGTGTCAAAATTATTGCTTGACCTGTAGCATTACAATCGATGTGTTATAAACCGACAATATCATATATGAAAACTGTCACCCATCATTGACAAATTTTACTTTGTTAGTAAAGGCTCATTATTATACATGGATACTAATGTTAAAAATATTGAATACAAATCATATAGAAATAAATTTGGCATTGTTTTTCAAGATTATAAGTATTATTGTTTATCAATAGCAGAAAATGTTGCAATGAATGAATATCAAGATACTCCAGAAATCGAAAACAGAATTTTAAATGCATTGGATAATGCTGGTTTAGGAGAAAAAATAGCTTCTTTACCCAAAGGTATACATACGCAGATTGGTAAAATTCTTGATAGCGAAGGAATTTTGTTGTCCGGAGGTGAACTGCAAAAATTAGCTTTAGCAAGAGTTTTATTTAAAGATCCAGCTATTGTTATTTTAGATGAACCTTCAAGTGCTTTAGATGCATTTGCAGAAGATGAATTAACTACTTTCAATTCAGTATTAAAAAATAAAACCGTAATATACATATCTCATAGATTATCGGTAGCTAATTATGCGGACAAAGTTATTTATATTCAAGACGGAACAAAAGTTATTTATATTCAAGACGGAACAATTAAAGGATTCGATACTCATAAAAATCTTTTAAATAATTTACCGACTTACAGAGATATGTATGAGGCACAAGCAAAACACTATAATAGTTAGGAGAATATTTATATGTTTTGTTTAATGATATAAAGAATCAAAATTTGCATTTTTATTTTAAAATAGTGATTAATAATATTCTTGATATTTTCCATAACGCTTTTCCGAAATGTTTCATTGATGCCGTAAATAGTATTGAATATGCAGACGGTGAAACGGAAATTTTGTAATTAATATGTGATATGAATTTGTTCAAAGAAAGTAAATGGGCGGTCTTTTATACAACAACAGCGTAGCAGTTATCTAAACCGCTACGCTGCAAAAATTCTGACTTTTGGGTGTCACATAATCAGGCGTATTTTTTACAGTAACAATCTCAGCCTTCGTACGCTTCTTTATCGCAAATAATAACAACATTCGGATGAAGCTTCAGGAAACTTGCCGGACAGTCCGGAGTAATTTTATCGTCGAGAAGCTTTACAATTGCATCATGCTTACCTTTTCCGTTTGCCAAAAGCACTATCATTTTCGCACTCATAATGGACACCATACCCATTGTGAGAGCGTGATGAGGAACTTCCGAAATATCGTTAAACAAGCGTGAATTTGCCTCTATCGTATCTTCGGTAAGTCCGGTCTTGTGAGTTCCCGCAATGAGATAAGTATCCGGCTCGTTAAAAGCAATGTGTCCGTTTCTGCCGATACCGAGAAGCTGAATATCAACTCCTCCCGCTTCGGCGAGCATAGCATCATACTCTTTTCCTTCAACATTGGGATCAGCGGCTTCACCGTTCGGAACATGGGTGTTTTTCTTATCAATGTTAACCTTGTCGAAGAGATACTTATTCATAAAATAGCGATAACTTTGATCGTTTTCGGCTTTTATGGGATAATATTCGTCAAGATTGAATGTTTTAACGAGAGAAAAGTCAATCTTACCTGCACGGTTCATCTCAACAAGTCTGTCATATGTCCCGATAGGAGTCGTACCTGTCGCAAGTCCGAGAACGCTGTCCGGCTTCAAAATAAGCTGAGAAGCAAAAATTTCAGCGGCTTTTTCGGACATTTTTTCATAATTTTCGCATACAATAAATTTCATGATAACCTCCTGAAACATAAAATAATTCGATTGACTTCATTTTACCACTTACAAATCGCATTGTCAAGGGAAGAAAAAATATGTTTTCAAAATTTTGCCATGAATTTAAGCTCAAACAAAAATTATGTCAGCTCCAACTCATCGGCGGACGGCATTGAGGGATAAATATCGCTAAGATTATCCGAATACCAATAGGCAACAGACGAAATGTCATCTTGCAAAGGAAGGTACCTGCTGCCGTTTCGCCAGCCGAGTGCCTGTATGGTTACCCGCAAATCTTCCTTAAAGTAAATCGGATCCGTGATGTGCCAGCGATACATATCAAAATATCTTTGCGATTTATAGGTATCATTCGTATATCCGACTTTTGAAAGTCCTGAATATGGAGTGGAAAATTCGATATATTTTCCGTTTACATCAAAATTATACGCACCGCAAAAATAATCTTCTGTTCCCGTACCGCATATACTTGGAAAATCACTATCTCCGTCTACAAAAAATTTGATTTCACCTTCACCCCACCAACCGTTGCTTTTGGTACCCCAGTGTAAATAAGTTCCGACATATAGACCAAAGCCCTTGATATTATCCAATATAGTGTACGCTGTTTTGTAAGGCAACGGATTTGTGCGTCTGAATTGTGCATGAAAATAAAGGCTGTCGGAAGATATCTTTTTTTCTTCACAGTCTATTTGGTAGTATATATTTGCAGATACTGCTCCTATATTTTCTATTTCCACACGAAAGCCCTTAAAATAAGGCATTTCAAAATAACAATTCATGCCTTTGCGAGGATTATAGCACATGGCAAGGCTACTGATTTGCCGATATTCGCAATTATCCGCATTTGCAAAAAAATCAGATAAAGGAGAGTAAACGGCAGGAGTGTTCTGCCCATCGAAAAAAATTCTCAATATAAGCTGTCTGCCGTACTCTGCACTGTCTGTAATCCAAAAATGCTTTATAGATCCCTCACCTTCAATATCGGCAATAACCGCCGTCTTACCCGCTTCAAGCACAATGTACGGGTTTACTTTCCAACCTCGTCCGAGCTCCCGTGCTGACCACGCCGCACTCCCCTCTTCAAGCGTCGCTTTTCCGCCTTCACCCTTTTTACCTGTCGGATTTTCGGGACAAACCGAAAAAGTGCGAATATCTTTTTTTAATGTAAGATTTCTTAACATTTATTGTCCTCCGTACTAATTTTATATTGAAATTTTAGTATTTTTCATTATAATAATAATTATAAATGTATTATAATGTAAATAGCAAATAATGCTTTAGTTTTAACATTTCTTGTTATAAGGCGGTGATACTTACGCATTTGTCATTGATAAATCCTTACATTCGCTTGGCTATACAATCCGTTATTCCATCAAATCATAATATCGCACGCCGAGTTATTTACGATTATGAGTTAATCTATCTGGAAAAAGGAAATTTTACACTTACATACGATGATAAATCATATTCCTGCAAATCCGGAGACTTTATCTTTATTCGGCCGGGAATCCCGCACGGTTTTCAGATTGAGAGAGGAGAAATATATCAACCGCATATACATTTTGATATAACATACCGTCCTCAAAGTGAAATAATTCCGATATCGTTTAAAGATATCGATGTTATGACGGAAACTGAAAAAAGCTGGATACATAAGGATTACTTTTCCTCTTATTCCTCTGTGCCGCTCATAACGGTACCGAATAAAAACGAATTTCTTTACGATTTTTTCAAAATCATTTCCAAAGATACATCTCAGCTTGCAAAAAAAGCATCTATGATACGATTGATATCGGTTATCATAGATGCAAATTTTCCAAATGTTACGGAAGATGACAACTTTTCTTCAAATGTGGCATATCAAATCAGAGATTACATTGATGCGGGGAATGGATTTCAAATGAATCTTGACGATTTTGCAAAATGCTTTTTTCAAAGTAAATTTTATTTAGAAAAAAAGTTTAAACAGACATTCGGAATAAGTTTAATAGAATACCGCAATAACAAACGAATGTTACTTGCTAATCGGCTTCTTCGAAATTATTCCGTAACGAAAGTAGCGGAAGATCTCGGATATCAATCGATATATTCATTCAGCAGAGCATATAAACATCATTTCGGACTGTCCCCGAATAAGCATAAACATTCCGGCACATAACAATGCATCCCAAAGAATTGAGCCTCCTAAACGGTGAAAACTTCGGACAAGTAGATGCTTTGGATTGAAAAAGCAGAAAAGACGGAAGATTACAAACTTTAATCTAACCGAAATGAACCTTCCTATATAGCGGTCGCATAGTAAATTTTCATATGCTTTATTATCGGATTTTCAACACACGATAATGCGATCGAGTTTCCTCGACCGCACTGTTCAATTCTTTTTTTGAAAATTTAACCACAACTATTGACATAAAATATCGAATCGTGCCATACACTTGTTAAATTTGGCAATTATTCATTGCTCTCTTTTGCCTGTTACATTTTGTCTTTTAACATATTTACGGCAGAGCCGTTTAATTGTGCAAGACAGTCCGAGAAAGGAAAAAACAATGCAAACTGCCGACAAAAATTCGGTTATTCCCATATATCCGTTACCGTATATCCGGCTTTTTCAATTCTCGATTTAATAATATCGTCGGCAACTTCCTCAGCATAGTAAACGGTAAGTTCGCTTTTTTTTAGATTGACTTTCCCGGCAACGCCTTTCATATCGTTAATCACTTCTTCCACTCTGTTTTTACAACGCTCGCAATGCATACCTTCTACCTTAAAGTTTTTTCGGCAGAGCACATTCTTTAACTTCTTCTTTTTCGGCTTATAATTGCTACCTCCGCAACATCCGCCCTGACCTTTGAAGTGCTTAACGGCATAATAAATACCAAAACCGCCAGCTACGGCCATAATTGCGATAACAATATAATTTTCCATTGTTATTCTGCTCCTTTCAAGGCTTCTACCATATCAATTTTTTTGTTCTTTCCCGAAATCATTAGTCCCACAAGTAAGGACACTCCGAAAGTCAGCAATGCACTGATAATATAAGTCATCGCTCCGATAGTGAGGTTCATTTCATATTCGTCGGCAAGCGTGATAATCAATATTTGAAGCACGCCCACTCCGGCGGGAATACCAAGCAACACGCCTATGACCGTTAGCCATATATTTTGACTTATCAATAATTTTCCGATAGTCTTGTCACGGAAACCGAGAACCTTAAGCGTGGCGAGCTCACGGTAGCGTTCCACATAACTCATAACACCGAGATTATACAGAACTACAATGCCAAGCACAATGGCAGCTACCACCAATATCACAATCATCGTATTCATAATTTTCATAAAATTGTCATAGCTGTCCATAATGGTACCCTTGTCTTGCTTGCCTGAGATAAGGACGGAATTTTCGATATCCTCAGATACCATATCCGTATAGATAGAATCAATGTGATATTCTATTCCGACAGCATCAGCGTAAGTGTCGGTCGTTACAATACATTCGCTGACGAGGGAACGAATATAGCCTGCAACTTTTACTTCGTAGGTTTTATCGCTACCGTAAGGTGAAAACTTAATGATATCACCGATTTTAGCGGTATCTTTCAAACGCAGGCAGAGATATACACCGTCATCGGTCAGTTGCATCGGTTCGTTTTCCTCCGAAAGAAATCCGATTTTGCCGTTATTCGCACTGTAAATATCAAGACTTAAAGTTTTTCCCTCATAACTAATACCGCTTGAAGCTTGCCAGTCACCGTTTACATCATCGGCAAGTGCCGCAGAATCTTCATTTGCGGCAGACTCCGAAAGAATTATTTTTGTGGTGTAATTGCTAATGTCATTATCAAGCATATCAAGAAAACTGCCCATTGTATCCTTCATGCCAAGTCCGCCTACAAGCAAAACGGTGCATCCGATAACACCCACGAGCGTCATTGCACTGCGAGATTTATGTCTGAGAACATCACGAATATTCCATTTTGTGCCGAAAGATAATTTGTTCCAAAACGGAATTTTTTCGATTGCACTCTTTTTCATTGCTTTAGGAGTATAAGGTCGTAGCGTATCCGCTGCTGTGCCTTTTAGTATTTTTTTAACAGACAGATAACTGATAAGCGTTAAAAACAGCAACATCACTACCATAACGGGAATACAAAATCCGGGCATCACAAGATCCCAAACGGGCATATCAAGATAGGTTCCCATCATTCCGTCCGAACTGATAATAAAAGCAGCTACAAAATAGCCGAGTGTAATGCCGAGAGCCATACCTATAAGACCAATCATCAAACCGTACGATGTATAGTGAATTAGTATCTTGCGATCACGGAATCCGAGTGCTTTGAGTGTACCAATCTGCACTTTTTCGTTAGCGGAAATACGGTGCATTGTCGTTACCATTGTGAGAATAGCGATAGCAAGGAACAGTACCGGCAAAACAGAACCCATCGTTTTGCCTTCTTCGGATTCACTCAATACTCCGGCGTAAGAATAGTGATCATCTTTTTCAATGACAAGAAATGTTGTTCCGGTAATATTCTTGATTTCTTCCTCAAGGTCCGCTTTATCCATGTCGGAAATAATGTTAATTTGCGGATAAAATGCAAAACCGAGAGCTTTTTCCAATGCTTTCGGTGTGATATACGCAAATCCGAAAGCATCGTAATCGGGCATAAGTTGATTCTCGTCAGCCACGCAAATCAGGTTTTCACCGCTTTTTGCAAGTCCGACTACCTCTCCGGTAATTTCAATCCCCATATATGTAAATGCAAGTTTATCGCCGATCTTGATATTATTGGCATCGGCAAACTTATCCGATAGCCAAATACCTTCGGAACTTTCGTCATATTCTTTACCTTCCATAATCATCATCGTGGAAACGGTATAGTTTTCGGACACATTAAGAGCAACGGATTTTTTTGTATCCTTAATCCCCACATTTACATTTAAATACCGTGTTGCAGCATTTACACCGTCAATGTTTTGAATGGCGTTTACATCATCATCTGTAAATCCGGTTTCCGAATAAATTCTGAAATCGGCATAGTTTGTATCTTCCAAAAACGAAAATGCATCGGTTTCAAGGCTTTTCCATTCTATATTAAAGCCGAGAAAAACGCCAACACCGATTGCGATCATAATAATCATTGAAATGAACTGCGATTTGTAACTCCATGCAGTACGGAACAGTTTTTTAATCAGCATAATTTACCACTCCACTTCATCGGCACTCATGGGAGCTGTCTGTTCCTCGTAAGATTTGATTTTGCCGTTCTTTACACGAATGACTACATCTGCCATTTTTGCGATATTTTGATTATGAGTAACAACAACAATGGTCTTGCCGTAATTCTTCGCCATGGAAAGAAGGAGTTTTAAGACAAGCACTCCCGTTTCGGAATCAAGTGCACCGGTCGGCTCGTCGCAAAGAAGAATCTTCGGATTTTTCGCAAGAGCACGGGCAATGGATACTCTTTGTTGCTCGCCGCCTGAAAGTTCAGACGGGAAATTTTGCATATGGTCGGCAAGTCCAACTTCTGCAATCATCTTTTTCGGATCAATGGCATTTTTGGAAATATCTTTTACGAGTGCAACATTTTCATGGACAGTAAGCGTTGGAATAAGGTTGTAAAACTGAAATACAAAACCGACAGTAGAAGCACGGTAATCGGCAAGTTCGTTATTTGAAAGAGTGGAAATGTCTTTGCCGTTTACTGTAATAGTACCGCTTGTCGGGCTGTCAAGACCGCCAAGCATATTAAGAAGCGTACTCTTTCCCGCACCCGAAGGACCGAGAATAACTACGAATTTTCCATCGTCAAGATTGAAATTCACACCGTCCAGTGCTTTCAATTCATGATCACCGCTGGTATATACACGGGTTACATCTTTAAATTCTACAATAGCCATAGTGACTCCTCTCATATAGTGGTTAGCATACGCTAACTTGTGCTTTTTAATATAGCAGCGTCTTAATTAGCCGCTGCTAACTCAATCGAATTATACACCTTAATTGACCAAAAGTCAATAATTGCAAGATATTTATAGTCAAAAAATTTATTGTCATATTTTTGTGCCGTTTCGCTTTTACACCTTAGAACAAAATAGCGGTAAAATGATTATTGTTGTATTGTATCTGACTTTCCTTTTTGTTTCCGCGTATCTTGTTTGGCACTCGCAGATAATCGCTCCGCCTATAATAAGCATCGCATCGAAAATCTGCAACAGAAATCCTTTTGATGTTAATTTATCCAAAATCACAATGAAAGAAATGTTTGAGCAGACTGTAAAATCACTTGCCGAAAAAGAAAATGTTATGGAAAATTGAAAGCAATTTCTCCTATGGAATGGGTACATAACATGAATAACATCCGTAACAGAGCAACAGAAATCGTGAATACGGAAGTGATTTTTGTATGAGTAAATTTTATTTTTATCTCACTGATGAGGAACGAACTTTGATAATTCAAAGTTTGATTTCCAAGAAAAATGCTCTTATTTTGGCAGGTAAATATACCGACGGAATAGATGATACGCTACTTAAAATCTTAAATTCCAAGAAGAAAAAAGTTAAGATAATCACACTATAAAATAACAGTAAAGGCACAGCCGACGGACGAAAAAATCCGTTGACTGTGCCTTTATTTTTGTAAATTTTAGGTTGATGTTTATTCTTAGCGAGCAGACCATTTGGTTATCCACCTTCGCAAAACAGCCTGCCGCACGATAATTTGCATTATCTTAGCAAGCAGACTGTTTTTACTCCTGCGGCTACAAAACGGTACTCGGTCGGGATACCCTAATACTTTGTACGATTAAAGATGATTTTTATACCATTCGATAACAGCATCTCTATCGGACTCAAAGAACTGTGTTGAAATCCATATTCGATTATCATTGAATATTAACTCTTTAGTCCTGTACCTTTTGTGAACAGAATTGCCTCTATTATCATCCACATTATTTGCAATAGCCGGATAATCTGTTGCCTTAAATATAGACTTTGTGTATGTAGTTTTTATAGATATTGGAATTGCGATCCATATCATCAATTTTGTCCTTTATTAAAAGCAACAATTGGTCATTGTCTGTTTTAACGGGTTTAAGTTTTAACTTGTATTTTTCGTCACAATTCCTATTAAACATTACTT